>NZ_VEJN01000030.1:0-2990 GCF_007678615.1 Pseudomonas sp. DE0157
GCTGCGGTCAGAGTGGTCTTACCGTGGTCAACGTGGCCGATAGTGCCGACGTTAACGTGGGGAAGGGTACGATCAAACTTTTCCTTAGCCATCGATACAATCCTCCGCAGAAGAAATAGTCTTGCGCTGATAAAACAAAGGCAGATATTTTCATATCTGCCTTGTTTATATGGAGCTCTTGAGCGGACTTGAACCGCTGACCTCACCCTTACCAAGGGTGTGCTCTACCAACTGAGCTACAAGAGCAAAACACGTTATGCAATAACCAGCAAACTTGGAGCGGGTAGCGGGAATCGAACCCGCATCATCAGCTTGGAAGGCTGAGGTTCTACCACTAAACTATACCCGCGAGGCTTGCGGCTCTCGCTAAAACTGGTGGAGGGAGAAGGATTCGAACCTTCGAAGCTCTCGCAACGGATTTACAGTCCGTCCCCTTTGGCCGCTCGGGAATCCCTCCAGATGTGGCCGGCATTTTATTGATCTGCCGTCCTGGTGTCAAGCGCTTTTTCAAATTTTTTCAATCAAATCTGAAACTTAGCTGCAGTGACACGGCTTGCAATTCAACCACCTGAGTGGTGTTCCCTGCGAAGCGGGCGCCATTCTATCAAGCTATTCACCAGTTGCAATACCCTGGCAGAAAATAATTTGATGTTTTAAGTCTTTGAAATCATTGGAAAGCGCGTCAAGGGCCGCTGGGTCCAACAAGCGTTCACTTTCAGGCTCTACTTTGAGCCAACGCCCCTGGGCACCTGCGACCTGCCCACGGACTGGAGCCGTGGCGATGTCCAGACTCGTCAGCCGCTGACGAAGCGACTCGAGCACCTCGGTCGTCATTGCGCCTCCAACGATGAGGCACTCTTCGCGACGCCGATCAGGTGGCGCCACTCCCGCTTCCCGCAACAGGCGAATGTCCTGCTGACTGCCTTTATAAAGCGAAAGCGGCGTGACATCCTTGACCTTAAGTGGTGCCTCCTGCTGATTCCAGACGTAGTACACACCATTGAGGATCAGCAGCAACAAGAACAACCAGCGCATAGGCACCTCAATTCAATGGGCAGGCCATGGCCAGGCCTACAAAGACCAAGTCGGGCACTACACGCGCGTCAGGCAACGAGTCCTTGACCAGCGGGGCATCCCCTCCCGTCAGGAACACAGCAAAATCCTCGCCCCACATCTCACGCGCTTGCTCAACTTGTGTGCGCACGAAGCCTTGCAGCATCAGCACGCAGCCTCGTTCGACCGCCTCCACCGTTGAGCGACCCGGAGCCAAGCTGACCAGTGCACGCTCGGCAGACGCATCGTCATAGCGAATACGCCGCGTGTGCGTGCGCAGTTGGCTGCGCATCAGAGGCATGCCTGGACAGATATAGCCGCCGAGATGCTCCCCATTGGCCGCCACGAAGTCCGCTTTGGCCGCAGTGCCCAGATCAATGACGAGGCAAGCGCCCTTGGCCAAGTGAAATGCGCCCAGCGTCGCCAGCCAACGATCCATACCAAGGCGCTGATAGTCCTCATAGCCGTTGCGCACGCCCGCCATCTCCGGCGCTGACCGTGCGACCTGTGCCTGGACGGCAAACACTTGAGCAATCAGTGACGTCAAAGCGTCGGTTTCTTCTTCACTGCGCACACTGACGATACGGCAAGCCGTAACCTGCACGCATGCCAGCGCTCTGATCTGGTCCATGAGTGTCTGGTCGGAATCCACGATTCCGCCACCCACGATCATTGCGTCGTGAACGTGAATTACCCGCCACTTGATGAAGCTGTTACCGCAATCGAGCTCAAGAATCATCACTCAACCTCAAACTAAGCTCGCCGCCGCTGAAAACTCTCTCCACGCCATCTACACACATGCGCAAACCGCCCTGCCCGTCCACGCCCGCGACTACGCCTTGTACCTGGGTGGCTCCGGCAATGAGCGTGACATTGCGCCCCTGCCAGAGATGCGCTTGCTCCCATTCTTCCTGGAAAGCCGCGAACCCATATCGGCGGTGACGCCCCAGCTCATGCTCCAAGTGGTGGCTCAGCACCGCCACTAAATGATTGCGGTCTACAGGCGCCCCCAATTCTCGACGCATGGATGTCCATCGTTGATCCACCTGCGCATTGGCCTGCATATTTACGTTTATGCCAATGCCCAGCACCACATGGCATACGTCTGCCGGATCACCGATCAACTCGAGCAAGATGCCGGTGACCTTGTGACCATCGACCAGCACGTCGTTAGGCCACTTCAAGCCTACATTCCTTACCCCGAATGCCTGCAATGTGCGCATGACCGCCAACCCCACGACCAGGCTCAGGCCCTCAAGCTGGCGCATGCCGCCATCAATGCGCAGCACCAGACTGAAGTAAAGGTTTTGCGCGAAAGGGCTGATCCATTGCCGGCCGCGTCTCCCGCGACCCGCAGTCTGCTGCTCCGCCAAGACGACGAAGGGCGCTGGCTGTCCTGCCGCCGCCAAGCGCATACCTTCAGCATTGGTCGAGTCGATCGACTCATGGATGAATGTGGGCCAGGCTGCCGCCTCCGCGTATCCTGCGATCGCAGCATTGTCCAGCAGCACCAACGGTGAGGCTAGCTGATAGCCGCGTCCACGTACCTTATGGATACTGAGGTTTAGCTCGCTTTCCAGGTGCTGCAGCTGCTTCCACACCGCACTGCGACTGACGCCCAGAGCCGCCCCCAGAGCTTCTCCGGAATGGAATCGGCCATCCTTGAGGAGATTCAACAACTTCAGCATGCGCGTCTCGACTTCGAATGAGGCTGGCATGATAGCCATGGGGGATTGCCTTGCATAGGACAAGGACCTGCGATTGAGATTGGGGGGGGTACGTTGCACCGGTCCGGCTCAGATACCAGGCCGCCAACCCTCGGGGCTTCCACAGGTGCAATGCCGACCGGCTTATTTGACGCCCAAAGACAAAACCCCTACCTGCATACGCAGATAGGGGTTTTGCGAAATGAATCTTGACGATGACCTACTCTCACA
>NZ_VEJN01000031.1:0-2973 GCF_007678615.1 Pseudomonas sp. DE0157
CGCCGCATTTGTCCGCGTTCGTGGTACCGCTGACCAAAGACAGACGCTTAAGCGCAAAGGAATTCATCGGCAGCCGGGACAAAATGCGCGCCGATCAGACCAGCTATGCCGGTCGTGTCGCAGACTTGGGCCTCGAGCGCGGGATTGAGGGCAGCAAGGCAACGCATCAAACGATCCAGCAGCATTACGCGGCCATCAAACGCGGTACAGAACCTTTGGCGATGATCGCGCCAAAGGAGGTGGAACCGCGGGTACTGCGCAAGGGGCTGTTTTCAACCGACGTCGAGACACCGGAAGCAATTGCTGAGCGTTTGACCAGGTCAGTGAGTGAGGAGCTTTCTGGGACCATCGCTGCGGCCTCTACTGCGCTGCAGGAGCGTCGTAGAGCAAAAGAGATGCAGGATACGGCCAATGACCTAAGAAAACGCCTAGAAACGCTTCAGGGCGCTTTCAAGGGGCTTACCAAGGATCAGGTGACCCAAGTGCTTAGGGTCGCAATGACATATCAGATGGAGAACGCCAAATCCAAGCAACAGCGCAAGGCGGTAGGTCGTGAAAATGGTAGAAATGCGTCCGATCGTGGGCGCTCACGGTGATTTGATGGATTGCTCGTAACGATCGAGAACGGCTAGCTCGTCAACCGCATCCTCTGCGGTGAGTTCAGCACGCAATTGAGCGGCATAAGTTGGATCAGCAGCCAGTGCCTTCTTCATCGCATTGCCGTGTAAGCGATCTGGCCTGTTTCGAGTAACAAAAATCGGGACAGGACTAGGTACATCATCGAAATCACCAACTTCGATAAACCGTGGTGTTTCGCTCATCAGTTTAAATCCATGTCTGCTTGGTCTGGTGGCGGAAGGGATTCATCAGTGTTTACCAACATGCGGTTATCATCTTCGATAATCGGGATATAGGTTAGCTTCTGCTTGGCTTTCTCACGAAAATCGCTGTCCTGCTCTGAGGCTGCGGCAATGACCGTTGCTGAGAAGACCGCATACTGCCGTTGATTTCGTGCTGCTTGCCAGAACACCCGCTCGTTGACGCAATAGGCACTAGCGTTGCCGATCTTTACGGTGTCGATCCAGTTGTCATCCTTTAGAACCCTGATGGCTCTCCCTACAGTTGCAATGCTGCAACCCGTCACCTCGGCCAGCACGTTGCGACTGCAAACCACGGCATTTGTAGTTCGGCCCATGTGTTCAACCAAGTAATACAAAATCTCATGAGCTACAGGGCTTTTTCTGGCGAGCCCTCGCATCTCTTTGAGGTAGTTACGGGAGAGCTGAACGAAATTGTAGTTTTCTGCGTTCGTATGAGCCTCTGCAAGCTCACCGGGCGGTACTAATCGGCTCATTCTGTGACCTTGGTTGGCTCATTTGGTGATCTACTTATAACTCTAATTTGATCTGGGTTCAATCTCGCAAGCTCACCAGCTATGAGCTTCATGAGGCTCATCAGCTATGAGCCTCGCTTGTATAAAAAACCTTTAAAATCAATTAGTTAAAAAATCAGCCTTCTGTATCTCAATAGGGCTGCGCCCTAGGCGATGCCTTACCCCTGAAAAGCACGGCCTGTCGGCCTGGGAAATGCCTGCCCTTAGGGCAGTTGTTCTTATAGCTTGCAGCGGGCCTATGGCCCTCGCCCAAAGGGGCTTTGCCCCCTTGGAACCCCCACTCTTGCCGCCGAGGGCTCGGGGGGCAGGGAGAAAAGCACTCCCTGCCCCCACTCACGGAGGCTGGGTCATTCCGTGGGCGTCAAGGGGCCGAGTCCTCGCCCTGCGGGCTGCGGGCCGCACCAACCCCTTGACCCCCACTCCATTTGCTCAACTCATCTGACAAATAACCATCTAACACTGCAAAAACAACAAGTCAACAAGATCTTGACAAATGGCAAATAAGTGTGTATTATATTCACAATAACCAATAAATAACGAGGAAATAAATGCCAAACACAATCACCGTTCGTGAGCTTGAAGAGAGAATTCTGGAGCTTGAAGAAATCGTAATCCGCATCAGGGCCCCGCATCTAAGCACAGTTAGAGAGTATGCGTCTAAAGACGGTCCATACACTCGAAAGGCGGCTGGAACCACTTCTATCACCGATTGGCTAGAACAGCGTGTTAAGCCATGCATCGGTGACCTTGAATACAGCATAATTAGTGGTGAATACACCACGCCACATGGACGAACCAAGCTCTCTACTCTTCGAAACAGCTACGAGCAGTGATTTTGCGAAGATTTGAAGTGGAAGGGGGTCAAGGCTCGCGAAGCGACCGCCGTAGGCGGCTTGGCCTTGACGCCCTGGAGCGACCCCAACGCTCAGCCCGGGGGCTGGGGAATGCTTCACCTCCCCAGCTCCCGAGGCCTCGCCGGCGAGAGCGGGGTTCCAAGGGGCGGAGCCCATTGGGCAAGGCGTAGCCGCGCAGGCTTTTGGCCGTGGCCCGAGCGATCTTTGCGAAGCAAAGTCTAGTGAGTACACTTCGAATGAAGTGGCCCGGCGGAGCCAGGCGGTATTTCAGCAACGCGGGATGACATGGCATACGCAATCATGCGAGCGAAAAAGCTCGCCAGCATGGGATCAGTAGCGGCCTCGATGCAGCATTGCTATCGCGAACGCGAGACGCACAATGCTGACCAGGAGCGCACGCCAGACAATCAGCACCTAGTCGCGAAGAGCACAGACGAGGCGATGGGCAAATTGCGCGCTTTGCTGCCAGAGAAACGGCGTAAGGATGCTGTTCTGGCCGTTGAGTACGTCATGACAGCTAGCCCCGAATGGTTCGCTACAGCGACGCCAGAACAGGAAAAGGCGTTTTTCCGACGCTCTGTGCAATGGCTAGCGGATAAGTACGGCGCCGATCGGATCATCATTGCCAGCATTCACCGGGACGAGGCGACGCCGCATTTGTCCGCGTTCGTGGTACCGCTGACCAAAGACAGACGCTTAAGCGCAAAGGAATTCATCGGCAGCCGG
>NZ_VEJN01000032.1:0-2324 GCF_007678615.1 Pseudomonas sp. DE0157
TCGTCGCCCTGCGCTGCGTGCTCGTAGGAAACAGCAGTCTGGCCGGCTTTGATGGTGACTTGAGCGTTGTTGCTCAGGGTCACGACCAGGTCGTTAGCCAGGGCTTTGTTGATCTGCACGGTAAACGTTGGTTTGACGTTCTCGGCAACAGATGTCTGGTCAGCGGTGATGGTGACCAGCACTTGGTCGCCCTGGTTGCCCGTGCCTGGCGTACCCGAACCTGGCTCGTCAGTGACAGCAGTACTAACCGGAGTAGTATCCAAGGTCAGCTTTTCGAACTTACCAACATCAGCACCGGTGACGGTCGCAATAGCCTTGACCACTGGGTCGTTCGCGCCGACGTAAACGTTGTTCGGGGCAGTTACGGTGACAGAACCAGTGGTGCCGTTCGCCGGGATGGTGATGGTGGTCTTGCCATCGTCCAAGGTGAAGGTCAGCGCGCCGTGCTTGTCGATCGGCAAGCCGTCTTTGTTGGTCAGGGTCACGGTGTAGGTGATCTGACCGCCTTCAGTGACCGAGTCGGTTGCTGTGAGCTTCGCCACAACTTCGTCGATGGTGTCAGTCACTTTGACCGAGGCATCGTTGCCCAACTGCAGATTTTCGAACGTGCGGCCGCCAGCGTCGGCTGCCGACTTGATACCCAGACTGATTTCGCCCGAGTCTTTGTAGACGTCGTCGCCTTGCGCTGCGTGCTCGTAGGAAACAGCAGTCTGACCAGCTTTGATGGTGACTTGAGCGTTGTTGCTCAGGGTCACGACCAAGTCATTGGCCAGGGCCTTGTTGATCTGGACGGTGAACGTTGGTTTGACGTTCTCGGCAACAGATGTCTGGTCAGCGGTGATGGTGACCAGCACTTGGTCGCCCTGGTTGCCCGTGCCTGGCGTACCCGAACCTGGCTCGTCAGTGACAGCAGTACTAACCGGAGTAGTGTCCAAGGTCAGCTTTTCGAACTTACCAACATCAGCACCGGTGACGGTCGCAATAGCCTTGACCACTGGGTCGTTCGCGCCGACGTAAACGTTGTTCGGGGCAGTTACGGTGACAGAACCAGTGGTGCCGTTCGCCGGGATGGTGATGGTGGTCTTGCCATCGTCCAAGGTGAAGGTCAGCGCGCCGTGCTTGTCGATCGGCAGGCCGTCTTTGTTGGTCAGGGTCACGGTGTAGGTGATCTGACCGCCTTCAGTGACCGAGTCGGTAGCGGTGAGCTTGGCTACAACTTCGTCGATGGTGTCAGTCACTTTGACCGAGGCATCGTTGCCCAACTGCAGATTTTCGAACGTGCGGCCGCCAGCGTCGGCTGCCGACTTGATACCCAGACTGATTTCGCCCGAGTCTTTGTAGACGTCGTCACCTTGTGCCGCGTGGGTGTACTGAGCGCTGGTTTCGCCGGCCTTGATGGTGACCTTTTCATTGTTGCTCAGGGTCACGACCAAGTCGTTGGCCAGGGCCTTGTTGATCTGAACAGTGAACGTTGGCTTGACGTTTTCAGCAATAGAAATCTGATCCGCCGCAATGGTGACCAGAACTTGGTTGCCCTGGTTGTCCGTGCCTGGAGTACCCGAGCCTGGCTCGTCGGTAACTTGGGTGCTGACTGGAGTCTTGTCCAGCGTCAGTTGCTCGAACTTGCCAACATCTGCGCCAGTGACGGAGGCGATCGATTTCACGACCGGATCGTTAGCACCGACATAGTCGTTGTCTGGCGCGGTTACAGTGACCGAACCGGTAGTGCCGTTGGCTGGGATGGTGATGACGGTCTTGCCGTCGTCCAGCGTAAAGGTCAGCGCGCCGTGTTTGTCGATCGGCAGGCCATCTTTGTTGGTCAGGGTCACGGTGTAAGTGATCTGACCGCCTTCGGTGACCGAGTCAGTAGCGGTGAGCTTGGCTACAACTTCGTCGATGGTGTCGGTCACTTTGACCGAGGCATCGTTACCCAGCTGCAGGTTTTCAAAGGTGCGGCCGCCAGCGTCTGCTGCCGACTTGATGCCCAGGCTGATTTCGCCCGAGTCTTTGTAAACGTCGTCGCCCTGCGCTGCGTGCTCGTAGGAAACAGCAGTCTGGCCGGCTTTGATGGTGACTTGAGCGTTATTGCTCAGGGTCACGACCAGGTCGTTGGCCAAGGCCTTGTTGATCTGGATGGTGAACGTCGGCTTAACGTTCTCAGCAACGGAGTTCTGGTCAGCGGTAATAGTGACCAGCACCAGATCGCCTTGGTTACCCGTGCCCGGAGTACCCGAACCTGGCTCGTCCGTAACTTCGGTGCTGACCTGGGTTTTATCCAGCGTCAGTTGCTCGAACTTCCAGGCATCCGCGCCGCTGACCGATTC
>NZ_VEJN01000033.1:0-2059 GCF_007678615.1 Pseudomonas sp. DE0157
GCTGGGCCTGCTGCTCGATCAGGCGGTGGACACAGTATTCGTCGGGGTAACGCTGCGCGGTCTGGTTCCAGGTGCGCGCAGTGTCCAGCTGTCCTGCGTCCATGAGGGGCAGCTCGGCCACTGGCGCCTGGGGGCTGGCAAGCATGCCACGCAGCAGGGTTTGCCAATGGCTGGCCATGCGCTCAAGGGTGCTGGTTTCGAACAGGTCGGTGGCGAAGGTCCAGGTCGCGCCCAGGCCGTCGGGTGTCTCGAAGGTATCCAGGGCCAGGTCGAACTGGGCACTGTGGTGTTCGCCGCTCAGGGTCTGGACATCGAGCTGCGGCACCTTGAAGCCATCACCCAGCTGCTGGTCGAGCAGATTGCGGTGGGTGAACATCACCTGGAACAGCGGGTTGTGGCTCAGGCTGCGTGCAGGCTGCAGGGCTTCGACCAGTTGCTCGAACGGCAGGTCCTGATGCTGCTGGGCGCCCAAAGCGGCCTGGCGCACTTGTTCCAACAGCGCCTCTACGGTCAGTTGCCCATCGAAGCGCGCACGCAGGACCTGGGTATTGACGAAGAAGCCGATCAGCCGCTCGGTCTCCAGGCGGTGGCGGTTGGCGACGGGCACACCGACACGGATGTCGTCCTGGCCGCTGTAGCGCTGCAGCAGCGCCTGGAACGAGGCCAGCAGCAGCATGAACAGCGTGACGTTGTGCTGTTGCGCCAGCTGTTGCAGGCCTGTGGTCAGCTGCGTGTCCAAGGTCAGCCCCAGGCGGGCACCGCGGTAGCTCTGCACCGCAGGACGCGGGCGATCGGTGGGCAGCTCCAGTACCACCGGCTCATCGCCCAGCTGCTCACGCCAGTACATCAGCTGACGCTCGCGCTCACCGGCTGCCAGCCAGTCGCGCTGCCAGTGGGCGTAATCCAGGTACTGGACGGGCAGCGGCGCAAGGTTGGGCTGCGCGCCGCTGGTCAGGCTGGCATAGCTCTGCATCCATTCATCGACCATCACCTGCATCGACCAGCCATCGGAAACGATGTGGTGCTGGACCAGGGTCAGCACATGGTCCTGTGCTCCCAGTTGCAGCACACCGATGCGCAGCAACGGCCCATTGATCAAGTCGAAGGGCTGGGCAGTCTGGACTTGGAGGAAGGCCTGGATCGCTGCGCCCTCCTCTTCTTGGCCCGCAACGGAGTGCACCGGCACAGGCAAACGCCAGTGGGCGTGGATGACCGGACGAACCTGGACCTGCTCCTGGATGAAGGTGGTACGCAGGCTTTCGTGACGCTGCACCAGCAGGTTGAAGCTGTCTTCCAGCGCCTGCAGGTCCAACTCGCCACGCAAGCGCAGGGCCATGGGGATGTGATAGGCGCTGCTGTGCGGTTCCAGCTGCCAGAGGAACCACTGCCGCTCCTGGGCGAACGACAGCTGCAGTGGCTGGTTGCGGTCCACCGGGGCAATCGGCGCGACGCGGTGGCCTTGCAGGGCGCTCACGGCCTGGGTGAAGGCATGCAGGGTGCTGTGTTCGAACAGCAGCGCCAGTGGCACCTCCAGGTCCAGTTCCTGGGCAACACGCGAAATCACCTGGGTGGCGAGCAGCGAATGCCCGCCCAGGTCGAAGAAGTGATCGGCCATGCCTACCTGGTCCAGGTGCAACACCTGGCGCCAGATGGCTGCAACGGTGCATTCGAGCTCGGTGCTCGGTGCCTGGAAAGCCTGCCGGGCTTGATCAAGATCAGGCGCAGGCAAGGCCTTGCGGTCCAGCTTGCCGTTGGGGCTCAAGGGCATTGCCGGCAGCCACACCAGGTGCGAAGGCACCATGTAGGCCGGCAAGGTCTCGGCCAGCCGGGCCTTGAGCTGGGCTTGCCAGGCGGCAAGATCAGCAGGCGCGCACGCGTCGGCCACGTAGCCGACCAGGTGCTGGCCTTGGGCATCCTGGCGGGCCACGACCACGGTTTCACTCGCGCCGGCCACCTCCAGCAGGCGCGCCTCGATTTCTCCAAGCTCGATGCGCTGGCCACGGATCTTCACCTGGTGGTCCAGGCGACCGAGGTACTCCAGCACGCCGTCGGCGCGGTA
>NZ_VEJN01000034.1:0-1805 GCF_007678615.1 Pseudomonas sp. DE0157
TCTTTCAGGTGGAAGTACAACTCAGCGTGATTGTTGATCGGCAGACCGTCTTTGTTGGTCAGCGTCACGGTGTAGGTTATCTCGCCGCCTTCGGCGACCGAAGTCGAAGCGGTGAGCTTGGCCACAACTTCGTCGATGGTATCGGTGACTTTGACCGAAGCATCGTTGCCCAGTTGCAGGTTCTCGAAGGTGCGACCGCCAGCATCAGCTGCCGACTTGATGCCCAGGCTGATTTCGCCCGAGTCTTTGTAGACGTCGTCGCCTTGAGCGGCATGTTCGTAGGACACGGCAGTCTGACCAGCCTTGATGGTGACCTGAGCATTGTTGCTCAGGGTCACAACCAAGTCGTTGGCCAGGGCTTTGTTGATCTGAACAGTGAACGTCGGCTTGACGTTCTCAGCTACGGAGTTCTGGTCAGCGGTAATAGTGACCAGTACCAAATCGCCTTGGTTACCCGTGCCCGGGGTACCCGAACCTGGCTCGTCAGTTACTGTAGTGGTTACAACCTCATTGCCCAGCGTCAACTTCTCGAAGTTATCTCCACCCGAAACCGACTCTAGCTTGTTCACCAGAGCAGGCTGGCCACCCATATACACATCATCGCCAACGGCAATAGTAGTGCTGCCAGCGACGCTATTGGCTGGAATGGTGACTTTCGTCCCGTCAGTCAGCGTGAAAGTCAGTGCTCCATGTTGAGTAACAGGCAAGCCTTGAGCGTTGCTCAGAGTTACGGTGTAGGTAACTTGGCCACCCTCTGTAACAGTCGTCTTGTCCGCCGTAAGGGTTGCGATGACTTCGCTGATGGTGTCGGAAATTTCAACTGTTGCCGGGCCACCGATGACTAGGTTCTCGAACGTGGCGCCCGGGACGCTAGCGTCGGTCACACCTAGCGTGACGGAGCCTGGATCCTTGATGACATCGTCGCCTTGTGCGGCGAGCTTGTACTCGACCTCAGTCTTTCCAGCCTCGATGGTGACTTTGTCACCATTCGACAATGTGACAGTGAGCGGACGGTCCAAGGCTTGACTGACTTTGACCGTGAAGGACGGCTGCTGATCTTCGGTCACATTGCCGTTACTGACGATGCTAACGGTGACAGTGTCGATACTGTCGTTGATGACCGTGGAGGCTGGCGTGGGGTTTGCGGTCAGTTCTTCGAAGTTGCCGCCGGTGGCGCTGTCGATGGTCACGCTAACGGTGGAACCGTTGTTGTAGACGTCGTTGGCCGGGGTCTGGAAATCGATGCTGCCCTGGGTCTTGCCTGCTTCGACAGTGATGACCTGGCCGTTGGACAGGGTCACAGTCACTGGAGTCTGGGCCGGGTTGGTCAGGGTCACGGTGTAGGTGATGACGCCGCCTTCAGTGACCGAAGGATTCGCGGTCAGGGTCGCGGTAGTGGTGTCGATTGAATCATTGATCGTCGTTACGGCTGGCGTCGGATTAGGCGTCAGCTGCTCGAAGTTGCCGCCCGTAGCGCTGTCGATGGTCACACTAACGGTCGAGCCGTTGTTGTAGACGTCGTTGGCCGGGGTCTGGAAATCGATACTGCCCTGAGTCTTGCCAGCCTCCACAGTGATGACCTGGCCATTGGACAGGATCACAGTGACCGGAGTCTGAGCCGGATTGGTCAGGGTAACGGTGTAAGTGATGACACCGCCTTCGGTGACTGAAGGACTCGCGGTCAGGGTCGCGGTAGTGGTGTCGATCGAATCATTGATCGTCGTTACAGCTGGCGTCGGGTTAGGCGTTAGCTGCTCGAAGTTGCCGCCCGTGGCGCTGTCGATGGTCACACTAACGGTCGAGCC
>NZ_VEJN01000035.1:0-1506 GCF_007678615.1 Pseudomonas sp. DE0157
AGCCCAGCGCTCTGGATTCCCACGCTGAGCCACCGTGTAGACCTGTTCACGCTGCTTCAGCGCAGCAGCATCCTGCCTCCCATGTCGCTGCGCAGGAGTGACGTATTTAAGCGCGCTATGGCGGTGTTCATTGTTGTACCAGGCAGCAAACTCCATGACCCATACCCGAGCCTCGTCCAGTGATTCAAACGGCAGGCCTGGCCATCGCGAGCAGTACTTGGCCGTACGGAACAAGGCTTCGGCATAGGCGTTATCGTTGCTGACCCGCGGGCGGCTAAACGATGGCAGCACACCCAGATCACGCAGAGCGGCCAGCATTGTCGCGCCTTTCATGGCGCTGCCATTGTCTGAATGAAGCACCAATGTTTCCGGGCGGATTGCTTCACGCAGACAGGCACGTTCCAGCAAGACGCTGGCATGTTCAGCGCTCTCTGCCTCATGCACCTCATTCATGACCAGCTTGCGGCTGTAGATATCTTTGACCATGTACCAGTAGAAGTAACGGCCTTTGACTGTGCTGGGCAGCCAGGTGATATCCCAGCACCAAACCTGGTTCGGGCCGTCTGCCCTGTGCGTGGTGAGCGGCCTGGCTTGGGGCTTTCTGCCGCGTCCACGCCGATGTGCCTGGCCTGCTGACTTGAGCACTCGATAAAAGGTGGATTCTGAGGCCAAGTAAAGGCCTTCATCTGCCAACTTCGGCACGATTTCATGTGGAGTGAGGCCTGCACAGTCAGGACGATTGGCTGCTGCCAGAACCGCCAGCCGCTCCTGCTCGCTCAGTTTGTTGGCCGGCGTTGGGCGACTCGTTTCAGGCCGCCGGTCTTTAGGTTGGTTGCGCCACCGCTGCAAGGTGCGCTCGGTGATGCCCAGCTCTGTGCAGGCTGCACGCTGACGAGCGCCTGACTCGATAGCCGCATCGATCAACTCAAGGGCAGTGGTGCGATCTGCGGCGCTGGTCATTCGTCCTCGCCCTTGCCCCAGATCGCATTGGCCTTTTTTCGCAGCACCAACAACGCTGCCGTTTCTGCCAAAGCCTTTTCTTTGCGCCGCAGCTCACGCTCCAATTGCTCGATACGCTTGACCGAAGCAATATCTTTGGCGGGTTCCTGCTGGGTAGGCGTATTGGCTTGCTCACACGCTGCACGCCACAACACCAAGTCCGCCGGCACAATGCCTGCGGTACGGCAGTATGCCGAAATCTCTGCCTCGCTCATTGCGGCTGTCTGGAGCACTGCCCTGAACTTGTCAGCGCTGCTCCAGCGCCCGTTGCGCTTACCTGTTCCTGCCATCTGTGCTCCCTGGGTCTTGGCTTCGTTACGCCAAGTCCTGAGTGTGACAGCAGTGATGCCCGTTTGCTTGGCCAGCTCTACGACCGTACGGCTGATCGGGGCCGACATTTGCTCCAGCGCCCAGGCTTTTTCCTCAGCGGTGTAACGTCGTTGCTTCATGAGACAGTCCTCGCCCTCCATCTATTGCACGGGGCGACAACTATCCTGACATGGAGGG
>NZ_VEJN01000036.1:0-1502 GCF_007678615.1 Pseudomonas sp. DE0157
ACTTCGTCGATGGTGTCGGTGACTTTGACCGACGCCTCGTTACCCAGTTGCAAGTTCTCGAAGGTGCGACCACCCGCGTCGGCTGCCGACTTGATGCCCAGGCTAATTTCGCCCGAGTCTTTATAAACGTCGTCGCCCTGTGCTGCGTGGGTGTACTGAACGCTGGTTTCGCCGGCCTTGATAGTGACCTTCTCGTTGTTGCTCAGGGTCACGACCAGATCATTGGCCAGTGCGGTATTCACGTGCACAGTGAACGTCGGCTTGACGTTCTCGGCGACAGAGGTCTGGTCGGCCGTGATGGTCACGTGGACCAGGTCGCCCTGGTTGCCAGTGCCAGGGACTCCCGAGCCTGGCTCGTCGGTAACCTGGGTGGTGACCGGAGTCTTGTCGAGCGTCAGCTGCTCGAACTTGCCAACATCTGCGCCGGCAACGGAGGCTATCGATTTGACGACCGGGTCATTTGCACCGACATAGACGTTGTCAGGCGCTGTGACGGTAACCGAACCGGTTGTCCCGTTGGCTGGGATGGTGATGACAGTTTTGCCATCGTCCAGGGTGAAGGTCAGCGCGCCGTGTTTGTCGATCGGCAAGCCATCTTTGTTGGTCAGGGTCACGGTGTAAGTGATCTGACCGCCTTCAGTGACCGAGTCGGTAGCGGTGAGCTTGGCTACAACTTCGTCGATGGTGTCAGTCACTTTGACCGAGGCATCGTTGCCCAGCTGCAGGTTTTCGAAGGTACGGCCGCCAGCGTCGGCTGCCGACTTGATGCCCAGGCTGATTTCGCCGGAGTCTTTGTAGACGTCGTCACCTTGGGCGGCATGCTCGTACGACACAGCAGTCTGACCAGCCTTGATGGTGACTTGAGCGTTGTTGCTCAGGGTCACGACCAGGTCGTTAGCCAGGGCTTTGTTGATCTGCACGGTGAACGTTGGTTTGACGTTCTCGGCAACAGAAGTTTGGTCGGCAGTGATGGTGACCAGAACTTGGTCGCCCTGGTTGCCCGTGCCTGGAGTACCCGAGCCTGGCTCGTCGGTAACCTGGGTGCTGACCGGCGTCTTATCGAGCGTTAGTTGCTCAAACTTACCAACGTCCGCACCAGCAACACTGGCGATCGATTTAACGACCGGATCGTTAGCACCGACATAGTCGTTGTCTGGCGCGGTCACAGTGACCGAACCGGTTGTGCCATTGGCTGGGATGGTGATGACGGTCTTGCCATCGTCCAGCGTGAAGGTCAGCGCGCCATGTTTGTCGATTGGCAAGCCGTCTTTGTTGGTCAGGGTCACGGTGTAAGTGATCTGACCGCCTTCAGTGACCGAGTCGGTTGCAGTGAGCTTGGCTACAACTTCGTCGATGGTGTCAGTCACTTTGACCGAGGCATCGTTACCCAGCTGCAGGTTCTCGAAGGTACGGCCGCCAGCGTCGGCTGCCGACTTGATGCCCAGGCTGATTTCGCCCGAGTCTTTGTAAACGTCGTCGCCCTGCGCTGCGTGCTCGTAGGA
>NZ_VEJN01000037.1:0-1020 GCF_007678615.1 Pseudomonas sp. DE0157
GCGCACCTGGAACCAGACCGCGCAGCGTTACCCCGACGAATACTGTGTCCACCGCCTGATCGAGCAGCAGGCCCAGCGCAGCCCCGAGGCGAGCGCCGTGGCATTCGGCGCACGTCAACTCACCTATCGCCAGCTCAACAACGCCGCCAATGGCCTGGCCCTGCAGTTGATTGAGCGCGGCGTCGGCCCGGACGTGCTGGTAGGCATCGCCGCCGAGCGTTCGCTGGAGCTGGTCATCGGCCTGCTGGCCATCCTCAAGGCCGGGGGTGCCTACCTGCCGCTGGACCCGGACTACCCTGAGGAACGCCTGGCCTACATGATCGAGGACAGCCGCATGGCCTTGCTGCTGCATGCGCCAGGCCTGCGCCTGCCGGTGCCTGAAGGGCTGGCGACGCTCGAACTGCCGGCCCCGCAGGCAGACCCGGCCGACGTACCGAACCCGCACGTCGACCTGGCTCCGGAGCACCTGGCCTACGTGATCTACACCTCCGGCTCCACCGGCAAGCCCAAGGGCGCCGGCAACCGCCACGTGGCCCTGGCCAACCGCCTGTACTGGATGCAGCAGGCCTATGAGCTGACCGCTGCTGACCGGGTGCTGCAAAAGACCCCGTTCAGCTTCGACGTGTCGGTGTGGGAGTTCTTCTGGCCGTTGATGACCGGCGCCCAACTGGTGGTGGCCGAGCCCGGCGCGCACCGCGACCCGGCGCAGCTGGTGGCGCTGATCGAGCAGCACGGCATCAGCACGCTGCACTTCGTGCCGTCGATGCTGCAGGTGTTCCTGCAATCGCCGGACCTGGACGGGTGCCACAGCCTGCGACGCATCCTGTGCAGTGGCGAGGCGCTGGCGCTCGATGCCCAGGCCCAGGTGTTCGCACGCCTGCCCAAGGCCGGCCTGTACAACCTGTACGGCCCGACCGAAGCCGCCATCGACGTCACCCACTGGACCTGCGTGGAGGAGGGCAGCGACAGCGTGCCCATCGGGCGCCCCATCGCCAACCTGCACACCTACGTGCTGGACGC
>NZ_VEJN01000038.1:0-943 GCF_007678615.1 Pseudomonas sp. DE0157
GCCCATTTCTGATTAGGGGCTCCTGCCTTGAATTCTCGCCTGAGCAGATCAGGCGCAACCAGTCCCTCTGAGCCTCGGTACGAGCGATATTTCTTCGCCCTGACCAGCGACTGGAGACCCATAAGCTGCATCAGTCGCTGCACCTTCTTGTGATTAATCATCCGACCGTTGTGCTTGAGGGTCTCAGTGATCCGGCGATAGCCATACCGTCCCTTATGCTCGTGATAGACGTTGTTGATACTCTCTTTCAAAGCCGCATGCTTGTCAGTCAACAACACCTTGCTTTGGTAATAAAAGGTACTACGTGCAAGCCCGGCGGCACGTAACAGCAGAGCGAGTCGATGCCCGTGCCTCAATCCCTGGACAGCCTTCGTTTTCTCGCCTGCGCAGTGCGAGGGTCCGCTTGGATCAAGGCATCGAGCTTTTTTAGGTAAGCATTCTCCGCACGCAGATATTCCAGCTCTTCGAGCATTTGCTCGGGTGTCAGGTCGCTATCCGAAGCGGTAGGAGGACTTGCGCTGGTTTTTTTCGATGGCTTACGGGGCATGCTCAACTCTCGGGTATGATGCGGATGAAGTGCTTCAACTCCGCCTTGATCATACAACCTTTTCCACTGCCTGATGCTACTTGGACCACGAATATCAAACTGGATGCAGGCTTGCTGGGCAGACAATCCTTCTTGCTCAATGCACTGCAAAACCTTCAATTTGAACTGGGCATCGTAGCGGCTGTACTTGGCACTTAAACCGGCTGCGCCGTGTTTTTCATAGCCCTTTACCCACCGACGTAGCATCGATGGACTGAGGTCATGCTTTAGCGCCACTTCATGAATGCTAGGAGCAGAAAGGCACTCTTCGATGAGTGCCTGTTTGAGCGCCAGGTTGTATTTCGTCATGGAACACCCTCCGGTGAGATAGGTGTCCAACATTCGGGGGTCAGTTCA
>NZ_VEJN01000039.1:0-923 GCF_007678615.1 Pseudomonas sp. DE0157
GTGGCCGAACCTACGGTGCTGTTGGCAGGGACCACGACGGTGGTGCCGTCTTTCAGGTGGAAGTACAACTCAGCGTGGTTGTTGATCGGCAGACCGTCTTTGTTGGTCAGCGTCACGGTGTAGGTTATCTCGCCACCTTCGGCAACCGAAGTGGTCGCAGTCAACTTGGCCACGACTTCATCGATGGTGTCGGTCACTTTGACCGAAGCATCATTACCCAGCTGCAGGTTCTCGAAGGTACGGCCGCCTACGTCGGCTGCCGACTTGATGCCCAGGCTGATTTCGCCCGAGTCTTTGTAAACGTCGTCACCTTGTGCTGCGTGGGTGTACTGGGCGCTGGTTTCGCCGGCCTTGATGGTGACCTTCTCGTTGTTGCTCAAGGTCACGACCAGGTCGTTAGCCAGGGCCGTGTTCACGTGCACGGTGAAGGTCGGCTTGACGTTCTCGGCGACCGAGGTCTGGTCGGCGGTGATGGTCACGTGGACCAGATCGCCTTGGTTGCCAGTCCCTGGAGTACCCGAGCCTGGCTCGTCGGTAACCTGGGTGCTGACAGGTGTTTTATCGAGCGTTAGTTGCTCGAACTTGCCGACGTCTGCGCCAGTAACAGTTGCGATCGATTTGACGACCGGATCATTCGCGCCAACATAGACGTTGTCAGGCGCGGTCACAGTGACCGAACCGGTAGTGCCGTTGGCTGGGATGGTGATGACGGTCTTGCCATCGTCCAGCGTGAAGGTCAGCGCGCCGTGTTTATCGATTGGCAGGCCATTTTTGTTGGTCAGGGTCACGGTATAAGTGATCTGACCGCCTTCAGTGACCGAGTCGGTTGCTGTGAGCTTCGCCACAACTTCGTCGATGGTGTCGGTGACTTTGACCGACGCCTCGTTACCCAGTTGCAAGTTCTCGAAGGTGCGACCACCCGC
>NZ_VEJN01000003.1:0-294773 GCF_007678615.1 Pseudomonas sp. DE0157
TATTGGTCGCAGTAGCGGCGTAGCGCTTCGGCGTCGTAGCCCTTGTCGGCAAGTAGCCACTTACAGCGCTTGCGCGGACGGCCACGTCGGCTCGATGGAATGCTGACCTCGTCCAGCAGTGGTTGGGCGTAGCTGATGTCACTGGCTTGACCGCCAGAGAGGAGAAAGCGCAACGGTATCCCGCTGGCGTCGCAGAGCATGTGGATTTTGGTTGTCAGGCCGCCACGACTTCGGCCTAGAGCGTGATCGGCAGGCTCGTCAGGCCCCCTTTTTTCCGCGCTCCAGATGAAGCACGGGTTGCTCTAACAACGGTCGAATTGATCATCCAGGTGTGGAGATCGATCAAGCCTTTGTCATTGAGTCTGAGGTGCAATCGTCTGAGCATCTGATCGAACGTTCCGCGGTTTCGCCAGACTCGGAAGCGGTGATAGACAGTCGCCCAAGACCCGAAACGCTCGGGCATATCTCGCCAGGCTGCTCCTGAGCAGAGCACCCAGAGAACACCATCGAGCATCAAGCGATCACTGCTGCGGGGCCTGCCCCTGACGTGGACTGCCGTAAAGAGGTCGGCGACCACCTCCCACGCTTCATCAGAGAGCTCATAACGCTTTGCCATCACAGAATTCCTTTCCGTTGATGGTCGGCGACTGTACCGAACCCAGGCTGTTCCGCGGCCACATTTCAGTTTCTTGGGATTTCAGACAGAGCCTAGTCCGATTACAAGAGTGGCAATCTACCATCATGCCTGAATCACCGGAATGAGAGCGTATGGTGAGCGGTGGCCTCATCAGTAATCTGCTCCCGGCGCAGTCATCTAGGCTTCGCAATACATGACGGATACCCTGTACGCACATACAGCGTTAGTTTTGCCAGCGTACAGAACGGCTTCCAAAGACGCCTTGGAGGAGGGCGCTCGTATCAGCACAAAATCTTTATAAATGCCTGGAGCGTCCGGAATCATTGGGCTTCAGGGCATCGAAGGCTTCGAGCTATGACTACGGAGTGCTTCTGCTGAAGGAGGGGAGCCTTTTTACGGTGTGAATCTCTTATCTGTATGGATATACAGCTTTATTCTGGTGTCTGACGTTTTACAGGCGGCAATTTTCTGTTACTGCCCGGCCCGATGACCCCGCTTACCATCTCTCGAATGTGAAAACGATGTATGCGAAAACAATAATCGAAGGCTTAGTTCAAGGGAGCTTGTGTGAAGGAACAACAGCTGCGCGCAGTATTCGCGAAAAGGAACAGTCACGATGGCTAGCCGACAATTGTCCCCTGACATCGTGTCCCTCATTCACCATGTTGAGCTGAATAGGTCAGGATGGTGGAAAAAAGGCGTCTTCACGGGCGGTACATGGGACGGTATCAAGCTCTTTATGGGCTGGAACTGAAGTGAGATCGCGCCTTTAGGGTTCTGTTTTCACAGTGCTTTCCAGGTTATTGATCAGTCGGGCTAAACAAGTACCTTATCTCCCTCAGAACACTTGCTCCTGAGAGCGCTTCACGAGTCTCTGTTTCTCTCGCATCGTCTCGAGTATCGGGCATGCGACTTTATAGTGCCTTGGGGTGAATTCCGGCCGTTGGCACTGCTTGGCCAGAAAGTCGATGCCGAGGCGCCAGGCTTGGAATGCTTCCAGTGCGGGTTCTAGGGTACCGAGCCGTGCGCGGACGTCGTTGATCGTGGCGGTGACCGTAAACACGCTAAGGCCACTAAGCACGCAACGTGGTCGGATCACCGGCTGCGGCTGCCTGCAGGCGTTCTAATCTGGCAGCCTGGCCCAGGCTGCATAGACGAGATGCCAGAGCTCGGCCGTGGAGTGCCAGCGCATGGATGTAAATTGTAGACGCCGAAGGATGTTGACGGATGCGGAATCAGATTCAGGCCGCTTGAGACGCGGGGATCAATAGTCAATAGGCTTGGGCTGTCCTGAGCGCTGGCTTACGCGATGGCGCCGATCGTCGAGCACAGCACCGGTATGACAGGAGAAGACTAAAATGGGGCAGTCGTCGGTTCAGTTCAGTTCAGTTCAGTTCAGTTCAGTGAAACTTCAGTTTCAACTGTAGCCCGAGAGCGCTGGCTCAACTAGACGATTAAATTTCGGATGGGATCCCTAGCTGCTGGATTATGGTTTTCAAACCGGGCGATCAGGGATGGTGGGCTGGTGAAGCTGAGGAGGTACTGGAGGTATGGAACGTAACGGGTTGATTCGAGGGGTATATGGTCTAATCAGGCGAAGTCTGTTTCCGGGGGCTGGTGACACGCTCAGTCCAACAAGCTTACCCACTATTTAACATAATACACATTATGCGCATCTAGGTATTTCCAGTTCGATACCACCCTGGGGTACATTCGAACCCACGAACCGCATACAGCGTCCTTCTGTAGACCGCTCACGGAAACTCTCTTCCCATGTCCCACCATCTATCAGCTGACCACATCGTCGACCTCTACGATCGCCATGCATTCACCTGGCACCAAAAACGTGCCAATCACTGTGACGCTCAGGAAATTTTGACCATGTCGATTGACGATGTGCGCCAGCAGATTTTCCATATTTATCAATTGGTTAAGTTCATGCTTTGCAAGCCCATCGCTCAGAATTGCGGGAGGTATTTTGATCATTGTGTGCCTAAATGATGAGAAGTGGCCAAGTCTAGACACAGCATGCGGATTTTCACTGGGCGTGCCGGTCTTCCATCAGAAAATGATCGGATCTTAAAAATGATCGACACCCTAACAAGGCCCCAGACCAGAAGTGCACACACCGCTTGCCACTGAGGTAACACACCTACCAGCGCCACCCTAAGCGCAATACCGTCCAGAAAATAGCGCGTACAGGGCGACAACGCCCATTCGGGTCAGGCGTTCGCGCAGGAGGAGCCGAATGAGGTCTAATTGAAGTCAGTCCGTATCAGTAAAAAATGATCATCATTTTTACACTTATTCGCGGCATACAGTGTTACGCCTGCTTGCTAGGTCTCCGAGACTGCTTACAGGAGACCAAATACGACCTCGTTTATCGCTCACTGATGAATGAGCCGAAAGGTATAGAGTTGGTGCGCGCCAGGATTGCTTTACAGGAGGTGCATCTCGGGGCAATCTCGCAGCTATTCTCCAGTTTCGGAGGTGCCTCCTGAGCAGTGAAGCCCTCGCCTTTGTCGGAGGTTTCAAGGCCAAATCCAATAATTACTCAACTAAATATTCATTTAGTTGAGTAAACATGAAAGTGCTTGTGGTTGCACTCCGACCTACTCCGCTAAGTGATCATCATTTTTAAATTATCACACGCGCATGTGCCATCCCCTGATGGGTTGCGGCTTCAGTCGTCGGTTGCTGATCATTTTTAACATTAAAATGATCGCGACACTATCGAGTGTTGTGCTGCAAATTAGGTTGCTGAGGGGGGGCGAGTAAATGATCATTTTTAAACACTTCCGGAAAGCTGCGGCTGATCCGTGTAGGCCCTGCTCGCAGCCGGGAAGGCGGTTATGTTTTAAAAGTGATCATTTCAATTGTCGTTTAATGATCTAGGACGGAGGGGGGTATGTTTGAGAAAGTGGCTTGGGAGTGAAGCTTCGAAGAAGCTTCATTATATGAGCATGTGCTCGGCTTGATTTCAAGAGCCCTGCCAGCGGATCTGACGGATGGTGCCAGGGATGGGAGGCCCTAATTCCATCGCTAAATCGCGAGCTGTCCGTCAATATATCAATAATTATTTATCGACTCCGGTGCAAATATTCTCCCGTGTTTCGAGTGAAGGGGTTGTGAACTGCGTTGAGTTATGTTTACTTAAGCATCTGTATTGTTTTTTCATGAGGCTTTATATGGTTCGCTGTGGACAGTTGGCTGGAGCGTTAAAGAGGAGCGTAAGCCGTCCATTTCCGATAAGTGCCAGAACCGGAAATGGTCAGTGACATGAAGACAGCTCCATGTGCACTGTTGCCATTGTTCAGTACCCACCGGTGGTTTATCGAATCTTCCACTGAGACTGATGATGAGGTCGCACTCACGGTTCATCGGTATCTGAGCGAATTCCCTGCCCAAGCAGATGCCCAGGCAGGCTATGGCGCAGTACGAGGCTTTCTGCAGTCCTACACAAGCAATGAAGCAACATTCAACTCGTATCGTACTCATGCGGAGCGGCTTTTGTTATGGTCGCTGCTGATTTGTCAGCGTCCGCTGCTTGAGTTACGACGTTCGGACGCCGAGGCTTTCCTAGAGTTCTGTATGAATCCCCCGGAGGTCTGGGTTGGTCAAGTAGTAAGAAATCGCTACCTTCGCGGGCATGCGGTCGACGGCGGATCTTTGATCCCGAACCCTGCCTGGCGTCCCTTCGCTACAACCACCAAGGGTGGCTATTACAACCTGACAGCCGGCAGCATCGCCCAAGTGTTCTCGGTCTGTAGCAGCTTCTTTGAATACGCCATCGATGAAGGGATATGTGCTGTCGTAAATCCATTTCGAGCAATCAAGCAGAAATCCAAATTCAAGGGTCGCTCTGCTCAAGTAAAGACGACACGCGCGCTTACTCCCTTGCAATGGGAATACGTGCTCGAGGCCGCTGAAGTCATGGCGGATTCGGATCCAGTGCGGCATGAGCGCACTCTGTTCATCGCTTCCACCTTGTTTTCTATGTACCTCCGGGTTTCCGATGTCTGCGGGAGAGATAATTGGGAGCCTTCCATGGGGGATTTTCGCTTAGATCACGACGGAAATTGGTGGTTTCACGCGGTTGGCAAGGGTAATAAAATCGGAAAAATCGCAGTCCGGACGGACTATGTCGAATGCTACCTTAAACGGTACAGGCAGTTTTTGGGGTTAAACCCCCTACCCTTTCCTAACGAAACCACTCCACTGTTGATGACGCTTGACGGAAAAGCCGGCCTGTCGACTAGGATGGTTCGTATCATCATGCGCGCAGTCTTTGATACTGCGATTAGCCGTATGGTCGCAGAGGGGCGTCATGAAGGTGAGATCCAAAATCTGCGTGTGGCTTCTACGCATTGGTTGCGCCATACCGCAGCAACATTCGATGCGCCTTTCCGTGATCCCAAGGATTTGCAAGCCGATCTCCGACACAGCAGCCTTTCGACTACTCAGAATGTCTATTACAGCAGTCAGGATGATCAGCGCGCTTACTCCATAAAGAAGCTTGGTATGAAGGATCGCGGCTGATTCCTGTGATAACTTTCCAAGGAAGAGAAAATGAACAACATTCCATTCCCTTGTTTCTTCGGGATTGAAGAAATCCTGCAATTGGATGCCGAGAGCCTAGAATATGAGTCTCCATATGTTCTCTCTCAGCTTCAGGCCTGCGCAGCCGAAGCACGGCCTTTAGAAAGCTATGCTTGGGTTAAGAGTTTCCTACAGGCCAATGCGGTAGCTACCCGGTATACCGTTTATCGTGCAGCGGCTGAGAGGTTGTTGTTGTGGTGTTTGCTGGTCCTAGAGAAACCAGTAACGGAGCTTGATGAAATTGATATTCGTTGCTTTATGGATTTTTGTTTGTGCCCACCAGATCATTGGATTGCACAAAGCCCCGAAAAGCGTCTAATGCGCGCCTCGGCTAAACGAAGCTCTAGGGCCATGGTTGTGAATCCGGCTTGGAGACCCTTTAGGCCGAGCCTGAGCACGTCGCAGATTGAGGGCGACCAAGTAAAAATTACGAGCTCGTCGATACTTGCTGGAGTAATGACAGTGATCAACCAATTCTACTTGCACCTAGCCGGAGAAGACGTTCTTGATAAAAACCCAGCACATGAGCTTCACCGGTCAAGACAATATGCACCTTTGTACGCCGTACATGAAGGGAAAAGGTGCTTTAATGCATCTGAGTGGCGGGAGTTCGTTGCAGTGGCTGAGGCAATGGCTGAAGCGGATCCAGGTTTTGAGCGAAAGCTATTCATGATTATTACAGTTTATTATCTGCAATTGCAGCCAAGCGAGATTGAACTGTTCGGCAAGGTCATTCTTATGAAGTCTTTGTGCAGGAAAGATGATGGCACCTACAGGCTGGATGTTCCGCATTTTCCTGCATTGAAGCATGTTATGATACCATCAGAATATGTTGAGCGATGGGTTGCGCGGTTTCGAACTTATCTGGGAACGCATATGACACCCCTTAGCCTCGATCCGACACCACTAATTTCTACTCAGAGCGGCCGCGGTGGTATTAGCAGTAGGCATGCGAACCTCATTTTCAAATCCATTTGCAATCAGGTAGTGATGAATCTGGAAAATCTGGGCGTTGAGGTTCCGGATGACTCTCCTTTTCGAAATGCTTCTCTGCTGTGGCTGCGTGAGACTTCGTTGATGCGTTTGGCAGAATTTTTGCCATTTGATCACTTTCGCCTGATGGTTCGCGGATCCACGAGTGATAACGTATTCGCTCGGTATTATGCGTGGCACCCCAAATACCGAGCTCGCTGAGATATGGGTGTATTCTCCAAGCTCTGGACTTTGTTTTTTCCTGATCGTAGGTCAGAAGCCGAGATAACACGTGAGCGTCAATTCATCGAGGCTGTTAACAGCCTCAAGACCCTCAGAACGACTGACCGCGGCGGAATGTCGATTGATCTCGAGGAGATTCGCGACCAGGTTTTAGAGAGTCGTGAGGCCTTGAAGTATCTCGTAGATCCAGCCATTAGAAAGGTTAAAGAGGTACCGCCCGGTGATTGACTCGGCGGATCTTGGTCACTAACTTTTGATCAAGATCCCCTGCCCTGCGTTGATCAGAGATGGCGTGCCCCGATGGGGACGGCTGTCGTAAACAGCGTCACCGACTAGCGCCGGCGTCCCTGCCCGTTGGGCTTCCATCCTCACGCCTCCGGCCGGAGGCCTGCGCGCTCCGCTTGCCATCGAGTATCTGAGCGCCTTCACAAGGTGTCCAGCGCTCATGATTGTACCTCGGATGTCAGCTGCGGATTTTGTGACCCTGGCGCTTCAGTGTTTCAAAGAGACAGTGGCGTTCATAACTTTCAAGCGTTTGCCCGTTTGCCTCAAGCAGTTTCTCCATAATCCAGGCTGCGTCATCTTTCGAAAATGAATAGCTAGAGCATTCGAACTCCATTTCAACACCACCAGGTCTGACTGTCTGGATAGAGACTCCTGCATAGCCCTCGGGAAACGGCATGAGTGCGGTGCTAGCTTTACCGAAGGGGATCTCACCGGTTGCGTTCAAATGCCAGTCCAGAAACAGTCTGTATTTCCGTTTCAGTAGCGGCTCATCTTCTCTGGCCACTGCCGTAGTCAGCTCCGCGCTGGACTGCCCCACGATGGAGATCGCTTCGGCCAGGTAGAAAGCCAGTTCATAGGCGACCGCTGAGCCGAATTCAAGGCCATGAGAGTCAAACTCAAGCCTTACACCGCCCTCGCCTACGCCCCTGATCGCACAGTCCCAGTGCTTATTAGAATCATTTTCGCGCCAGCGGCGAATTTGACGTTGAAATTTGTGAGTGCCTGGTGCGGTGCTGATGTTAAAATTCATTAAATCCTCAGTTGAGATAGTGTGTCTTTACCCATAAACGGATGATTTTTTGAGAACTTGAGTTGTATTGAGAATTTTTTTCGTGCACCTTTACGCGGTGCCATCACTTCTATGTGTGAGGAGTTCATCCACCCTCCCCCCCGCCTTTCATTCGGTTTTGAGCCTGTGCTCGTATCTGTCTACTTTGGTTCCGCTAGGACATTGCCAGTGTGGTGGCCGACATGATGATAGTTCGTCAACTGCCGGAGAGAGATCTCACAGTATTTTTGAAAGCGCTCTGCGAAATCCGCGAGAGTCATAACGTCCGATTTTGGATTCCTGCGATACGCTACCGGCCCCTCACCCCTCCCTAATTTCGTGGTCATCTGAAGGATCCGCTCAGCCGATCCTCCTCCCATAAGCCGGCGAGGGTTGTATGTGACATTGATTCCAGCAATCTCAGCCATCTGGATCAACTTCTTAGACCTGATGGAATAATCGATCTCGAGCTTGCTTATGTGGTAAGGTAGGCATTTACTGCTCTCGGTAATACGCACAAATGTAGTCGAACGAAGGGCGTCGTCTAATGCGTTGACCTCTAGAAGGCCTGGATTATCGACTAACGTAAAGGCGCTTCCAAGGACAGCGCCAGGGGGGGTATGGAGGACTACGGCTACCCAAGGACGAACAACTGAACCGTCATGCCTTTGAACCAACAGATCCATTGGAATGGTTGCGAGAACCGCGGTGATATCCTCGACCAGATTGGCTCCCCTTAAAACCAACCCAGAGCGGCCCGCTTTCGCATGAGCGAGCAGCACATTGATTTTCCGAACCTTATCGTCCGGCGCGATGCCCTCCAATGAGACTTCGGCATGCACCTGCCATGAACGACGCACTTCCCAGATTGGCTCATGAAATGAAAAACGTTGGTCAGGGCTCAGCTTGCACCTCGAGCTCCAATCTGGCCCAAGGTGCAATCCCTGTGGCGTGTTGTTTGTCAAAGCTGCGATTACTGCGTTCATTCCATGACGCTCAAGGTAGGCGTCCACGCTTGGGAGAACCTGAGCTGGCAGGCATTCCTCCAACGCCGCTATGCACTTGAGCAGCACCTCGCCTGGAAGCTCAAACAGTTCAGCAGCACGGCATTCGCCAAGCTCCTGGTTGAGAACGATGAACTCTGCATCGGACAGATGCTGCTCAAGCTCTTGATCATCCTCTTCGAGTTTGAGTGCCCTGTAGGTGTGGTAACCAAGGAGCGCAGCCATGACTTCCTGGATTTTCGCGTGCCCTACTTCAATGCCTGCAGCAACAAGTTCCGCTTTAGCATGTCGAGCAGCATGGGTGAGTATGTTGGCCATCTCATGATTCTCTGGCGCTGTCTTTGCTGCTGGTCGCTTTATCTGTCGTAAGACAGCTGAGTCACAAGATGCTGGAAGGAAGTGATGGGTGAAGAACCTCTTTGAGTCGACCAGAGCTGAGGTGAGGCTACCTCACATGACTGTAGCTCAGGCGCGGAAACTGGAGCAACTAACTCGACGGGTGGTGACATGCTAGCGATAGTTTATCAAGTTGCTAATGCCGCAAATTCACCACTTGCTAATTAGCTGGCGAGTATCAACAGCATCATTTAGAATTCGGCTCCCTCACCGATTCAGGTTTCATGGGTGCGCAATGAAATTTCTATTCCGCCTTTGGGATTTCTGCTTCCCGGATCGAAGGTCAGAAGCAGAGATAGCGCGTGAACGTCAATTCATCGAGGCGGTCAACAGCCTCAAGACACTAAGGGTGACTGACCGCGGCACTATGTCGATCGATCCAGAGGAGATTCGAGACCAGATACTAGAGAGTCGCGAAGCCTTAAAGCACCTGGTTGATCCAGCGCATAGAAAGGCTCCCGGGGAGCCAAACAGAAACTGACTGTGTGGGTCTTGGCGTGCCCCGCTGGGGACGGCTGTCGTAAACAGCGCCACCTGCTGGCGCCGGCGTCCCTGCCCGTTGGGCTTTCATCCTCACGCCTCCGGCCGGAGGCCTGCGCGCTCCGCTTGCCATCGCACCGTGGGTGGGAAATCTGGCGAGCTGACCAATATTTAGCTAATTGTTAATCGACAGAATTTAGCATTTGGTGAACTCTGGATTTCAAAAGGTAATCCGATCTTCCTTGGCATTGCTCATCGCATCTGATGTGTTATCTTTGCGACATCGTCGAAGACCCCAGATAAATTTCACTAGAAATGCCCAGGTGGTCTGGATATCCCTCTTTTAGTTAACGACAGTCAATGCTCACATCAAACGCAGTATTTCAGCGACTCAGCGGCGCCGATGAGTCGGGCAGTATTCAAATGCCCAAGAAGCAACTGGATGCATCGCTGCAGATGTTTCAGATCGACATGCTCGCGTCCAACCTGGAGGCCTACTCAGTTGATCCCGCAAGGGCTCGTGCCAAGTATCCGTGGGCGACTCGGTTTGCCATGGGGCATCCCCTGGCTCCCTGGCAACGGCCTTCAGTTTGGACTGAGGAGCAGCAGGTTCGGTTTATCACTTCAATCTGGATGGGTTCAGATCTTGGGTCTTACTTGGTGAACGGTTGGTATG
The DNA here is from genome assembly GCF_007678615.1 of Pseudomonas sp. DE0157. Taxonomy (NCBI): domain Bacteria; kingdom Pseudomonadati; phylum Pseudomonadota; class Gammaproteobacteria; order Pseudomonadales; family Pseudomonadaceae; genus Pseudomonas; species Pseudomonas sp. DE0157. The sequence goes on from NZ_VEJN01000003.1 coordinate 10,062, forward strand.
AGTTTGCTGATGGTGGCGCCTATGCGCTGAACAGCGAGGTTTTGCTAGACGGCCAGCAGAGGCTCACAGCCCTGGAAGGCTATCTGCTTGGCAGGTTTGGCGTGCCCGATGCGGATGGGTGTGTGCGGTATTGGGCGGAAGTCGGTGACAAGGAACGTAAGCGTTTCCTGGCGATGCCCTTCGCTCAAGCCAGGGTGCATTCTAGTGATGAGGCTGCGCTACGTAAGGTCTACGATCTTCGTGCCTTCGGTGGAACGGCACATACCGAAGATCAGCGGGCATCTGCTTAACGAACTGATTGGCGTGCCCCGCTGGGGTCGGCTGTCGTAAACCGCGCCACCGGCACGCCGGCGTCGCGGCCCGCTGGGCTTCCATCCTCACGCCTCCGGCCGTTGGCCTGCGCGCTCCGCTTGCCGCTGTGGATGCCCTTACATGACAGATGTGTCAGGGCACCATTTCCTGCCTAGATCCAGTCTTCCTCACGATATGCTTGCATGCTCGTCACCTGTGGTCGCTTAGAACGCTTTAACGCTAACCTACGATCGCCGCGGGATCAAAGGGGGGCGTCTTGCGGTTCATGCCTTGTGAGAAGGGTCGCGTCGGATAAACCCGCCCTCCTCCATTTAGCTATTTGTAAAGCTTGCTGAAGCGTCCGGATAACGATGCTGGATCCATAGTCTTCCATGCTTCGGGATCAGCGGTGCAGTTGATCATTTTCCACGCTCCCCAAAGGAAAAATCCTCCTGCCAAGCTGGCCTCAACCAAGGCAATTGTCGTGACCTCTGCTATTGAAGGCATGAACAAGCCTGAGAAGCGCAGCAGAGCAATGGTGACTGGCCATCCGATTACGAAGACCGCGCAGAAGGCAATGACAGCGTAGACCGCTAGGGTTAGTGGCACCTGCCACCGATACTTCGTTGCAAACGCCTTCTTTCCGTCGTTTTTCTTGAAGCCATACAAGACTCCAAAATTTTTATCTCGTTGCTTCGAATTTTTGAAGATCGTGTACAGGGTAACCTGGTCACCTGCGTCCAACTCTTCGAAAAAATCAGTTTCCATCTGCATATTGGGTATCACGTGCCCGTCTATGCTCACGTTGGCCTTGAGCCCCTTCGACATTTGGTTGACCACCCTGACGTAGTCGACTTTGCCGGAAACTTTTGTACAGTCAAATTTAATCACAACGCTGCCTTAGTGCTTGGTTACAAACTGGGTTCTGGAAGCTGGTGGCCAACCCACTGGTCAAGCTTGCTCAAAGCGCTCAACACGGACGCTCTATGCAGTGTGTTACCCGTGACCAAGGAGGCCGCGATTGTCTTGTGCGGCTTCGATCTGTGGGCGGGCATGTATGGCCGTAGAGCTCGCAATGTCACGATAGTATCACCATGATCTGTTTATCGAAACAGGCAAGCCGTGGCTCTATCCTGCCTTTTGCAGGTGCGATCATGCTTTTCAAGGAGGCGATAGCTGGAGCGTTGCGGGGAGCCAGGGCTCATCAGGGCATGGACTACGATGACTTAGCAGATGCAACCCACAGAACCTATGTGGGGATGCTTGAGCAAGCTCGAGCGAATCCCACGCTCGAGAAGCTCAATGAGATTGCTGCCACCCTTCAGCTGGATTTGCTGACAATCGTCAGTCTTGTCGTCGCCGTAGAATCCGATGCATCGCCTTCTGCAGTTCTGCAGCGTGCGACCTCCCAGATCCAGGAGTTCGAGGCAGCAGGTGGCTGGGATTTGGTGAGAAGCCAGTTTGCAAATGGCGAGCTCATTAAGCGGCCACAGGGGAAGCCTAGACAGCCGCAGAATGCTGATGCGATCCAGGCACTGAAAGCGCAGGGCTTCGACAAGAAGTCTGTTTCTGAAAAGCTAGGTATAGCGAGAAGCACGGTTCAGAAATGGTGGAATGTCTAAATCGAGAATCGGTCATCTGGAAGGCTGCAGCTACCTTCGCTTTGGTTACTGCTCATCGCCTCCCGATGAGCCCTCAGGTGCTTCATCTCTAGCTCCCACTCATCTACGAACTTTTCCAGGTCATGCAGGTACGGGCCTGCGGCTAACCGCGTTGAGCCGACGCTCGCTTGGGCAAATCGCTCGCGCCACGGCGCGGGAATGGTCAGCTCATCGACGATCCTGCGGCCTGAGGTGTGAGCCGACGTACTGACCTGGTCGAGGAGATGTTTGCAGGGAGGAGCTACATCATCCAAATCTTGCTCAACTGCTTGCAGCTCCTGGAGGAGACCTTTCGCTGTGGGATCGCCAGGCTGAAGAGCGGATAGAGCCCAAAGCAGCCGCCGCAGTTGACGCTCGCCCTCTATGGAATCGGCCATGGTTTTACTCCTCCTCGCTCAAGCTGCCTTTCGCCTGGTTGGCTTTGATGGCTTTGGCTGCTGCCTGTCCTCCCCGCTTGGTAAGGTCGATGCCGATGACCTTTATGTCCTCAACGCTAGGATATTTAGAGGCGATACTCAGCCAGTGTTCCTGCAAGGCTGCTACCAAACCGTCAAAACCGACTCGATCACCCTTTGGGGTCTCCCACCTGGTTTGACTATCTCGGCTGACAAGCAAAAAGATTCCGCAGCTCGACCTGTCATCGCGAAGGTAATCCCCACATAGCTGATTCTCAAGTCGCTCGAAATGCTGCGGCCCTTTCCAGTTCTGCGAGAGCTTCAGTTCGACCGGTACGGGGGCATCGAACTGGGTGTTCAGGAACCTGTAGTCAGGTCGCTTGTCGTCCGCAAGCTGTTCCTCCTGGACTACGCTGTAGCGGCCTGCAGTGCGCTCCCTACACCAGTCCCCGATGTATTTGCGAACCGAGGTTTCTTGGCTTGAAGGCAGCAGAAGCTCTGCCCAGCTTGAGTCACCCTCTTCCAGCAAGTGCTTCAAATCTAGTAAGCGATCAATCGCTAGGTTCCAAAGCTCTCGGTGCGTGGAAGGAGTGCATTCCAGAGAGTCATGGAAATCGATGACCTTCTCCGGAGGCCAAGGCGCTGTCTGCGAGTCGGCCGTGGCTTTCTGCTGAGCGTAAAATGCACTCCAGGGGCGAAGGCTCTCTGTAGGATGTGCGTGGGCAATTTCTTCCAAGGCCAGGAACGCTTCTTTCCCGGGTGTTTCTTGAATGAAGGCTAGAAGTCCATCTCCAGCATACTGTGCATCGTCCCTGAGGCCAGGCGAATAGACGCCTGTTCCTTCGCGACGAATATCATCTGCGATACGAACGTGCTCGTTAACCAGTAGATAGAGCGTCTTGGCATGCTCCACCGTCTTGTAATTCTGCCTGCAGCGGCGCGCATTGTGACTACCAACGATAGCGATCAGGCAGAGCATGGCAAATTGCGCCATTGCATCCTCTGACGTCAGGGATTGGATACGCGTGGCCAGTGCTGGGATGCCCTTAGCTGGTTCTGATCCAATCCACATAGCATACCAAGACGGTGCTATATCTAGATCGCTCTCTGCCATAGCACGCTCGCTGGCAAGCACAGCGAGTGCCTGATCACTGACCGAAGATTCCACTACGACGCTTAATCCGAGTTGAAGGGATTCCAGGGTTTTCACAGGTTGGGAAAGACGGGCCATGAGCGGATTTGACAGCGCTTCATACATCCATTCGCCACCGTAACGCAGCCTACGTAGGACATGATTGCCACCAGAGTCCGAGTATGGCTGACCCAGCTCGTAACAGATTTCACGTGCTACGATTTCTAGAAGCGGTTCCGGCCAGTGCTCGAAAAGCTTAGGTAGCCACTCTGGGAAGCCATTCAGTTCAAGCAGGGCATATCGAACGGCATACTCTGCATCCCTACAAGACATTTGGAGGAAACTGGACGACTCCTCCCTGGCTTCGATAGCAAGCCCCGTCAACCCCAGAATCACCTGGTAAGGAGTGGTATTCGCCGGGGCACCTTCGGATGGGAGCTGCGGGCAATAGCCCCTCCAGAATTTGATTACACCCTCGCGAAACGCTTGAGCGACCGGCATTCCGAACTCTGGAGCGAGTGACTGCCAGTTGCCGTTGCTCCATGTACTTGAGGATGACGTACCATCACGCATCTGCTCCAGGAGATAAGCTTGACGGCGAGTCATCACGCCCGGCTCGGGGCTGTTAATCAACTCTACATCTGCAGCAAGCCCTTCACGCCACTCGCGACGTCGATTCGCTTCCTCATCCTCTCGCTGGGCCGCTTCTTCTTTCCACTGGGCTTGCTGTATCTCCCATGCCTCGACCTGTCGCGCCGGAGGATTCAACATGAGCTCCAGCTTGTTGCTTAACTCGGCGTCACATTCAGTGGCCTTCCGAAGCAGAATCTCCCACTCAGCCGGCCTACCATGCTGCTTGAAGATTTCAACGGCCATACTCATCGCCATGTGGCGATCTTGAAAGTCAGCGAGGCTAACAATCTGGTCGCAGGTGAAACAGAAATTCTCCCTGTTCAACGTCCAAAATGGCCGGAAGCCGATCAGCTGCCAGACGTTGATTACGGCTTCGTTGCGATGCACGCGCCCCTTCCGGGCAACCTCAACGTCATACCAGAAGAGTTTGTAATCCAGTTCAGGCCAAGTGGGCACGGTTGCTCTGAGGTTCTCGCCTAGCTCTCGAATATCCCTCTCATCGTAGACATGGGCTAGCGCGAGCTTGCTCAAAATGGCTAGGGCGGCTGCATCGAGGGCAAAGGGATCTCGCTCATGGATCAGTCGGAGCACACATTGACCAGCAATTTCGGCAAGCCAGATGTATCTTTTCGAGATGGTGATGAACCCGTGATCTTTGGTAGGCGGCTTGGCTAAGAGCTCTCCTAGCCCACGGATGAAGGTAGGGAGAAGCTCCAGTGGTAAGTCTGCGACGAAGGATGACAGGTTCAACGCAAGGCTGTCCCTACCGCCGTATCGTTCCTTCTTAGCGGCACGTCCGATCGCTTCTAGCAGCCAACAAAGTGAGCCGTGGTTCGGCGGCAATTTATCTACGAGCTCTGCCAACCATTCCCGGTTGACTTCCTTGTCACCAGCCAACAACCCTTGGCGCACTTCTGCGACGTCCTGGGGAGTACCCAAATCGATCACGGCGCGGATGGCGGCTATGCGCGTGTGTTTGTGCATTGCGGTGAGGGCAAATTGCTTGGCTTCTGCGAGTGCTCCTATGACCTCCCCTTGCCAAACCATTCGCAGAAGGAACCAGGTGATATCGTCGTTGGAACTGTAGAGCGCCAGCAAGTCCTTGATGTCTTCAGTGAGATCGTGGTGAGCGAATCGCTGCACCGCTGAGTAGTCAGTCATCGACCAGCTATGCGCCGGCTGCGCCAATTGCTCGCAGGCTTTACGCAGTACGTTCCGGCGAGTAGTTAATGGGAGCTGGCCTGGATCACCACCCTCGAAGAATACCTCTGGAGCAACCTCCTCCAGCCGTGCGCAAATGCGATTATCCAATAGTGCCAGCCAAGGCAAGACTGGACGCAGCGAGGGGTTGATTACCTGTAGTCCGTATTGGGTGCGGAAGAACAGATTCTCGATCTTGACGCGAGAGGCTGCATCTCGAATTAGCTCGTGAAGCCATTCCGCTGTTAGGTATTCACGGACAGTGCGATGGTGAAAGCGAACCGTTCCATAAATGCCCGGCTCGAAAATCGGGCGGGTCAACAGAGCACCAGCGTCTGCGTCATTCCAGTCCTTAAGGACAGATCGAACTGGAATACCCTTTTTGTTGGCGTCGCCATCGGGGACGCGGACGGCAGAGATCTGTCCAAATGTAGTCGCGGCAGCTATGAGACGGACGCCTTCGCGAAGCTTCTCTGGTGCGATAGGCTTGATCTCGGCGCGATTTTGGTCTCGCTCTTCCAGGCGACGATCGATACTGCTTTTCATCAGCTCCAGGCGCGAGCCTATACGATGGTGTGTCTGCCAATAATCGACGAGTTCCAAGAAGTCCAAGGGGCGCGTCGTCAGTGACCATGCATCCCTACGCTCAAGTTCAGCGTGAAATGCTTTCCCATCTTCGACGCCAGTGGCGGCTAAGAACTGCTCGACTTGTTTCCCATGAATGTCGTCGAGAGTCACTACGAGGAACGACACACCTGACTTCGATTTAGTTAATACCGCGTGCGCTGAGTCGGCAAGCACATCAGACTCAGAAGTAGGTGTTTGCTGGGCTATGGGCTCAATGGCAAAGTTCTGCTCACAGATCGCTAGATCCGTCCTGGCACGCCACGCTGTGCTCCGCCCTGTGATGAGTATGTGCGCCAGGGCCCCTAAGCGTTGAGTCAAACGGCCAATCTTACGGATTGCGCGCTCGAAATCCCTCGGATCTTTCAACCGAGCTTCGTCCACTGAATCCATGAACAGCCAACCTTCGGTGCCCGAATCTAACCAGCTTTCGAACTCATCGAACCCACCTTCCTCGATTGCGTCTTCCAAATCCGTGGAGACGTTCTCGATCCGTAGAAAGAAGGCCACCTTCCCTTCGCTGCGGAGCTGACGAGTGACATTCCGGATTTCAGCGGTTTTGCCTGATCCCGCCTCGGACAGCAGTATGACTCGGCGGTGCTGAAGCAGGTCTGGCCAGCGAAGGTCTCCGCTGCTGCTATGGCGACCACTCAAATCAACATCGTCGGACGCATCAGAGTCGAAGGGGATTTTGGAGAAAGTACGATCAAGGTCGATGAAGGTGTTCGAGTGTCCGTTCATGGGTGGATCTCAAGCAGGTCAGATGCAGTCCCGAGCTGGGCTGCAGAGGCTCTCCCATCCTACCTGAAACGCATCTTTCATCGGAGTCATGTCCCTTAAGGCAATCCACTTACCCTGAAGCGCCAGCTTGTTTGACGCAAGGATGGCAGCACGAGACCTATGCCCTGTGATGGAGCCCCGGTACTTAGTCGATCAGTCCTAGTGCCGAGTCGGAGACAGGCCCCCGAGCGCTTCGAGTTGGTAATCGGTGACTGTCTGAAATGCGTGCTGAGCCTCGATACGAAGACGCTCCACCTCAGCCTCAGGCTTCCCATCCGCTTTCGCTAGATCGTATCGCATGGCCTCTATGGCCTGCTGATAGAGAGGGTAATCAGGGAGGGCTGGTTGCCGTTTTTTTCGCGCCATGTTCTCAACCTCACACTGCTTCCGCTCTGCTAATGAATGAGTTCTTCGGCAATCACCGCCAGCTGGCTTCCGACTTTGTCCTTCAGAACCTCGATGCATCGATGGCCGTGTGGTACCAGCCAACCGCCCCGGGGTGCTGCAACTGGTGAAGCGCCAGCCAATAGGCCCCGTGGCTGCTTTCACACCCTGGAATTTCCCAGCAATTACGCCGGCGCGCAAACTGTCTGCCGCGCTTGCCGCCGGTTGCAGTGTCATTCTCAAACCTGGTGAGGAAAGCCCCTCCACTGCCCTCGCCCTTGCTCGTGCCTTGGATGATGCCGGGCTGCCGAAAGGTGTGCTGCAGATCGTGTTTGGTGTGCCCGATGAGGTCTCCAGCCAGCTGATCGCCTCGCCGATTATTCGCAAAGTGACCTTCACGGGCTCTGTGCCCATTGGCCGTCTTTTGTCGAGTCGCGCAGCCGATGGCGTGAAGCCGATCACGCTCGAGTTGGGTGGCCATGGCCCAGTGCTGGTGTTCGACGATGCCGATGTGGAACGCGCTGCGGTGGAGGGCGTCGCCAACCGCTTTCGCGGTACCGGCCAGGTTTGCATTTCTTCAACCCGTTTCCTGGTTCAACGGGGTGTCTACGAGCAATTCGTCGACCACTTCGTGGCTGCTACTAAAGCACTGCGGGTCGGCAACGGCATGCACCCCCATACGCAGGTCGGGCCACTCGCCAACCTGCGACAACTGAACAAGATGGAGGAACTGGTGGCTGATGCCGTGGCCAAGGGGGCTCAGGTGTTGGCCGGCGGTGAGGCCTTGCCTGGCCCGGGCTTCTTCTTCGCGCCAACAGTGTTGGCGGAGGTGCCGATGGACGCTCGAATCATGCATGAAGAGCCGTTCGGCCCCATCGCTATCGTGATGCCATTCGATGGCCTGGTGGATGGATTGGCCGAGGCGAATCGCTTGCCCTATGGCCTGTCGGCCTATGCCTTCACCACCAATGCACGGACGGCCATCGATGTTGCCGATGGTTTGGAGGCCGGCATGATCGGGATCAATCAATACCGCATCGTCGCCACAGAGCTGCCCTTTGGCGGCATCAAGGAAAGCGGTCACGGCTCGGAAGGCGGCATCGAAGGTATCGAGCACTACCTCACCAACAAATTCATCAGCCAGGTTTGAGGAACAGCCCTCATGACAGGTCTCAATTTTACAAGCCCTCGTGAGGCGGCCAGGGCTTTCACGCCGAAACTCTCGGAACTCATTGAGTCGACGCTTTACCCGCAAATCTGGGGCGACGCCTCTTTGTCACCACGCGACCGGAGCCTCATCACCATCGCGGCACTGATTGCTGGTGGTCACTCAGATGAGTTGCCGGCCCATTTGCGGCGCGCTGTTGCCAACGGCATTACGCGTGAGGAGCTTGCAGGAGCCATTACCCACCTCTCCTTCTATGCAGGATTTCCTGCAGCGATCACTGCATCTGCCATCGCCCAATCCACCCTCGTTGACTCGGAGCCTTTGAAACCATGAAAGCGATCACCTTTGAAACCTTTGGTGGCCCTGAAGTGCTCCAGGTGAGTGATGTACCCGTGCCGGAAGTCCGCCCCGCCGACCTGCTGGTACGCGTGCACGCCGCCGGCGTCAACCGAGCTGATTTAACCCATCGTACCGGTGGCTATGGGCGTCCAAATTTCGGCGACTCGCTGATCATCGGCCTGGAAATCTCGGGTGAGGTGATCGAGGTCGGAAGTGAGGTGTCAGGCTATCAGGTCGGCGATCGAGTGATGGGGGTTGTGGGTGGCGGCGCCTATGCTGAAATCGCGCGTATCGACTACCGCATGGCGATGCCGATTCCTGCCGATCTCGACTACGTGCATGCTTCAGCGATCCCGGAAGTCTTTGTGACGGCTCACGAAGCAATGATCCACCTGGCGAAGCTGAAACCAGGTGAGTCGGTACTCATCCATGCCGCTGCTGGTGGCGTTGGTTCAGCAGCTGTGCAGCTTGCTTACGCCACAGGCGCCAAGGTCTTCGCCACCGCCGAGGTTGGAAAACTGTCCCGGGTGGAGAATCTGGGTGCTGATTTCTCCATCGATCACAAAGCGCAGGACTTCGCCCAGGTGGTCGCGCAGCACACGGATAGTCAAGGCGTGGATGTCATCATCGACTTCGTCGGTGAACCGTATTTCACCCGTAACCTTCAGTCACTCGCTAAAGGTGGTCGCCTGGTACAGGTAGGCATTCTGGGTGGAGGGGGTAAGGTAAGTCTCAAGCTGGAAGACGTCCTTTACCGCCACTTGCAGATCATCGGAACGGTGATGAAGTCCCGTACACAGTCTGAAAAGCATGCGATGGTCAGACGCTTCCGCGAACATTGGCTCGATCGTTTCGAGGGAGGAGGCAGTCTCGAGCCTGTGGTCGATAGCACCTTCCCATTGGCGCGAGCCGCGGATGCTCACCGGAAAATGGAGGCCTCACTCAATGTAGGAAAGATCATCCTGACAATGCCAGTCACCTGATTCGGTTTCCTTCACTCAGTTTTCACGGAGGATGGGAGGCACTGAAGCCATCCCTACGTGTGATAGACCTTGCCCGCCTAACCGCGGGCTTTCTTTTACCTATGGCCGCGCTTGGCTGGTGAGGCAGGAGACTCTCGGAGCATCGACAAGCAATTGAAGCAGCTCCGCAATCAGCCCTCTCGCATCTAGTTGATACCCTTCACGCCAACGGTACGACCAGTGTTGAGGAGATCCGTCCTCCTCCCATTCGGCCAATGCGAGGCCATTGACGGTCTCCATCTCAAACCAGAGTGACTGCCACCCTTCAGCGTCTGATACTAGGGTGGTGTCTTGCCATACAAATTCCGTCTGCGCCACGAAGCTCGACCAGCGCATCAGATCTTGAGGTGCTTCCTGGGCCAATACGATTAACGCCGAGACTGTCAGCACAGGTTTCCTCCAGAGACAACGAAGAGACTGCTAGGCATTTTGCCAGAGAGAGCTGTCTTTTCACGATCTCTCACTTTCGCAATGGCTATCCCACACGTTGCCATGCCAGCATGGCGCATTCCAAGCAATGTGAGCCAAGGAAGGATAGTCAATGAAGAACGTTAGGCTGATACGCCACGGCGAGAGCGCCGCCAACGCTGGCGAGCCAACTAGGGATCACGCAAGCATTCCTTTGCCGGCAAAAGGCCTGGAGCAAGCCCGTATCGTCGCTCAGTCGATCACCAGCGCCCCTGGCCTTATTCTGGCCTCACCATTCCTTCGCGCCCAAGCAACCGCGCTGGCCACCACGGCACTCTATCCCGATGCTGCTTTTGAAACTTGGCTGGTTCACGAATTCACCTACCTGGCGCCAGCACGCTGTGTAGATACGACGCTCGCACAGCGGCGGGGCTGGGTCGATTCCTATTGGCAGAGATCAGATCCTGCCTTTTCTGATGGTGAAGGTGCTGAGTCCTTCATCGACCTAGTGACCAGGGTTCGTGCATTTCTTAAGCGACTGGCAGAGCAGTCGGCCTCTGACATCGTTGTGTTTTCACATGGGCAGGTCATGAACACCGTGCGCTGGCTTCTAGAGAAAAGGCCCCAGGTAATCGACGGTGAGGCAATGCTGGATTGGCGTGAGTACGAGATAGCGAACCATATCCCGAATTGTCAGGGGTTCTCGCTAAGCAGGCATACGGACGGCAGGAACTGGGCACTCGGTCGTTGAAAACGTCAACTACGAACGCCAGCACTTTGCTGACCTTATCTTCACGCTCTTTTCACATGCGATGCCCGAAACTCCAGCTATCCCTACGTGTGATAGACCTTGCCCGCCTAGCAGCGGGCTTTCTTTTGTCTGCAATCCCAAGCGGCTGGCTGTGTTGTCGTGCTCATCGCGCCGCATCACTTTGATTTGATGATGGCTCCACGACTATCAAGTCACTCTCAAAAGCTACAACTCTCAGCGCAGCCCAAAGCCCATTCGCGCCAGCTTACCCAAAAGCTCCTCGCGCCCATGCAGGCTCGAAACGTTACTTAGTCTGCTGACTACCTGTTCTGACCAGCTACCAGCCTTCATCCCCTCCCGATCATAGAAGGCACCAAGGCGCTCATCATATTCAGCAATGACATTCTGCTTGCCCACCGCTGAGTAGACCTCATGGAAGAGCACTGCCTCCTGAGGCAGTCGCGGCTTCACCTTGGCAGGTCGTTCAGTGGATGGGTAGCCAACGCACAGGCCGAAAACGGGATAGACCTGTGGGGGTAGTCTCAGCTCTTTGGCAACGCCTTCTATGTCGTTACGGATGCCGCCGATGTAAACACTCCCCAGGCCAAGCGACTCCAGAGCTACAACAGCGTTCTGCGCTGCCAGCGCTGCGTCGATGGTGCCCAGCAGCAAGCTTTCCAGGTAAGGCAACGCTTCCAGCTCTACCCCGTGTTGCTCTGCAACGCGCGAAACCCTGGACAAGTCGGCAAGCCAGACTAGGAATAGAGGCGCTTGACGAATGTAGGTTTGGTTTCCAGCGAGCTTCGAGAGACGGCTTTTCCGGTCAAAATCTTGAACGGCGACAACACTCCAGACTTGGAGGTTGGATGACGTAGAGGCTGACTGTGCTGCGGCAATCAGGGCCTCAATCGTACCGTCGGGCAAAGGTTGATCAGTGAACGCTCGTACGCTGCGGTGCTCGAGCAGTTGGTCGATCGTCTCATTCCACTGTTGAAGCGGTGAAACCTCCGGTGCGCCATACCGTGCAGCTAGCTTCGACTGGGCATTGGTTGTCATGTGAATCCTCCAAAATAGTAGGAGGCTATCAAATTCTTGTCTATGCGACACACCCCAGTACGTATTGGTAGAATGTGGCCAACTGCCAGCGCCGCTGGCAAGGCGAAATTTGATGGAGGGCATGAGCAGACTTGGCCAATGGCACCGCACCTGCTGGTAGGGTGACTATCGTCTGCATATGAGTGAGGTGGGCCGCGAACTCATCTGGCCAGTCGCCGAGCAATTCGTCGTCCTCAGCCGCTGGAAGAAGGCTGATTAGCTCACACCCCATCTCCCGCCCTTCAGGATGCTGGTCAGGTTACTTGCCTAGGGCGAACTCGATGCCGGCTTCCACATGGATCGCCGTCGAGTCGAAACCTGGAAGTGGAAGCTTGTCAGTCTCGAGGATCAGGCAGATCTCCGTGCATCCGAAGATGATCGAGTCGGCACCGTCTGCTTTCGCCTTCTCGATCAGCGACACCAGCACGGCTCTCGACTCATCGCGCACGATACCCAGGCTGAGCTCATTGAAAATGATGTCGTGGATTTGGCCTCGGCCTTCAACGTCAGGAACCATCACCTCGATGCCGTGCTTCTCCATGTGGGCCGGATAGAACCCATTCTCCATGGTGTAGCGGGTCGCTACCAACAAGGGCTTGCGATGTCCTGCCGACTTCAGACGCTCGGCCACCACATCGACAATGTGAATGAAGGGCAACGGAGTTGCGGCAATGACCGCATCTGCAACCAGGTGCATGGTGACAGCGCAGATCATCACGCAGTCCGCACCGGCTTTCTCCAAGCTCTCTGCCACCTCTGCCAGTTGGTGCCCAGCCTGCTCCCACTCGCCTGCTTTCTGCTTGTCGACAATGGTCTGGAAGTCGACTGAGTGCAGCAGCACCTGAGCGGAATGCAGGCCACCTAGGCGCTTGTTAATACCCTGATTCAGAGCACGGTAGTACACCGCCGACCCTTCATAGCTCATGCCGCCTATCAGACCGATCTTTCGCATGCATTTTTCTCCAGCCTCAAGCAGGCTTACCGACGTGCGGGGCTCCCAAAGCAGATCCCCGATCCGTCTGAGTGTATGCTGTTGTCTAATTCTCAAGTGATGAATAATTGGCATACAGGATTCTTGAATTGAGAAACCTAGATCTAGACTCCCTGCAGATTTTCAAAGCAGTGGTCGACTATGGCGGCATCACCAATGCCGCTGCCCAGCTCAACCGCGTGCAGTCCAACATCACCACCCGCGTGAAGAATCTGGAAGAACGCCTGGGCGTAACGCTGTTTCATCGCCAGAGTGGCAAGCTCATCCCCTCAGACGAGGGCAAGCTGCTGCACCAGTACGCCGAAAGGCTGCTGCGTCTGTTCACTGAAGCCGAGACAGCGCTCAAGCGAGGCTCACTGCAAGGAACACTGCGAATCGGCACGCTGGAAAGCACCGCCGCAGCCAGACTCCCACCGTTGCTGTCGAGCTACCACGAGCGCTTTCCTGATGTGCAGATCGAATTGGTATCCGGCTCGTCCGACGCCCTGATTGCCCAGGTGCATCGCGGTGTCATCGAGGCGGCCTTCGTTTCTGACCCTTACACGAAGGCTGGCCTTGATAACCAAGAAGCCTTCATCGAAGAGCTCACGCTAATCGTTGCCAAGAATAGCCACGTGACCCATGCCCGCGATCTCGCCGGCCAGACGGTGATCGCCTTCGCCAAAGGTTGCTCATACCGACGAGTTCTGGAGTCTTGGCTGCAGACCTGTGAAATCGTCCCGCGCCGCGTGCTTGAACTGGCCTCGTACCATGCGATCTCAGCGTGTGCGGCAGCTGGAACCGGAGTAGCGATCATGCCCCAGGCAGTGCTCAAAGCCGTCCAGGTAGAGAGCTTGGTGAAAGCGTTGCCGCTGCCATCCAAACTTGCCCGCGTGCGAACTCATCTGATCTGGCGTAGCGGACATCAGTCGAGCGTATTGCAATCGCTACAAGATGAGCTCGCCCGTCATCGTGGCTCTCCCTCAGGCTAAACCATTCCTTGATGTATCAGTCGCCCTCCCGGTATCCGGCTCTGAACGCCGGGGGGGCTGCGGCCATAGCCCGCAGCGCTTCTGTCCTTGGCGCTATTGGGCCGATGTTCACAGCCCACCTGAGTCGATAGCTCGATGTCCCAAGCTCGCCAAGCATCTGCTTTGCAGAGCCTTGAAATGAGATTCGATATCATCTATTTTGTTACTCTATATCATCTCATTTGGAGCTACATGTGAAACCCGGCATCCATCCAGAATATCGTCCCGTCCTATTTCATGACGTCTCGGCAAACGCTTTTTGGCTGATCGGATCGACGATTGATACAGACAAGACCTTCGCTCACAGCGATGGCAAGACCTACCCATACGTTACCCTGGATGTGTCCAGCGCATCTCACCCGGTCTACACCGGCCAGGAACGTAAAGCCAAATCCGAAGGCCGTGTAGCTGGCTTCAACAAGAGGTTCGCAGCGTTCACCCAAAAGTAGGTAAGAAGGGCTAAGTGAGTCAAAAAACCAAGAAGCCGGCGTTAATGCCGGCTTCTTTCTGCACCCGATAAAGATCAGAAGTAGTACCTGACCGAGGCACCTAATGTGGTGGACGGCTGTGGAACGATCACCAGGCCGCTATTGGTACCGTAGGCGACCTCAGTGCCATAGCGGTGCGGCTGGAATGTGCCATAGACGCTAAAGCTGTAATCGCTGTAGTCATAGGTAGCGCGGAGGTCATAGCGCGTGTAGGGCGCCATTCCATGCTTTTCGGTACCGGTGTAGTACGGAATCCCATCCAGGTGGTAGACGTCCGCATTGAGCGTGAGCTGACCACCCATGAATCCGTTTCGATACTGAGCCCCAGCCTTGTAAGTATGCTCTGGTACCACCAGTCTAGCCCCCGTGCCTGCTGGAGTGTTGTTGATCACGGCATCAATGATTCGTCCATAGCTCATGTAGGTACTGACGGTTGAGGTCAGCTGATAATTGAAGCTGGTTTCTGCGCCCCTGCGGGTGGTGTCACCTACCTGCTCATAAATACCTGGCGTGGTCTGAACAGTCTCGCTGTCATTCTCGATGTAGTAGAACTCAGTGGTATTCGAGAAGCGATCCGTAGGCCTAACGGTAAATCCGATGTCATAGGATTTGACCTTGCTAGGACGGACATTACTGTTGACCTGACCGCCCGTGTCACTCAAAGGTAGAGCGCTGCCGCTGCCAGAGCTGATGTATTCCGCAGCAGGTGAGCGGAAGCACTGCTCTGTGGCTATGGAGAGTTGAACGCACTTGCGTCGCTGTATGGGAGGAAAATTCATGGCCATTGATCCATCCAAATTTCACAAAATCAACGTCGCCGACACTTGCACTGTTTGGAACATTTTGTCATCACGTAGGCTTTATGCCGGGGCTCAAGAAGCCAAATGCGGATTTTGCATAACCGGATTTGTGTTCTATGAATGCTTGGTCAAGCCACGGTCATCCCCAACGGATGCCGACCTTGAGCTCAGGGAGCGTCTGGAACGCGAGAGGAAAAGAGGCAAATTTGCATCCCATTCCTGCAGTATTGACGACCTACAGGCTATCGCTGATCTCGAAAATCGCAGGAAGCTGGGTAAAGGCGAACTGTCCTCAATCGCCTTCGCAAGCAAGATCCGACAAGCCTTTATCACTGATGACCGCAAAGCCCGAGCGCTGTCCGAAAGCGTTGCAGATTCCATCACACAGACTACCCCGCACCTGCATTCTTGGCTCATCTTCAGCAACACCCTGACAGATGCTGACCACCAGGAAGTATTGTCACAACACATTGAGATGGGCGGGTCGCTTGCCACGCACCTGGACACTGCATATCAAATGGCCTTGCAGTGCAAACTGAACATCCCTGCCCTTCCAGTGCTTGCCACCCCTTCAGAGTGATCATGGACATACAACTAGGCCAAGAGGTAGAAAAAGTCGATTCATTGTTTGGACGTGACGAGCCAACGTAAGCGTCTGGCCAAGTCACCTTCCGAACTCCAGCATTTAGGGCGATGGTGTCCGCGTATTTTTAAGCGGACGCGATCACCCTTATCGCCAGGATTTACATGCGCCGTAAGTGTCCGGCTAACACACCTTGCGTAGTCGAACGGACGCAAGCCCGGTATCCTTCATCCCAATCACGGTTACCGACTCTGAGGGCTCATTTTGGCAATATCCATCTATTACACTGCGAGGCGAAAGGCCCCGCTCAGCTCGAACGAGGTAACCGTTATTGAGGAGATTGTTCGTCGCCACTGTGTAGATGATCAAATAGAACGATTCCTCTCCCTCGGCTCTGGCCTGAATTGGGAGTCATTCGATTTCTCAACCAACCTGGAGCCGAACCGTTTTTTAAAGAAGGGCCTCGTGTTTTCGGGCGCCACTAAGCTCCCTGATAACCATGAAGACGCATCATGGGTTGGCATACAACATTGGTGTAAGTGCTTATCGGAAATTCGTATCGCGGTATCTGGTTGCGAATGGAATGTTGCGGTCGAAGGCCATGCAATGCAGTGGGATGCGGTACTCAACTCGTATGACCCGACACGATAAGAAGGGGGGGTCGTAAGCGCATACCAACTCAGCGTAATTCAGGCCGGCACCCACTGAAGCGGTAGCAGTTGAGCGATCTCACTGGCCTGCTGCATCGGCATGGCCCGGCGATTAGCGAACAGGTAAGCGCAGTGCGGCTTCGCCGCACCGAACACCGCGATCACCTGGGCCAATGCGGTTTCGGTACCGGCGCGCATGTCCATCGGCTCGGAAGCCAGCCAGATGGCATCGATGCGGATCATTGAGCGACAGCCCGGATAAATTGCGCGCAGCCCTCGGGATCTGAGGTTGGCCATTTCACTGTGATCACTTGGCCGGCCATGAGCAACTCGATGACCACTGAGGCTTCGACTGGCCGTTTAGGTGTGGCTTTTAGCGGGACGAATGCCGGTAGTGAAGTCGCTGCGGGCTGGTCTCGATAGAGCGGCATCCATTTGCGGATGACATTGGCATTGATGCCGTGGCTGATGGCAACACTCGACACGGTAGCCCCAGGTTGCAGGCATTCCTGAACGACCTGGGCTTTGAACGGTTTTCGGATAAGAGCTTCGTTGGCGCATGGGAATCCTGGCGATAAGGGCGATCGCGTCCGCTTAAAAATACGCGGACACCATCGCCCTTAAAGCTGGAGTTCGGAAGGTGAGTTCGCCGGACGCTTACTCTTACCTAGGTAGCCGACGAGCTTGAACAGCAAGTAGCGCCCTGCCCCACTACTCGACCGATGCTGATCGCGTGGTTGACGGAGTGGATTCGAAGCCCTGAAGCGTTGAGCGAAATCAAGCGTGAGCTTCCTCGCCTTCCCCAAGTCTTGAAGTCGGCGTATAGCGATTGGAATCACCTGGATGGCGGCCAATAGGTCGCCACCACTTCCTTCATCTGAGCTTTACGCTACCTGCTGAATTCCCACAGCTTCACCAGACCGGTTATACGAAAAAACATCTGAGCACTCAGAGTACTCTTTGCACATTACAGGATGCACCGAGCAAAAAACCGATCTGAAGAAGAACCTGATTCCTCTTCAACCACGATCCTCGCCGCCGCGACAACCTAAGGCTAAACTGCTCAGCTTGGTCTCAACTCTGATGCTGCTTGGCATTTTCGATTTTTAGTCCGACGCGATGAATTTACCAGCGTTTTGTTTCGACTTTGTAAAAATTTGATTCAACCTGTATACGTCGTTTATCCGAAAGCGGCGCATTTAGAATCTGCCCAGTAAGGCGCACGAAATAACGGCATTCGTTTTTTTCAGCCAATAATTTGATGGCCTGTGTTGCACGTAAGAAGTCGTCATAGGTTCGAGTCGTATTAGCCATTAGAGCAGTAAAGCCAGGAAGCTCTTGCGCATCAGTTGAGCGCGAAGGTGGCCAAGCTGGCTCGAAAGTTAACACATCGTCCTTGGTGTAGACGTGGAGGAACATTTCTGGCTTACCAGCGCTATCAACCCAGCATGGAGGGAAGTCGCCCCCCTTTCCTTTGTTAAGCTTCCGCTGCAGAAATTGAACTTGCCCTTTGAGATCGGTATTAGTTTTTTGTAAGGATGCCGGATTCAAACCCAATTTTTCAGCATCCGCAAAAGCTTTTACATCTTTGGCAAAACCTTGAATCTGATCTACACTTAGGTCACCATCGACTTTGAGCGCATCTTTGATTACCACTTCCGTATTTTTGAGTTCGGCAACACGTTTCACCACCTCAGAGGGCTGCACGTCCTTCTCAGGGTCAGCGATTAACTTTTTAAGCTGGTCATAGGACATAAGAGTTTCAAGAATAATACGCTTCGCGTCATTTCCCTTATCTTTACTACCCGCTTGCTCGAGAGCCTTATCAATTGCTGCGAGCGTAGCCATTTCATCAGTTTTCTGCGTCAATAAGACTTGCAGGCGATCTGACTCCTCTCGGGCCTTAGAAGCGTCGACCAGCTTACTCAAGGTATCATCTGGGTTTTTCAGACCCATTTTAATCAGCTGGGACTTTAGCTCTTCGGACGCACGCTTAACCTGCTGCTCTCTTTCGTCCAGAGCCTGATAACTATGAACTTTCTGTTCAAGCGACTTTTTATCAGCGGTAAGCCTCCAAACCTGCCAGCCGGTAAGTAACAGCAAGAGAAAAGCAAGAACCATCCATATCTCAGTGATAGAAAGGTTGAAGACCTGGTCATTTTTATCACTCATCAAGCAGGTCTCATTTCTGAGCTTTTGTGTTGTTCGTCCAGCGCATCAGTCAGATCGTCGTGCGAATTGGAATTGTCTAAACTAGCAGATATACGACGACTCTCAATTTGGTTGACATGCTCAATTTTCTCGATCAGTTCATCAAGCTGCGCATGCGCGATTTCAATACTACGATTCCCCGAAACAAGCTGCGCAGCAAGCCCTTTATGGGTTTCATTGCTATCAGCAACCACCTGAATCAAAGGCAAAAGCGTTGATTTAATTGAATCAGAGAAAGCCTCATTGGCGCGCTCGGTGATGCGCCCCAAAGCATGGAAATTTTCTTTTATTTCCTTGCCAAGAACTTCAGCCGTATCATCCTCAGCAATTTTTTCACTTAGAGATTGAAGGCGAGAGACAATTTTCTCGACAACCTCTCGATTAGCAGAAACCTCACTATAAAAACCCTGCTGATAAGAAGCCAACGAATTTATGAACTCTTTCTGAACACGATCAACTGCTTCCAGCATAGTGTTGCCCTGGCCATTCATAGCATCCATCAAACGCTGTTGGCTTTCTACGATCGCGCCTACTGAATTAAGGGTATCCTCGAGTATTTGCGATTTCGTATTAATAGCACGAATCGCAGTACCCACGGAGCGCGCTGCCGCCTTTACGTCATCAGCAAGGGCAAAAATGCTATCGTTCACACCCTCACTTGTTCTGGCTAAAGTATCAATCGAAGGTTGAAGCTTTGTAGAGAACAGATCATCCGGGAACAGCGTTTGCTCTAGGCGTCTTTGAGCAAGATTTCCAAAATCTAGCGCGTGTGCTTCCATCCTTTCGAGCGTTTGTTCGCTTTTTTCCGAAAGACCATTGATCGTTGAAAGCAAATCGTCAGAAGCATTTCTGGCATCCTTGAGCATGATATCAAATGCCTCATTGCTACGAAGAGTCGCATTAGCAAAATATGCATCCATTGCATTCACACTATGCTTAGATAGCTCTTGGATTTGCTCTTTAGCAGCAGACATAGTCTCCTTGGTCGTCCCAACAACTTCATCACGAAACTGATCAAGTTTGGAATAGGTATCCTCGAACATAAGTATGAGCCGTTCTGAAGCGTCGATTGCACGCTCCTCGACAGAGGCTATTGAATCACTCGGATCAGTTTTGAACCCTACTAGGTATGTCCGTGCCACCATCCCCAACGCAGTGCTGACCATCGCTGCGGAGAACCGACCAGCCATACCCGAAAGATTGTCACCAACACTCTGAATATCTGCAAGACAAACAATAATACTACCAACTGTAAACAAGAACCCGAGATAGTATACAGAATCTGCAAATTTAGAAATTGTTAGCCGAAAATCAAACCGCTGCCTAACTCCGTAACCGATTACGACGTAGGCAACCATTAAGAATATAGGCAGCCAAAAACCTGTCCAAACTGCATCTCCAAGCTTATAGCTTGCATAGGCACAAACGACCTTGGCGAAGAATGCGACCATGAACCAGCTTCTGACCTGGAAAACTAAGCGCAGCTCCTTCATCACAACCCCTCCATGGGGTTAACATGCTCTAACGATGCATTGTTTTCTGAAAAATACTGAGCCCAGAACTCCATCCTCGTCGAGTATGGAGTAACTGCTGGCTCAGTGGCCATTACATTGAGAGTAACCAATGCGCCCCTCAAGCCGGGAGCAGTGGTTTTCTGACCATAGAGAGTTTTGAAGAATCCTCTGTAATTCAATTGGGCATTCTTGTACATCGAGAATTCGTGTGTGTTTGCAGCCATATCTGAGAAGACAATCAAACGCTTTTCGCCATCAGCATGACTATGGTTGAATCCCCTCATACTGGCGAGCTGTAGCATTTCGAAAATTGGGGAGGTTTTTGCACGGACATCCAAAGGAATTTTCCGGACGACATCAGCAAGTGGTTTAGCAAAACTCTCGTTAAAGTTTTTCTCTATAAACTTTTTGTTTGAGTCATATTTATTGGCATCCGACCACTGCCCAGGGTTACACTTTTCGAAAAGTGGTTCACTGTTGCTAGCAAAATCCTCTCCTAGCAAAAAAACAGTCAGCATCGCTCCCTTAGGTACTTCGTTCGATACCATTGACTGTAAGCGCTGCGCTAATGCTGCTTTTTGGGTAAATGGAAACGGCGAAGTATTGTCGATAAGGACTACATATTCACCTTTAGGGCCACTTGCTGGACACAATGTGACCTTGTCAATTGTATCCTTCGTGACCTGAAGGTAGACAACATAGGACATCAGGCTGATCAACATAATCGTCACTAATATCGCGACAATGCCGAGAATAGGAGAAGACTTTTTGCGACGCTTATAAAGTGACATAACAATCCTTCAGATTTGACCGTGCAACGGTTTGAGCTGATCAAATTTTTGATTGAATGCTGACTGCACCTTCGCGCGTGTTGGCTCTATGATAGACAGCATTTGCCTTAACAACTCTTCCTGCTCGATTAGCCGTAGCTCGTCTTTTTCGATTCCAAAATCAGGAAGTGGCTCAGGCTCGAGCACAACCTCTTCACTAAAATAATCAGGGCGAGGCTTATCTTGTGGCCTTGCCATTTGATTTTCATAACGATAGCACTGGAAAAGCGCCTGAATAGTATTCTCTGCAACACCTAAATGCTGAATAAATTTTTTCTTGGCAACACTTTTTTCGCCCATATTGGAGCGAAACCGCTTGATTGATTCTTTAGCCTTCTTAACGTTGCTTTCAATTTCTGCAAGCGTCTCCCCCTTGACACTCTCAAGCTCTGCCTGTAACTCTTCGACAAATTCTAATAGGTCATTGAACTTGGCGGTATGATTTTTGTAGACCGTTGAATAGCCTGGATACCGATCAGACCACTTATAGCCATCGACTAGAGCAATCACACCGAAGAAAACCGTAAACATGAAAAGCGCGATACTTTCCAAACTATCAAATGGATTAACAAAATTGGCCATGCTGTCCCAAATCAAAGAGATGTTATTGACAGCACTCTCCTCGATTTTTGGCATCACATAACGGCAGTACGCCACCAACCCGCCTATAGAACACGTCCATATAGCTCCAAATGCAAGGGTTCCATACCCGAATATGCGCCTTGAGGAGCGGACGTGATTCATATTGGTGGACGCCCAGCCAAATACGGAAGCACCTACAACGTTGAAAAACGCCAATACAAATGCCATTACCGCACCAGCCACCAGCCCCCCCGCCATGCCGCTCGCGAAGAAGTGGGCGTTGATAGCCGTTTCAGCCACACAACACGCCACCAAGATAGCCACTTTGAGGGCGTAACCTACCCAGTCTACGACCTTGGGAGCAGCTTCAGATAATTGGTTCTCGACTCGAAATTTATCCAACTCAGCCTTAGTCGCCTTCGCATTGCGGAGTAAATCTTGCAGTTCTCCATCATGCCTGGAGAGCAGAGAGTCGCTTTTCCTCTCAAATTCATCGCTAAGCTGAACGGTGCGGTTATGCTCTTCCGTCAGATCGAGTGAATCAAGCCGGTGCTGAATAGATTTAAGCCACCCCATACCGCTCTTGATAGTAGCTTTTCTAAGACCATCAACAGAGGCTAGGATTGAGTATTCCGTCCCTGTCATTCGGGTATCACGGGCATCGGGTATTCCGTGAGCACCCTCCCTGCGTGCGTTCTCTACAATTTTTAGCTCCGCCTTAATTCTCTCACGGTCGATTACAGGGAAATAACCCTCACTGATCTCATCCGGACGGTACGAAAAAAGGGCCTTGACGCTGGCTAAAAACCTTCTGAGAAACGACATCTGTCAGATCCATAAGATGTTATCGATTGGCGAATAGCACCCTTGAGCCCCTACCCTTCTGACCTAGACGAGCGGTTTCTCCATGGCCTCATTCGCACCTCAAAAAATGATGGCATGATGCCATGCTAGCAACCAAATATCTACGGCCTGACAGTATTTTTGTTACATCTCACTGACGAGTGACCAATTGGAACGATTGAGGCCGGTTCAACCATGAGCTGGGGCTCGCAGCATGTAGAAATGGCCCGAGCCCATGTGGCTTCGGGGCATCGCTGGTGCGTGTAACTCGATCTGGAGAAGTTCTTCGATCGGGTCAACCACGACATCCTCATGGCCTGCGTCGAGCGGCGGGTCGAAGACAAAAGCGTGCTCCGACTCATCCGTCGCTACCTCGAAGCCGGGGTCATGTCGGGCGGTGTCGTCAGCCAAAGGCAGGAGGGGACGCCGCAAGGCGGCCCGCTTTCGCCGTTGCTGTCGAACATCCTGCTCGACGAACTCGACCGCGAATTGGAGCGGCGAGGTCACCGTTTCGTCCGTTATGCCGATGACGCAAACATCTATGTGCGCAGTCCTCGCGCTGGCGAACGAACGATGAACAGCATTGAGCGTTTCCTGAATCAGCGCCTGAAACTGACGGTGAATCGGAAGAAGAGCCGAGTCGCAAGGGCTTGGAAGTGTGACTACTTGGGCTATGGCATGAGTGGGTACCAGCAGCCAAGGCTGCGCGTGGAAACGATGAGCTTAGGTCGCCTGCGTGACCGGCTCACGGAGCTACTGCGCGGCGCACGTGGTCAGACGATGGCGAACACTATCGTGCGGATAAACCCAGTGCTGCGAGGCTGGGCGGGTTACTTCAAGCTCCGCCAGAGCAAACGGCCGCTCGAAGAGTTGGATGGCTGGCTCAGGCACAAACTCCGCTGCGTCATCTGGCGCCAATGGAAGCAGCGCTCCACGAGGGCGCGCAACTTGATGCGCCTGGGGCTTAGCGAGTAACGGGCCCGCAGATCAGCCACCAACGGCCGAGGCCCATGGTGGAACTCAGGCGCGTCCCATATGAATCAGGCGCTGCCAAAGAAGCTATGGGATCAACTCGGACTGGTCTCGATACTGGATACGATAAACCGGCTTAACCGCATAACCTGAACCGCCGTGTACGGAACCGAATGCACGGTGGTGTGAGAGGACGGCGGGTGTGAACCCGCCTCCTACTCGATCCTGTACATCCCAAAACGATCATCTACGCAATCGATCCCACTGCTGCAGTGCAAACATCCCCGCGCTCCCAAGCCAGGCCAGCCAAGCGGAGGCAACCTGCCAATGGCTGAACACGGCTTCCGCCTGCCCCATTAAGAAAATGGTCGCTGTCAGCCATAGCAGCAGTGCGAAACCTGCAAGCGGCACACGCACCATGGCGGTCAGCCAGCGTGGTGAGCCCCGGTTGTTTAGCCAGGTTAGGCTGCCCAGCAGCAATGACCCAACGAGCATCAGGAACGGAACACCGATGAGGGCCATTGCTGGTTCTGCCTCCCCGCCGTCCTCACCAGGCACGTAGTAGCTCGCCAACCAGATCTCTCGACACAGCATGTGAGTCAGAAAAATGACTGCAATAGGTGCGAGCGGAAAGATCAACGCGCTGATGACAGGGTTACGGGTGTCCAATGGGCTCTTCCTTGTGCTTCACCGACTCGCTTTAATGTGACTACGTGCAGCATAAAAGTGGCTGCAATCAGCCGTGCATCAGTTGACTGGGCAAGGGCTGACGATCTGGTCGACGTTGATGCCCACCGTGGTGGTAATCGGCCCGCTAGGCAGGTTTGTGGTTGCAACCTGATAATACTTGTCGTTCGACTTCACGATCATCGGCGCAACCTCCCGTTTCACGTAGGGCTGGCCGTTACTCAGCAGCATCTTGATCGCCTTTTCCCGATACGCAGCATTGTCCACGACCGGGGAGCCTGGCTCGTCGGTCAACGGCATAACCATCACAGCCACTCGGTCAGTGAAAACGTAGAAAATCTTGCCGTCACCGTGGTGGATGCACCTCACATTCTGCGTTTTGATCATGTCTTTCTGCACGTAGGCACCACTTTCGTAGTCCACTAAGAGCAAGCTATCCGGGGTGAGAACGCTGATGCCCGGTGTCGCACGGCAGGATGCCGGGCCTCCGATAGGCATCCAACAAAAACTGGTAACCGAGGTGTCGGTGATCGCAGACAGCTTGAGGTCTTGCTTGATAAGCTGCCTGGCCTCTGTTGATTTGTGCTCTATAGAACCGCAGCCGCTCAGGAGGGTGGCGCCAAGGGCAAGGGCGGTGCGCAGATACATTGTCAGTCCTTTGAACAGGAGGTCTAAAGCTCAGAGGTTTCCGCCCCTCTTCGGTACTTGCGAATCACGGCTTCGTGCGATCCGGGAGGTGGAGGGTTCGAACACGAACGGAGCCCTGGCATTTTCATGTGTGAGGGTAGTTTGAGACAGTCGTAGGAGACGTGCCCAGACAGGCAAATAAGACACTGTGGATTTCGTGAAGTGCCCTGACCAGCACTTGGAACTTTCGGTTTAACCGATTAGAAACTATGTTTGGATCGTTCGGGGCAGCATACGGAAGCCCCGTCGGCACTCCTGCCAACTCCATCGAAAGGAACGAGCGATGCAACGACGTCAAATGCTGAAAGCTGTTGCGGGTACTGTTGCGGTGGCAATGACCGCCTCTGTGATGGCCGCCACAGAAAACCATGAGCTTCACCACAAACATGGCGTTTCAGGCAGCAACCAGTTCGCGGGAGTGATCGACAGTAGCGCCGACTGCCTCAAGACGGGTGTAGCCTGCCTCGCTCACTGCATAACCTTGCTGGGCCAAGGTGATAAGGAAATGGCGGCCTGTGCTCAGTCAGTCAGTGAGCTGTTGGCGAGCTGCGACGCGCTGATGAAGCTTGCCTCGCAAAAGTCCAAGTTCACACCGGCCATGGCCAAGGTCACTGCCGATGTATGCGCCAGTTGCGAGAAGCAATGCCGGAAGTACGAGGCACAGCACGCTGAATGCAAAGCCTGTGCTGACTCATGCGCGGAATGTCTCAAAGCGTGCAATACCATAGCGGCTTAACGATCACCAAGTAGGTGATTCAAGCCCACGCATAGGCGCGGGCTTGCCTATGTTCGGCAGGCATCAATTATCCAGTTCGTCCTTGATGATCTTGCCATCGTGCGGGTCAACCTGGAATTCGTACTGCTTGCCGTCAGCCTTGATACCTTCGCCTTCCCAATGACCGTCGTCGGCTTCGATCTTGGTGATCTGGGTGTAGCCTGCGCCTTTCAAGGTGGCCTCAGCCTGATCCTTGTTCACCTTCCAGTCAGCACCGGGTGTATCAGCCCAAGCAGCAGTAGCCCCCATAGCGCCAACCAATGCAAGGCCAGTGAACAGTCGAGTCATCGCTTTCATCGCTAACAACCTTTTCATGGGATTTAACGATCCGACCCGCACGCCGATCTCACCGTTCAGTTTGTGTTGAGGGCCGATACTGACGCCGAGCGCCCATCTTGGTGAATGAGCTCCTGCAGATCTCATGACAGCAATGCTGCGGCTGTGGGCTTCAGCATGGTTGGCCTCAACTCCTCCCAACAAATCCATTTACAGGCAACGATGCCTCTGCCGAGCGCGATGCTACAGCCGTCAGGTAGGTCAGTCGTAAAAATGTGGTGGAGAACGTTGCCTACCTCGACGATGCCTACAGCCTTCAATCCTGTGCTATGAAGCGCCAAAGCCTTCCAAAGCTCACGGGCAGCGGCAACAATTGGCGCCTCACCCGGCGCTATCAGGCCGCTTGGAAGCTTCCATCTAGCACCCTTTCTGCGAACAAGCAGAACCCTGTCATTACGTGAGCAGATGACCGTGGCCTTGGCTTTGACCGGGTGATGCGTGGTGACGCTCATGAAGGATCGCACCTAGAGAATGGGCGACATCCTGAACGCTGGGGCGGGCTTCCTTACGCTGACGACATCCACGTTCAAAAACGAGTTCAGGTCATCCGTCCGAATGTGGACATGTGTGTGGATAGGGATCGCAGTGCTTGATGCTAGTGCGCAGCCTCAGCCATGACCTACACACCTGGATCCTGCCCTTTCAGGGCACGACTCGTATGCCGTAAACCCTGAGCTACTTTCCGTATCGGTTAATCCGTTAGCGCCGTACTGGCCGTTTAGACGGGCACATTCGTAATCCGCCTCGGCACGCGTAGGGAAGTTTAAGGTCAGCCGGGTCTTGCTGTGGTTATCGTATAGGTCGAAGCCTGCCCCGGTGGCGCAGGGAACTCCGATGCGGCGAGGGAAAATTTCTTTTTCCATGGGTACAGCGGGAACCACAACAAAGCGTATCTGCATGATCATCCCTCATCCGGCATGACCTAAGTATTAGTCGTATTGTCGACTGTGGGGCTGCAGCGATCCGTCGCTTTCCGAGGATGAGCGAGGTCGATTGGTTAAGGAGTTGATGAACGCCCGGCGCGCAGTTAAGAAATCCAAGTCTTCCGGAGACGCCACTGAGCTTCGTGTCGCAAGGGAGCTTGTCAATGACGCCAAGGTAAAGCTCGGTGAACGAGGGGCGCCATGGTGGAAGGACGGTAGCCCGGACTACAACCGAAAAATGGTTGTAAATACGCCCTACGCAGACTGGTATGCCTCGCTCGACGATCAATGTCGAGGTTCGTCAGCGCTACCACAGGGCTGAGATCGCACAGCCAGGCTGGTGACTCCACAGGCTTGCTCCTGTTAGTGGCCAAACCACTTACACTATCCTTTTCTGTGGCAGATCCTGATCGTGGACTTCAACGACCAAACCTTTGACACGTTCTTGAATGCGTTGCATGACGGCGTCTATATCACCGACGGCGCCGGTATCACCGTGAAGGTGAACACTGCATACGAGCGACTGACAGGGCTTGAAGGTGAGCAAATCATCGGGCGTAGCATGCATGACCTGGTACGCGATGGTGTCTTATCACAGTCAGCATCATTGCGCGTGCTCCAGCAAGGCGCTCCAGTATCAGTGATGCAAAGCCTAAGCAACGGCAAAAAGCTTTTGGTAAGCGCTACGCCGATTTTTGAAGATCGCCGCATCAGCTACGTCGTCAGCGCAGTTCGGGACATGACCGAGCTTCTGCGTATGAAGCACGAGCGTGATGAACTAGCTGGGCTCAAAAAGCTTCGTAGCAGCACCGCGCAACTGCACGCTGGCGAATACATGAAGCTCGCAAAGTCTCCAATGGTTTACGACCAGGCACAGACTGGACAGCTCTTTGCCCAAGCTCGACGAGTGGCCAGTAGCGATGTGAAGGTTCTGCTTCTCGGAGAGACCGGGGTAGGCAAAAGCCTCGTCGCCCAGTACATCCACAATGCAAGCGCTCGGGCAAATGAGCCTTTCATACCTCTCAATTGCGGAGCAATGCCGGAAAACCTCATAGAAGCGGAATTGTTCGGATATGCGCCAGGAGCTTTCACAGGGGCCGCTGCAAAAGGGAAGAGAGGGCTATTGGAGCTCGCCAACCATGGCACCTTGTTCCTCGATGAGATTGGTGATCTCCCCCTATCCCTTCAGGTCAAGCTTCTCAAGGTCATCGAGGAAAATCGCTTCATCCCTGTTGGAGGCCTAGAGCTAAAGGAGGTCGACGTCCGCATCATCAGCGCGACCCACCATGATCTTCGACAGCGGGTTGCTGATGGCTTGTTCCGCGCGGATCTGTATTACAGACTCAATGTCGTTCCGATCAAAATCCCTGCCCTGAGGGAACGTGGCAATGAGATACCCACGCTCCTGGAACACTACCTTGCTCATTTCAACGGCAGATATGAGCAAAACATGAAATGGAGTCTCGAGGCGGTCGATCTGCTCTGTGAGTATGCTTGGCCAGGAAATATCCGCGAACTAATAAATCTGGTCGAGCGCTTGGTCGTTACCTGCGAGTCTGAAACGATTGAAGCGCTAGACCTACCGGAGGAGATGCTGAACCTGCATGCAGAGGGCGAAAACCTGAGCCGACTCCCCTTGCGCAGAATCATTGAGAATGCAGAACGCAGCGCCATCATGTCCGCGATGCGTATTCACAAAACCACCCGCCTTGCGGCAAAAGCCCTGGGCGTCAGCCAAGCCACCATTGTCCAAAAGATGAAACGTTGGGAAAGGTCTGATTAGGTTCCTAATCGGAGACCAGCTTTTTGATTTAATTCTTGCTCGCTGAACGCCTCCCGACATTCACCAGAACGCTGTGAAGGCCAGCAACGGCGGGCTTTTCAAAGCTTTGGCATAGCTTTTGTTACCCACCAGCTCATCACAAGAAAACAAAGAGGATGAGCCCGTGAGTGTTTCTGCCTTTCAGATAGCTAACAAACT
The DNA here is from genome assembly GCF_007678615.1 of Pseudomonas sp. DE0157. Lineage (NCBI taxonomy): Bacteria > Pseudomonadati > Pseudomonadota > Gammaproteobacteria > Pseudomonadales > Pseudomonadaceae > Pseudomonas > Pseudomonas sp. DE0157. The sequence goes on from NZ_VEJN01000003.1 coordinate 38,808, forward strand.
CCTTACTGGCGCCGGCGCGATTAACCAACTCGATGCCGAACTAACACGTTTGAAGGTCAATAATCCCCTCATCGTGACCGATGCGATCCTGGTGAAAACCGGCACCGTTGAGCTTGCCTTGGCCGAGCTGGCTGGCCGCAACTACGGCCTCTATGACCGAGTTCAACCAGAGCCGGAAATCGGCTTGGTTGAAGATTGCACTCGTGCTTACCGTGAAGGCGGTCATGACGGACTAATCGGCCTGGGCGGTGGCAGCGCGATTGATATCGCCAAAGGTGTTGCTGCCTTTGCTGGGCATGAGGGAGCTCTGGCCGATCTTTTCGGAGTAAATCAGGTAGCCCGCAAGGGCCCTCCACTGATCGCAATCCCAACCACTGCCGGCACCGGTTCCGAGGTCACCAACGTGGCTATTTTTTCGGACAAAAAGGCGCAGTTGAAGAAAGGGATTGTGAGCGACTACCTCTTGCCAGACGTCGCCTTGGTAAGTCCGGTAATGACCCTTACCTGCCCACATAGCGTCACTGCTGCAAGCGGGGTAGATGCGCTTGTACACGCCATCGAATCGTACATTTCTGTAAACCGCTCACCTATCACCGATGCCATCGCGCTGGGCGCAATCCGACTTATCGCACGTGCCTTGCCAAAGGCCTATGCGAACCCTGATGATCTGGTTGCTCGCGAAGAAATGGCCACGGCGAGCCTCATGGGTGGCATGGCGTTTGGCAACGCTGGTGTCGGTGCGGTACATGCCCTGGCCTATCCACTTGGCGGACGCTTCAACATCGCTCACGGTGTCAGCAACGCACTCTTGCTTCCTTACGTCATGCGCTGGAACAAGCTCGCATGTGCTGAGCGCCTCAAAGATGTTGCCCAGGCAATGGGTATCAGCGTCGACGGGCTGAGCGACCTTCAAGCAGCTGATGCTGCAGTTACCGCGATGGCCGAGCTGTGTTCAGCAGTCGGTATTCCAACCGGGCTTCGAGCATTCAGTGTCCCCCATGACGCATTGGCATCAATGGCTGAAGAGGCCAGCAAGATCGACCGCCTGATGCGCAACAACCCTCGCAAACTTTCGCCGGCAGACATTGAGGAGATCTACCGAGCAGCCTGGTAGCAGCCTGATGAATCTGGCACCCCTGGCTGGGTGCCATGCCTACAAGACCAATAATACAGGTGCACTGATGTCAAATTCAGCACATGAAACTCCATACATTCCCCTTGGCCCGTTCAAGGTTCGACTGCCATTTCTGCACTATCGCCTTGAGCTACCAGACTTCCTCCAAGGCCTCTTGATGTGCGCCGTGGATCTCGCGGCGATCCCCCTGATGACCGAGCTTCTCGGAATGCCATTCGAAGTGGCCCTTGCTGTCGTCATGCTCAATGGTCTGCTTTACCTCACTCACCATCTCCTTGGAGATCCAACCGTTCCAGGATGGATCACGCCAGCAGTCCCACTGCTGATGGCTTACTGCGCGACATTCCCTGAGGGGCCAGAGCGCGTTCATGCACTCATTGCCTTCCAGCTATTGTTAGGAGTGTTCTCGATAACGCTCGGCGCAACGGGAATGGCCAAGAAGGTCTTCACCTACGTTCCCTCAGCCATCAAGGCGGGCATCATTGTCGGCGCGGGTTTCAGTGCCGTGATTTCTGTGTTCCAGATTGGCGGTAAATTCGATGTGCTGCCGATCACTATCAGCATCACCGTAGGCCTGGCGTTCTATCTGATTTTCTCCCAGCATTTCGCACAGCTGAAAAAACGGAATCGTTTCTGGTGGAATTTCGCCAAGCTTGGAATTCTGCCCATCATCCTGCTTGCCGTCGTGATTGCGCCGCTGGTGAACGAAGCATCCTGGCCAACCATCAAGTGGGGTATCAGCACGCCTGACTTTATGGGGCTCTGGAACAACTACACAGTCTTCGGCCTGGGCATGCCACCTCTCTCGATGTTCATCTCAGCCATTCCAATGGTGCTTGCGGTGTACATCGTCGTTTTCGGCGACGTGCTTAGCGCCAAGGTTCTGCTGGATGAGGCTGAGCAGGTGCGTACCGATGAAAAGGTGGACTACAACCCTGATCGCGCTCACCTGATCTTCGGTGGACGGAATGCATTCATGAGTATCTTCGGCCCAGATGTGGCAATGTGCGGGCCTAAATGGGCGGCAATGCTTGTGGTCATCATCGAGCGGTTCAAAGGTGGCCCACGTGCCATGCAGTCCATCATCGGTGGCGTCGGCTCTTTCCGCTGGGGCACGAACACAGGCTTGTTGTTGCTGCCAGTCGTTACGCTTGTTCAACCCATCCTGGGTGTGGCCTTGGCCCTCACTCTGCTGATCCAGGGTTATGTGAGCGTTCGTCTCGGTGTTCTGGAAGCGAAGAGTCAGCGTGACCTTGGCATCGCAGGCGTGATCGGTGCCGTGCTCGCCATCAAGGGTGCCAGCTGCGCGTTCGCCGTAGGAGTCGCGCTTTGCCTGCTGATCTACGGGAAGAATTTCTTCAAAGGCGAGAACGATGGTACCTTCACCCGCGACCAGGCCCTCGATGACGAGCCTGCTCAGGTAAAGACAGATAAGGCCTCATCTCCGTCCATGATTCTCGATTAAGGCACGAGTGGTGTGGTCACCAAACTGAAAGTGACCCCACTGCGTAACTTAGCGGTATATTTAGCGTTATTGAGTGCAACCTCGACCAAGGTCATACGCTCTCATACGCTCAATCAAGAATTGATTGTAGAATCTGGTAGGATAGCGAAGCCTCTCTTCTAGCCTTCCAAAACAACTGAGAAAGGCCACCTCACGGCGTAATGCTGTTCACTTAAGCGGAGCAGCTTTACGATCCACCGGATACCGGGTTTTGGAAATCTTCACCGTCCTTGGCCTTCCTGGCCTTGGACGGTGATCCAGAAACAGCCCTCCTAAGCTCCCTCGCAGCTCGGCCAACCTTCTCCCCGTTGCCGATACCGGATTGGCAGCTGCCATAACGATCAGTTGCACCGCAATGTACTGGCAGGCGGGTTTAAAGCGTATGTCTGAAGGCGTTCGGCCAAAGGCTACTGCGGCCTGGCTGGCCTCTCGGCGGATGATGTTGTAAGCCAGCAGAAGCCCCCAGACTTCTTGATAAATCAGGTCAATCTTCTTGCTGCGCAACGTCACCGCGTTCTGCTGCATTGAGCTTTTGATGTCTCGAAAACCTAGCTCAATCTCCCATCGCTCCAGATACAGCTCGGCGACAGCCCCTGCACTGTAGTTCTCTGCCGGCAGCGAAGTAAGCAGTGACCTGATCTGGCCTTGGCTTTCATAGCTGACCTCACGTACTTCCCAATGCGTGGGCAGATCCGGATTTCGCTTGCGTGCCTGAGGCGAAACCTTCATCCGTACACGGCGATCATGTTTGCCATAGCGTTCGACTTCCTCCATCACCAGGTTCTTGCGAGCTGGCGTCAACCAGTGCCGATTGCTTCCTCCATCAGCCACGTTCAACAGCAGATCAGCCCCCCAAAAACCTTTGTCGAACAACGTGATTGAGTTGTCTGGAATCTGACCGAGGAAGGTTTCGGCCAAGCGCATCTCGCTACCGCGATAAGGGCTGAGCTGGGCGTCGAGAATTACGTGAGAGCGCACATTCATCAAGGCAACCAGACGCAGCATTGGGAAAGGCGTCTGGCGCTCGGTACCGGTATTGCCAGAGCCAAAATGTTCTCTCAACTCAGGTGAATCGGGGGTTCGCAGCAACGCACCATCCACAGCGAACACCTGCAACCCGTTCCAGTCGTCGCCTTCGTACCGTTCGCAACCCCATTGTTTGCCGGTCTGGCGAAACAATGATTCGACCGGGTCAGCACCCAGTCGCTTGCGCGCTGCAGTCACACCACTGCGTGCCAGCAGTTGATCGGAAGCCAGGCCCTGGGCACAGATGTTCAGACGCCTGGCCACCTCGTGGACAGGCTCGTCACGAAACAGGGCCATGCCCAGCACCAACCAAAGCACCTGCTCACTCGGCAGACGTCGCCGCCGTATCGTGGCTTGGGCAGAGAGATTGAGCGCACTGGCGACCCATTCGACAGGAATGTTCTGAGTGAAGGTGCTGAGGTCGGAGAAGTTGAAGAGATCGCCGAGGTCGAGCAATTGCTGCTGAATGGGCATAAAAAATCCGATACCAGAGGGCTGGTATCGGATTCTCTAGAAACCCCGGCTTGGACTCAAATGCTTAAGTGAACAGCATTACACCTCACGGCGGCCTTTTTCTCAGACTTCTGCAGCCTTTGTTTGCCTCGACTTCTTCTCTCTAGTATGACTATCCATCCTGACGTCTAAATCAGAAGCCGGATTCCGCCGCGGGGTCTTGCGCCCCGCTTTCCCAAGACTGTTAACGAGATTACGACATGGACGCCCAGCATGAACCTGCTCATGATGAGATGAAGGAATTTCTGCGCCAACAGCGCGAGGCCTTTGAGGAGCGAAACTACTGGCTGCAGCATGCTTTAGGTGCAGAAAATCATTGGCTTTTCGTACAAGCGTATGACGCCTGGAAGCTGGAGCTTTATCTGCCAGCATGTACCGGTTTTCTGACCGGGATCGAGGCGTCGCTTCGTAACACAATGGCCCAGGTTCAGAACCCTGCTCCAGTCGAAAATGTCGACGATATCTCGACGCTTAGTAACTCTCTCCTGCGTCAAGCGAGGGCCAGTGGCATGGTGATCGATGACTTAGCATTCCCAGGAGAGCAAAATTTTGAAGTCAATCTCCCTACTCGATCAATCCATGTTGAGATCGTAAAGGTCAGACATACTCTCTGCCACGGCAACATCCTTCAGTATGTGAGAACCGAGGATGATTTGGGCACTTTCTTTACGCCAGAATGTTGCCGTGACCTTGCTAATAGCCTTCACACGATCTCACGCAACTGGGTGGCGAGTTTGGGAGCGTTCAGAAGAGAAACCCTGGGCCTTCGCTAAGCATTCACTGAGTAGCAAGGCTCCATGCAAGCGGGGCGCGCAGGCCGGCACGGCCGAAGAGCGTGAGGATGGAAGCCCGCAGGGCCGAGACACAACGTGGCTCGGTTCACGACAGCCGGCCGCGAATGCGGCACGCCCACAAATGATGAGCAAGCCTTGCTACAACTCGCACGTCATGTCGTTGCAGGACGTAACAACATGGACTGGTATCAGCGTGAACAATCAAACTAAAACGCCTTGAGCTTCAGTCAGCTGCAGGTGATCCCGGAGGGAATTCCTACCACCCTCTCGCCGAAACGTAGCCATCACATAGCGACTACGCTCTACCGTGGTCAGCACCCAAAACCGCCCCTCCTTCTCCACTCGTTCGACCTTCGCAGTCTGGACGACACGACCATCAGCATTACGACCTGCAGGATCGTCACCTTCAAACCCAAACACCACACCTCCTCCGACGCGAGACATGATGAAGGCATCTGTTAGGTAGGCAGTGACAGGTTCAGCGAACCCCTGCTCCATCGCCCGGGCGATACGCCGCAGGTCGAAGTCAGAATGACGCTTGCTGTGAAAGTCGAGATTGATGGAGGTGGTCATTGAGTGTCCTTACAACATGAAGCGCCGGCAGAGTGATCGCTGAGAGCATCAGCTTCGAAAGCCGGCGACGCGGATCTTAAAAGAAAGAGAAGATGGTGCTGAGACTGGCTTTCTGACGACGGCCAGGCCCCAACAAAACGTAGACAGTATTCCTAGTGGAAGCGAAGACATCATCCACTAAAGAGGTACACATCGTCGACCGCACCCAACCACCTTGTGGGAAGCGCCCCTCACTGTCATCAACAACACAGTGGGCAAACACAATCAGCGGCACCAAGCCCGCGGCTTTCACCCTGGCCTGCTCATCCTGGGTTAAGTCAGGTTCAAAAAGCGTCCAGCCTTCGACGATACAGTACGACCTGCGTGGGAAACGCTCAGCAACCAAGGCGCGAGCAGCTTCAGCAGAAATCTCTAGGCCCGCGGCTGGTACATGATCCTCTGTGAGCAGATCACTCTCGGCAGAGCTGCCCGCCTTGGCATCACTCATTGCAAGCTCCTCTCAGCGCTGAGAGCGTCGTACAAAACCCGCATGTTGGTGAGCGAGGCCACATCTAGATTCGAACGGTAGGAGTCGTGGTAGACCGCCCCATCTTCAAGCGAAATAACACACACGGCATCACGATCCTGGTCATCGCCGATCGCCAATTTGGCAACCTTCTCCATCTGCCATGTCCCGCTACCGTTCATGTTCGCAGGGGTAACGACCTGGATGCCCCTGACGTAGACTTCATTGTCCTGAGCTTGGAGGACTTGCAGCAGGTTCAGCTCGTCATTGATCATGAGCTTAAACTCATGGCCATTCCCCTCCCCAACCATCACCACCGAGAGGTGGAACCAGGAGCTGCCCAGCTTACCGTCATTCATTGCAAGCTCCTCTTAGCACTGAGAGCGTCGTACAGAACCCGCATGTTGGTGAGCGACGCCACATCTAGATTCGAACGGTACGAGTCGTGATAGACAGCTCCACCGTTGACCGTGACTACACACACGGCATCACGATCTTGGTCATCGCCGATCGCCAGTTTGGAAACCTTCTCCATCTGCCATGCCCCAGTACCGTTCATGTTGGCGGGGGTAACGACCTGAATGTCCTTGACGTAGACCTCATCGCCCTGAGCTTGGAGGACTTGCTGCAATTTCAGCTCGTCATTAACCATGAGCTCAAACTCATGGCCCTTGCCCTCGCCGACCATCACCACCGAGAGGTGGAACCAGTGCTTCCTGAGAATCCGGGTAACGGCATGCCAGTGAGCGAGGCCATGGCCAAACATACCTGGTAGGCCTGCCAAATCATTGTCGTCTGTTCTGAACATCAATCGCCTCGGTGAAGCCATCGCCAAGGCGATGCAATGAAAATTTTGGGTTAATGCCTTACTGCGGGAATGCGTGGTGGCTCCGACGAGCCCTTATCACACTGAACGCTCGCGGGCACGAGGAGAGACGGTGTGGTCACATGGCCTTTGTGGGTCATAGCCCAAGGCGCTGCAGCACATGCATGACCGTACGCCTGTCAAAAGATTTTCCATAAATTGGCGGCTGAGCGCTGAGCTGGGGATCAGTCGTCCGACCCCGTCGCGCTTGGCCAACAAGGCGATCCGTGCAGAATAGGGAATATATTCCATGGATTGAATTTAATCAATGTGGCTCTATCCTCAGCTTTGGGAGCCACCATGCCACTGAGAGAGTCATTAGCCGCAGTCCTCCGGCTCGTGAGGATTTCCCGCGGCCTCAGCAAGGACGATTTCCAAGGGCTGGTCGATCCCAAGCATGTGTACAACCTCGAAACCGCCAGAAGCGGGGTGACCCTCGACACGCTCGAAACAGTGGCCTCGGTACTCCAGGTTGATGCCCTCACCCTCCTCACTGTCGCTGCGAGCCTTGAGCGAAACCAATCTCACAGTGAGTTGCTCATGCACCTCCAACTGGACGCTCAGCGACTGGGGGAATTAGGTGTGATAGCAAGATGGCCTGGAGAATTTCAGGATGGATCACTTGTAAAGACCAAGCCCGGTCGGAGGACGCCCCCGGACACAGTAGAGGCTATTCTGGATTGCCGCGACCGAGGGTTGAGCCAAAAAGAGACTGCAGATGAAGTGGGAGTGCATCGGTCTACTGTCGGTAGGATCTGGAAAAGCGTACAACCTTTATAGCGTTCACGATCTGAGCATACGTAAGTGGTGTGGTTCAGATGTCGGCGGAAAAGCCTCATGCTCGCCAAGCGCTCACCTTAAGGACAACAACACAGCATTGAGCCCACCCATAAAGTCGGCGATGTTCTCGGTCTCATACTTCCTGAGGGCTTGCAGCTTGTGGGATATCACCTCACCCTCTTCCCTACTTGTACAAACTCGTGCAGCTAAAGAACCTAGCATGCGTGGGCTTTTGGGCAATGAACGCCGCACCATACGATTCCCACGAATGGCATTATTTATATCCTTGGCTGGATAGAGGCCTAAGAGCCAACCCATCAACAACATTGCACCTCCTCGTTGAACCCCGTTGGCAGAGTGCATTCCAAAATCCAGTCGCTCTTGCACATCCAGATGCCAGCGATATGGAGATCTTGGTGGATGACCAAATCCAGATGCTGCTACTCCTTCTGCTGCATGGAGCGTACGCCTACTTAGTAGAAGTCCATATAGACTATGGATTACATCAGACTCCAACGGATGAGTTGCGACACGTTTTTGTATCCAAGCTTGAACCTTTCCAGCCAACAACGCCAATCGTCTTTCCTCAGGCTTCGCCGGACTACGCCCTCGCCACAAATTGTGCAGATAGCAATCCCACATACGGCTTTCGATTGGCGGGAGCGTCGGTGGACATGTAAGTAACCTCTGGTGTTCAGGGCAATATGCAGATGTGAGATTACACCAGTCTTTTTTCCAGACAGGAAAACGAAACGAGAAAAAGCTGTGAGCAAGGCAGTCCTCGCAGGATAGGTTCCTGTAGCGCAACTTTGTTAATGGCAACCCACTACTTCGAAAGTAGCTATCAATAAAGGTAGTGCACTCATAGTAGGTAGCATGAAACACAGAGATCAGTTCACTGGACTCATCAAACTCCACGTCAGAGCCAAAGGTTTGCTGCCATTCAGAAATCACACCAACTTCAAGTGGATCTGGGGCAGAGCACCTCTGAATGACCATGCGAAATAGGTGCGGATTTTTTAGTTGATCTAAAGAAAGCCCCCGGCATACCCATGATAGAATGGTTTCACCTGTAACTATTTTAGGGTGTTCAATGTTGCTATGAATATTCAACATTTAAAATCTCCAAAGGTGTGAAATATGCCTGGGAGTAGCAACTTGACCTTTGGCCAAGACGCCACTCATTGCCAGAACTTTTATTGTCTGTATTACAGACCCGGTAGCGCCGCATGCGGAGTAATGGAGAGACGCCAAGAAATCTTCCTCGATCACTTGCTGCCTCTCAATGTTATAAGCTCTTGCCACATAGACCACAAATTGTCGAAATTCACTTCCGATTGGCCAGCACTGTAACTCTAAAACGCAATGCCGACTGAATTGGAAGTCCCTAGCCATTGCCCCTACACTGTTAAAATTTGTTACAGTCACTACAAATTTAAGATAGTTGATTTCACGCCTTAAAAACAGAATAAATTCACAAAGTTCTGGATACTTTGATCTCGGCCCGCTCACAAAAGTATCAGCATCGTCAATCACTAAAACCACAGATATCCCACTGCTGTTAATTTCACGCAGGAGGCTTAGTAGTGTTCTAGATGAATCTTTGACAATCCAATCTGGTAGTCCTAGCGCGCTAACGAGTGATTGCCGCAGTGAGCCACATAGATGCGTGTGGGAAGAGCGAATGACTATCGGCCATATTTTTCGAGCGCTATCAATCCGCGAGAATAGGAACGATAGCACTGTGCTTTTCCCGGAAAGTGGTTTACCTTGCAAAAAAACCAGATCATTCAGGTGGAGAGCGCTGAAAACCTGTTTCTTCGCTTGCATCTGAAGTTGACAGTGAAGGATTTTCATCTCAACTCATTCAGCCGGCAGCTCTTGAAGCCACTTCGATTTTCCCGCCTGCTGGAGAATTTCTATTGTGATCTTCTCTGTGCCGGACGAGATAGCATAAGCTCCAGCAGCCTTCAGTAGGTCGCATATTCGACCGATAACACCTTCCGTTTTCAAATAAATCTCGGTACTCAGCTCAGCAGAAGATAAGCGCGACGGAAACGCCAACGGCATGATGCTTTCCCAAGTATCGAGAAAATTCAGATATTCCGAGTCGCTCTGCTGCCACCGGGTCACCTCGTACTTTTCAAAGCGTCGCTCGTACTGAGGGTCAAAGCTGAGAGCATTAAGTGCCTCGGACACGCCAAAAACAAAAAAGCTCATGTAAAGCGGAGGGCCACACATGCCTCGAAGCATTGACAAAAATGCCAATTGTTCTTGGTTGGACAATTGCAGTACGGAATCCTGAAACTCATCCATAAAAATAGCTCTGACATCATTTGCCAAGCAATAATCCGTGATGATTTTGATGTCAACGCCAGCTTTACCAGGATCAAGGCCCAATGCGCCCATCAATTTCTCGCCGGGACGGGGGCGTACCCTTGTATTTTTTGTGTCGCGCACAAAATTTACATAGCGGATTTTACGGCACCATTCCTGATCCAACCCTCTCACTGCATTGCAGATCGTGGACTTTCCATAGTTGCTGCTCGCAGTCACTATAAGACAAGGTGCTTCCATGCATCCCCTTGGGATGTGAATCATGTTATAAGCTATCGTCTGAACATTTCTCAGGTGCTCAGTAGAAATAACAACATCCTTTCGCATGAAGTCCATGCGGTCTCGGTCAGATAGATCCATTGCAAAGCGTCGACTTTCCTCCAAGTGCTCGTACGGCATTACCCACCCCTTTCAATCGTTTTTATTATTACAAAACAAGGCGACTCCATTCATCATCATGGAAGGCGTCGCCTAGTGGTTAATCAAGTCAACGGCAGGGGTGATACATCACCCTTTCCAGTCGAGCTTTTTGCGAGTTTGATCAGAGGCAAGCGGCTTCAAATCAGTGTCAGCGGGCAAATCTTTCTCAATCGACTGCATTGATTGAGAAATCTGGGATTTCTTCGCATTACTCTGCCGGATTCTTTTGGTTTCCTTGACGGCGTTATCAACATCGTCAAGAGACTGAAGCCTTAGCTTATGGAGGTCAGGAGATGCAAGCTCACCGCGCCGACGCCTACCAGACTTAGTGCGAGCCACGTACTCGCTCATTGAGATAGGCTCTTTGGTTACATCGGCGTATGGGATATCATAGTATTTCCCATCCAATCGCAGCCAGATTTTGCCGAGATTAAGCGGGTTATACTTAAAAACGAGTCTCTGTCCGACCAGTTTGCGAACCACTAATGAAACATAGAACTCGCCATTGAATTCTACGCCCTTGGTCTGGACGGTTCTTGAGATAGACGGGAAAAAATCCAGCAAAAAAGTTCGAAAATCACCCGGCACCGGAGGTACATAATTTTGGCCAAGCTTGGCCATCTCCTCATCCCACACCTCGGATGGAGTCTTGCGTCGCAGCCCCTCGTGAGCTCGACCATGATAGATAGCCACTTGATCAGCAAACCATCTACATAGCTGCTTGTAGGTTAGAGCCGACTCTTTGGCAGAGTCATATTCCGCCTTAGTCAGCACATTTGAATACGTCGTTCCCGGCAGCATGTGTGCTTTGCCCATCAAGGTACCGATTAACCTCTCGACATGCCCACCGTAATGCTTTTTGCCAATAGGTCTAAGAAGCAAATCGATTCTGTAGTAATTCAAAGTTGCTTCGAAAGCGTCTGAAGTAAACTCTGCAGCGTTATCAGCACCTACTGCTGCTGGCGTGCCCCAATAGCGATGCATGGTGCCTTGCCCACCACCCATCATTAATGGTTGCTCTGTCTTTGGATAACAAGCAGAAAGCAGTGCCATCGCAACACTCACTGCGCTCGGCGCATGCAGCGCCAAGTAATACCCTAGAACTATGCGGCTTTTAAGGTCAATAACCACAGTCAACCAAGGTCGCATTAGGGGAAGGCCCTTGGCATCTGTAATTATTACGTCCACTCTTGTATGATCAATTTGTACCATCGACAAAATGGTTTCGACATCAACAGAGCCTGGCTTCATGACAAACTTCTGCAGCATCTGCTCTCGACCATGACGCAACGAGTAGGCAGCGCGCTCACCAAATGCATCAAGTCTCTTCTTGAGCGTATTGGCGCTCGGTGGTTTAAGCCCGGACACCTCACATTTCGACTCAATATACTCATACAGCTCTGAAAAAGTGCTGAGTTTTTTTGTTTGCTTGAGATACCGCGCGATCCCGTCGTCGATGATCTGTTCATGAAGATCGCTCAACATCCGAGTAGCCGCTTTCCTACCTCGCACATTTCTCATCAGCGAGACCGCACCCAACTCTGGGTCATACCTTCTGAGCAGACGTGTTAGTGTTGCTTCGGAAACCTCGATTTCAAGCAGCAATGCAGCGCGCGCGAGTTTGCCTGAGCGATATCTCTCAATGCCCTCTGCGCGCCTCATTGCAACTTGCATCTCTTTAGGGTTGCTTTTTGATTGCTCAAGCCAAGCCAGTCGACGCTCGTCAATGTAGTTCTTGCGTTCGTTATCGACCTCTAACAACGCGACCTCAGTGAAAGGAACACTAAAAGAATTGTTCAGCTCCAGATTTTGAAGTGCGACAGAACCGTCTGGAGAGATCCCTACCACTCGGAAAGTTTTCTCGTCATGTGTTACCAGGCAACCTTCTCTTACCGGTCTTTTCATTTTCAACTCCAGCAATTCAATGCACGCTGAAGTTAAACCACCGAATCAACAACGTCAAAGCTCGACGGAAAGCGACTCTTCTTAAAATAATTATTGAATATTGACAGCGAGTCACCCCATTAAAAGCCAAGCAAATTTCAGGCCACTATCTAAGTGGCTCTTTCATAACAAAAAAAATCAATCTGTCAATATATGCAAAATAAAACAATTTTTACTATATTACCTATAAACACGAGCACGACTAATGCGCAGGTGATATTGCATGAAAAAAAATCAAGTAATCCAGCCGAAGTTTTAGGTCGCACGCAACGCCCGAGGAGCTCCTTGAATATTGATGAGGGTTAAAAAAGACTGATTTAAGCTCAAGTGAAAGTGATTGTTTGCTACCGGCAAACCCTCGTTAGCGCGGAAAACCATTCAGTATTTTCATGGGTTTACGAAATGATCATCTTTGAGCGCACGCGCAATATCGCTGCAAGTGTTATTTTTCTTGGCCTCAAGCAATGTCACGCCTGAAGATGATCATATGCTCTATAGAAGCCCTGTTAATGATCACCTTCAGATGATGAGAACGCTGAAAACCTTGAACTAGACGGGGTTGAGGGTACGGTCATTTTCTCTTGAGCGTCACAATCACTTCACCGATCGCAAATGGATTGAGCGTTTCGGGGCCTTGTTGAGGCCGTCAGCAACTGTTTTAGATCTGGGCTGCGGCTCTGGCCAACCTGTGGCGCGATATCTGGTCGGAATCGGCGCTCGCATTGTGGGTGTAGATTCCTCCAACCAGATGCTGACCCTTTGCAGTGCACAGTTTCCTGAACAGCAATGGATTCACGCAGACATGCGCGCGCTTGCATTGGGACGCCAATTTGACGCGATCATTGCTTGGAACAGCTTCTTCCATCTCAAACCCTCTGATCAGCGCGGGATGTTCCCGGTTTTCCGTCGTCACGCGGCTCCAGGGGCGTTGCTCATGTTCACGAGTGGGCCTTCTTACGGTGAGGCCTTGGGTACATTCGAAGGCGAAACGCTGTATCACGCGAGTCTAAATGCCAAGGAATACGCCGATCAGTTGCGCATCAACGGGTTCGAGGTAGTCGATCACGTCGTTGAAGATCCAGAATCTGGAGGACTAACCGTATGGTTAGGGCGCCTCCTGCCCTAAACTAATATAACTACAGGTGATAACTACACTAAATATTCATTTAGTTTAGTTATAATTTATTACTCCGTATCGTTGTATATCCAGCCCTACCTTGCCAAGTTCTCATCTGATGATGCCCTGATGACCAGGCCTGTTATTTCATCCCTCACTGATTCTTGGCCTTCACCCCAGACAACTCAAATCCGCCTCTGGAACCTATTATCGCAAAGCACAGTCTTTGCCAATGACACCCCAGCATCAGTACTCGCCTGCCGTCCATCCCCCGGCCCACGCCAGCGAGATGGCTGCGTGGCCCTCTCGAGAGCACGTCCTTGGAAAACCCTAGGCAATCCGCCCCGTATCGCTCGCTTGACTGGTTGAACTTCTTCCTCGCCGATGTACGTGACGGACTTGGACCGTACCTCGCCATCTACCTACTTGCCGTTCATCAATGGCAGCCCGCAAGCATAGGGCTGGTCATGACGATTGCCGGTGTTACTGCCCTGCTCGCCCAGACGCCCGCCGGCGCCCTGATTGACCGTACGCCTGCCAAGCGTGCCGTGGTGGTCATAGCGGCAGTACTGGTAACCGGGAGCTGTGTGCTGTTGCCTTTTATCACGTCATTTACCTGGGTCGCTATAACCCAGACTGTAAGCGCACTGGCCGGCTCCGTGTTCGCGCCGGCGATCGCTGCCATCTCACTGGGGCTGACCGGACCGAAGGCGTTTACGCGACGCGTAGGGCGCAATGAAACCTTCAACCATGCTGGCAATGCATTCTCTGCACTACTAGCCGGTGGGCTCGCCTACCTTTATGGCCCAGTAGTGGTGTTCTATTTGATGGCTGCCTTGACCGTGGCCAGCGTCATCGCAGTAGCATGCGTGCCGGGCGCCGCCATCGACCACCACGTGGCTCGCGGCCTGGCCCATGGCCCGAACGATCAGGACAACCCGGCTGGCTTTGCGCTGTTGCTGCATAACCGCACCTTGCTGCTCTTCGCGATCTGCTGCGCTTTGTTTCACTTGGCCAATGCGGCCATGCTGCCATTGGTAAGCCAGAAGCTCTCCCAGGTCGACCTGCGCCTGGCCACGCCGCTGACCTCGGCCTGCATCGTGGCAGCGCAGCTGGTCATGGTACCCATGGCGCTGTTGGTCGGGGCGCGTGCCGAACAATGGGGGCGCAAGCCGTTCATGCTCGTGGGGTTCCTGATACTCCCACTGCGCGGCGCCCTCTACACCTTGTCGGACAATCCCTTCTGGCTTGTAGGCGTGCAGTTACTCGACGGCATTGGCGCCGGCATTTTCGGGGCTTTGTTCCCGATCATCGTCAAGGACCTCACCGAGGGCACCGGGCGGTTCAACGTGAGCCTTGGGGCGCTTACCGCCGTGTTCGGGCTAGGTGCAGCGCTAAGCCCTGGTCTGGCGGGGTTCGTCGTCCAAGCGGCGGGCTATAATGCAGCGTTCCTGACGCTGGCCGGCATCGCAGCCTGCGCCTTCGTGCTTGTGTTGGTAGCCCTGCCCGAAACCCACCCGCGTCAGGGCGATGCGCCCTCCTCCTCAATACCGTCAGCCGCCGGAAACTGAACCCTTCATGCACCTGAGCCAAACCTCATTGATCATCTGGATCGTCTCGGCCTTGGCCACCGCCGGCGTCATACTCCGACCCTTCAAGGTGCCGGAATTTATCTGGGCGCTGGGTGGCGCCATCGTACTTGTTCTGTTTGGGCTGATCCCGCCGGTGAACGCTTTGGCCGCCGTGGCCAAGGGCGGCGACGTCTACCTGTTTCTGATCGGCATGATGGTTCTGGCCGAAGTGGCCCGTCAGGAAGGCCTTTTCGATTGGGTGGCCCGTTACGCCGTAGGACATGCCCGGGGCTCTGGCCAGCGCCTGTTCAATCTGGTTTTCTTGGTCGGCACTCTGGTGACCGTCTTTCTCTCGAACGATGCCACTGCTGTGGTGCTTACCCCGGCAGTGTATGCAGCCTGCAAGGCCGCCAAGGCTGAGCCCCTGCCCTATCTGTTCATCTGTGCGTTCATCGCCAATGCCGCAAGCTTTGTCCTGCCCATTTCCAATCCTGCCAACCTAGTGGTTTTCGGCAGCCAGATGCCGCCCTTGTGGGACTGGCTCAGGCAGTTCACTTTGCCTTCGTTGGCAGCCATCATGGCGACCTATCTCATGTTGCGCATTACCCAACGCCGCCAGGTCTGCCAACCGCTTGCCCTGACTGTGCAAACACAGCCTCTTTCAGCCGGTGCCCGTCTGTGTGCATGGGGTATTGCGCTGACTGCTTGCGTGTTATTGGGTGCTTCGGCACTGGACATACCCTTGGGCCTGCCTACCTTCAGCGCTGGTGTCGCGACCACCGCGCTGATTCATTTGCGCCAACGGCGCGGCCCGATGCCCGTTATGCGACATGTGGCCTGGAGTGTACTGCCATTGGTTGCGGGCTTGTTCGTATTGGTCGAAGCTGTGGCCCAGACAGGCGTGATCGAACACTTGGCGCACATGCTCATGACGCTGGAACAGCGGTCTCAGGCCGCTGCGAGCTGGACCGCTGGGGTCGGTGTGGCCGTGGCAAGCAACTTGATGAACAACCTACCGACTGGGCTGATTGCCGGCTCAATGGTTGATATCGCCCACCTGCCTCGGCAAACCACCGCCGCGTTGCTGATCGGCGTCGACCTGGGCCCGAACCTGTCCATTACCGGGTCCCTTGCAACCCTGCTCTGGCTGGTGGCGATTCGACGTGAAGGCGAGTCTGTCAGCGCCTGGCAATTCCTGCGCCTGGGTCTGCTGATCATGCCGCCAGCCTTGGCCGCCGCGCTGTTGGCCCTTATGGTCTGATTGCCGCAAAGACCCCGCTGCAAAATCAACTGAGCATCCGATCACTGCTCGCCGCTGCGCATGCGCTGTCCAGGTCCGCACCCGCGAGGAAGGTGGCATAGTGATCGCGAAGCGCAGGCACGCAGCGGGTAGTGGATCGGGTCTGGTACCCATCCGCCCTGCGCCACGTATTCGGGTGCGTAGACGGATTCGCCCAGTCTGCCCTTAGGCTCAGGCGGCTGAGGGTGACTACTTGGCCGCTCTCGGGATGCTCCATGTAGATGTAGGCACCTTGCATCAGAACGCCTCAGGCTTGGGTTTGGGGAGGCGCACGCGTCGGGCTGAAAGTTGCTCAGGGTCATCCTCCAGCTGAACGAAACGGGCCATCTGGGCGCTGTGCTCAACGTCCTCGAGCGTTCGGAAGACCGTATCGTTGATGCCAAGCCGCCATAGCACCAGCATGAAGGAGCGCAGGTCTACGTGAGGCGAGCCCTGTTCGACCTTGCGCAACAGGTGCGGCGATATGCCAATAGCGGCCTTGATGTCCGCCTGCCGAATACCTAGCGCCAAACGCTGTGCCTTCACCAGCATGCCTACACGCGCGAGCATGTCGGCACAAGCCACGGGAAAGAAGTCTTGCATAATGCTCACCATCGTCAATTTTACGAGGCTTAAGACTTACGTCGGTTGCCTCTAAAATGAGAAACCAGACTCATAGAAGCGACTATAATCAACACTAACTAGTATAAGATCAATAGTTGTTGACTCCATATCTCGTATAAATTGATCAAGGCTCTAGTAGCCAGGTGCCATTTAGCACATCCGTCCTAATCGCTCCTCCCTTCAACGCACGCTATATTCCAGGGCTTTCATCGCCAAGGAAACCTCCCATGAGTCCTTTCAAGCTAATCGGCATTGCCGGTGCGCTGTTCGCCGTGGCCGGCTGCCAAACCGTCAAGCCTTCCGATGACACGCTGAAGAAGCGTACCGAGTTTGTACTCAATACCAAGGTCTCCAAGGTGGAAGATGTGCGCAGCGACAGCACCATCACGTACTACACCGCCACAACTGGCAAAGGGCGATTCGAATGCCAGATGCCCAGTGGCGCGCTTGTCGCTGCGGCCGGCATGGGCATCTATCAACCCACGCCCAGCTGCGTGAAAGAAGGCCAGACCGGACGCTTTTGACCGGCGCTATGGCCGCTTTCAATAACGGGGCGAGGTGGCGTTATCACAGAGCGTGCGCAACATGGCCCGCAATTCGACAGGGCGCACGGGCTTGGAAAGCACCGCGATACCGCGACCCTGTACTGCGACCTGTATTCGGTCCGGATCATGCCCCGTCATGATCAAGGCTGGTACAGCCCAGCCACGCTCGCTGCGCAGCCGCTCGATGCAATCGACTCCGGTGGCGTCCTGGCCAAGGTCATAATCGGCAACGATGACGTCGCAGTCCTCATTCGAAGCGGCAGCTGAACTATGGCCATCTACCTCGCATCCCCAGCGCTGCAACAGGGCCGACGTTGCTCTGAGCACGTTCTGGTCGTCCTCAATCAGGCAAACCCGCAGGCCGTTGAGCAAACCTGCAGCAGCCAGCTCTTGCTCAGGCGCTGCCCGTGTAGGGTGAGGCGTTATCTGCGGCAACCCCTTCAGGCTCACGGTGGTGCCGTGACCGGGTCGAGATCGCAGGTGCACCTGCACGTTCATCAGCCGCGCAAGCCGACGAACAATCGACAGGCCCAACCCGACGCCTTCGACGTCCTTGTCGCGCACTTGCCTGACCCGGTAGAACTCTTCGAACACCAGCGTCTGGTGTGCAGGTTCGATGCCTCGTCCCTGGTCACAGATCATGATGGCAAGACCATCCCGGCAGCGCCGTACACCTATCAACAGTGGCCGTCCCGATGCGTATTTAAGGCTATTGGACAGGACGTTCTGGACCATGGTCGTCAATATGCCGCGGTCTGCACGCGTCCAGTAGGGACAAGGCCGCACGCGTATCTCCACCCTCGCCCAGCGAGCAGCCTCGGCATGCTCACGTGCAAGGGCTTCGAGAAAATCGCCCAGAGCAAATGTTTCATAGCGCGGCTGCACGCGCCCGTTATCCAGGGTGTACAGGTCCAGAATCGACCGAAACAGCTGGGACACGTTCAGCAACGATCGGTCAATGCTGTCGACCAGCCTGCGTTCCTCCTCGCCCAGCCGCGCCTCGCGCAAACACGCCGTGAACAGACTGATAGAGTGAATGGGTTGGCGCAGGTCGTGGCTCGCCTGGGCCAGAAAGCGGGACTTCTCGCGATTAGCTGCAGCGGCCTGCTCCGAAGCTCGGCGCGTGCGTTCGAGCAGCAAGTGCGCATAGACGGGTATCACGGTACTGGTGGTCAGCAACATCAGCACCAGAAAAGGGTTGGCCTGCCAGTAAGGCGTCAGCCGGTACACCACTACCAGCGCGACCAGCGCCAGCCCGGTCGCAATGGCCAGGTATCGAGAGCCGAAACGCATGCCGTTGCCCAGGTTGACCCACACCATCACGGCATACAGCGGCAGCGCCGCTTCACCGCCGACCACCAAGCCGAAACAGGTGCCTGTGTAGTCGTGCACCATGCCCAGCACCCGGCGCCACGGATAATGCCCGGGCCAGCGTGCGATAGCCTGGCGCAGAAGCACCGATACCAAGAGAAAGACAAAGATGTAGACAACCACCGGCACGTAGAGCGCGGCAGAGCGGTCCAGCAGAAATACCAGCATCGCCACATAGGCGAACGCGCAACTGCCAACAATCAGACGCAAGTTCGCTTGATCGAGCTCGTTATTTTTATCCATGACCATGGCCGAAATCCTTATCATCAGGCGCCTTTGCTCCCATCACGGGGCAGCGCGCACGTGCCAGGGCTGCTACGTTAACATGGCCTGATCGACCTGCGGCCAAAGGGAGTTGCCAAGTGTGACCAGTCGAATAATCGTGGCGGACGACCATCCGCTGTTCAGGGAAGCCATGGTACGTACCGTCTGCCGTGTGCTGCCAAGCGCCTGCGTGGCCGAGGCCGGTAGCCTGGATGAGGTATTGCAGATTGCCAGCGTTGGCGAGGCTCTCGATACCCTGATCCTAGACCTGCGTTTTCCGGGCCTGGATTCCGTCAGCCGCCTTGCCCAGCTGAAACGCCAACTGTCGCGTACGACCTTGATCGTCGTTTCGATGGTGGACGATCCGGTCATCATCGACCAGGTCATGGCCTGCGGCGTGGATGGTTTCATCGGCAAAAGCCTGAGCGCCGAGCAAATGGGCGCCGCTATCCTTGCCGTTCGAGCAGGGGAAGTGTTGGTGCGTTACCTGCCTTCCGGCCTGCTGCCGATCGCCAATGCCGACGCGGGTACCGAGCACCTGACTCAACGCCAACAGGATGTGTTGCGTTTGATCGCACAGGGCAAGACCAACAAGGAGATAGCCAAAGCCCTGGACATCTCGCCCTTCACGGTGCGCATCCACGTCTCGTCACTGCTCAAGGCACTCAACGTCAGCTCGCGGACCGCTGCTGCCGTCAAGTACTCGGCCGGATAGCACCGTTGGTCAGACCCGCGCCTGCGCAGAGGGACTTCTACCCCTGCAGTGGCGCTCTGAAAAAGTGAGGGGTCTGGCAATGGCTGTTCCTCTCACTCCTGTGTTGGCCCGCCTTCGGGGCGGGCCTTTTTTCCAAACCAACGGAGGCGCATGCAGTGATCCAGAAACTTATGATGGGTGGCGGCAATGTCCAGGACGACTGGCCCGAGCTTGAACAAGAGCAGCGCAATGACAGAGTCGACGACCCCGACACTGACCCGGGCCTGACCGATGACGATCAAAATCGTCCAGGCGTACCTGCCAGCGACCCTGAGGCGGGTGTGTAATCAGGTAATGGAAGAGGTTGCGCAATCAGGCGGTGGTGGCAGGGTCTTCTAGAGACTGTCCGGGCTTACTGCCTGATAGGCGCCAAGTCACATCCGTGACGCCGTAGCGCTCAGCCATAGGCCGGCTGACCTTGCGGATCTTCTCGCGCCCGAATTTGGGGATGATGCCGATGCCGGCATCACAGCTCGCCCAATGCCACGCCTCGGCATTATCCAGACGCTCCAGACGAATGATGAAGGTGCGAGGCTCGCCATGGAGCCGGTAATCGATGATGTACAACTGGGGACTAGGCATCGCTGCACCCTCCTCTTTTGCGTGGATGACCCTGCGATGGAGTGCAGCGCGGCGCTAAAGATTCAATCGGATATGCGTCGTTGCCCCCCGACGGGTGCCCAGCACGGCCTCGGCGGGCACCTACGACAAGGTCAGCCGCGTGCTTCGCTCGTTACATTGCGCCCGCCGCCGTGGCTGTTCTGACCACCCTTGCGTCCAGCCTGCGAGGCGCGCTCACGGTCATTGGCGAAGTTACCACCTGAAACTTGGCCCCCTTTCTGCCCAGCGCGGGAAGCCTTTTCGCGGTCGTTGGCGAAGTTGCCTGGATTGGTTTCCTTGGTGCCGCCACGTTGACCGGTCGATCTCTGATCACGAGCCATTTCGTTTCTCCTTGCGGTTCTGGAAATGTGCAAGACATCAAGCCGTGCCCTTCATCGGAACCCGCGCGATAACAGGCTACTCAGTCCCATGGCATGGGTTGCAGACCGGTGGCGCGAAAAGATTCTCTGTCCGAACACTTGCGGACCAGTCATTAGCGTCGCATCAACGCACTCGCGAATATCCGTGCGCGTTGCCTATAATGGCGCTCCTCATGCCCCGCGACGTGTCGATGGGCTGTCTGTAAGGTCTGTACAGGGCACCGCCATGAAGTCGACCGTTAACCAGCCCGCCGCGCCGCATCCCTCGAACCTGAGCCCTAGCCATCTCAGTTTCCCTGTGGTGGGTATTGGTGCCTCAGCGGGGGGCATCGAAGCCATCTGTACACTGTTCAGGCAGATGCCCGCCGACTCAGGCATGGCGTTTGTCATTGTGCTGCACCTGTCTCCAGACCATCAGAGTGTCGCTGATCGGATCATTCAGGAGACAACCAGCATGCCGGTGAGCCAGGTAACGGAACCGGTGCCGATCGAACGCAACCATGTGTACGTCATCTCTCCTGCCAATCGGCTATCGACCAATGATGGTTACCTGCGGGTAGCGCCGGCCAACAGGCGGCGCGGTGACCATGTGGCCATCGACCTGTTCTTCCGCGACCTGGCCGACGTGCATAAGGATCATGCCTTTTGCGTGGTCCTTTCCGGTACGGGCGCGGACGGCGCCGTAGGCCTGGCACGTGTCAAGGAACAAGGCGGCCTCACCCTGGTACAGAGCCCGGATGATGCTCAGTTTGACAGCATGCCTCGGGCGGCCATCGAGACGGGTCTGGTCGACGTGGTGCTCCCGGCGGCAGAGCTTGCCCAAAAGCTGATGGAGCTGTGGCACAACGCGCGACAGGTCAATCTGCCACGTATCGAAGACGATAGCCTACCGCCGGCGCTGGGTACCCGAGCCGGCGACCCTCAGGCGTGCAAACCTGTGCTGGAAGACATCTTGCTGCAATTGCGCAGCGCCACTGGTCATGATTTCCACCATTACAAGCGCGCCACTGTGCTGCGGCGTATCGAGCGACGTCTGCATGTCACGGGACAGGCCGATCTTCGAGCCTACCTGCACTACCTTGAGACCCATGAGGAAGAGTCGGCAGCGTTGCTGGCGGACATGCTGATCGGGGTTACTAATTTTTTCCGCGACCGCGAGGCGTTCGAGGCGCTTGAGCGTATCGTCATGCCCCAGCTGGCAAATGAGCCGGACCAAGGCGATAACCCAGCCGAAATTCGCATCTGGTCCGCGGGCTGTTCGACGGGAGAGGAGTCTTACAGCCTAGCCATGCTGACGTGCGAGCAGTTGGCCTTGGACCAGCGCGCCAACAAGGTGCAGGTGTTTGCCACAGACCTCGACGAGCGTGCCATTGGCCATGCCCGCACCGGCCTTTATCCAGAGTCCATCATCACCGATGTGCCACCCTCGCGTCTGCGCCAGTTTTTCGCCAAAGAAGACCAGCACTATCGCGTGCGTAAGGAAATACGAGAGAAAGTGCTGTTCGCACGGCATAACCTGCTGTCCGATCCGCCTTTCTCGCAATTGGGCTTGATCGTCTGTCGCAATCTGCTGATCTACCTGGACCGTGAAATCCAGCGGGATATCCTGCGCATGTTCCATTTCGCCCTGCGCCCGGGTGGCTACCTGTTTCTGGGCTCTTCCGAATCGGCTGAACTGGCTGGCGATCTGTTCGCGGTGGTGGACAAGCGTAATCGCATCTACCGGGCACGCGAGGTCGCCCATGCCGACACGCGTCCGGGGCGTCAGTTGCAAGGGACTGATCTGGGCGCTCTGAAGCAACCGGCCACCGCCAAAAGCAGAGCCCAGCGCAAGCCCTCTTACGCTGAGGTGCACCATCGTGCACTGGCCCGCCGAACCCCGCCGAGTCTGATCATCGACGGTGAGGGTACCCTCCTTCATCTGAGCGAAGGTGTCGGGCGCTACATGCAATTGGGCAGCGGTGAATTGAGCCGCAACGTGCTCAACCTGGTATTGCCCAGCTTGCGACTGGCGCTTCGCAGCACCTTGTTCCAGGCGCGCCAGGGCACCCATGCGGTCACCTCTCGCCCTGTGGACATGGGCGAGGAGGGTCAGCGCTGCCAGATCGAAATTACCGTGCAACCGCATAAGGATGAGCAAACGGCCGGCGAATACCTGCTGGTGGTGTTCGAAGAGCGTGCGCCCGATCTGTCATTGCCGTTAGTCGATGCTATTCGCCAGACCGACAGCATGGTGCTGAACAACCTGGAGCGAGAGTTGCAGCGCATGCGCGTGCAATTGCAGGAGACCATTGAGCAGTCGGAGCTATCCAGCGAAGAACTCACGGCCTCCAACGAAGAGATGCAGACAATCAACGAAGAGCTTCGCTCGGCCAGCGAAGAACTGGAAACCAGCAAGGAAGAGCTGCAGTCGATCAACGAAGAACTGTTGACTGTCAATTACGAGCTCAAGAGCAAGGTTGAGGAGACCGACAAGGTCAATGACTACCTGCGCAACTTGATCGCCAGCACCGACATCGCCGCCGTGTTCGTCGACCGCAACCTGCACATTCGCTGGTTCACCCCACGTGCGACCGACCTGTTCAACATGCTGCCGGTGGATACAGGGCGTTCCCTGCTCGACATCACTCATCGCCTGGACTACCCCGCCCTGGCCGATGATGCGCGCGCCGTGGTCAATGGCGAGCACATCATCGAGCGGGAAATCGGGGGCCAGGCCTACCACTGGTACCTGGCCCGGTTGCTGCCCTACCGTTCAAGCGAACAGAAGATCGACGGGGCCGTGCTCACCTTCATTGACATCAGCAAGAGTCGCGCGGCCGAGGAGCGGGTGCGACTTGGCGAAGAGCGCATGCGAGTGGTCGCTGAAAGTACCCACGACTTCGCCATCATCCTGTTGGATGAGCAGGGCCTGATCACTGACTGGAATACAGGTGCTGCATTGATCTTCGGCCATGAAAAGGCCGATGTCGTGGGCCGGCATTACCAGCTCATCTTCACCCAGGACGACCGCCAGCACGGCATCCCCGAGCAGGAATTACAGACAGCGCGCGCCAACGGCCGTAGCCAGGATGAGCGCTGGCACCTGCGCAAGGACGGGAGCCGCTTCTATGCCAGTGGTGAAATCTCGCGCTTGAAGGGCAACTCATTGCGTGGCTTCGTCAAGATTGCTCGGGACCTGACCGGGCACAAGCGCCTGCACGATGAGCAGAGCAAGCAACTGGCCGAGTCGCAAAGCAGCAGCCACATGAAGGATGAGTTCTTCGCCATCATGTCCCACGAACTCAAACACCCCCTCAACCTGATCCAGCTCAACGCCGAGATCCTGCGTCGTCTGCCCTCGATCGCCCACGTCGCCGCTGCGAGCAAGGCGGTGGGCATCATTCGCGAAGCCGTGACCAGCCAGGCGCGCATCATCGATGACCTGCTGGACGTGGCCCGTATCCGTACCGGCAAGCTCAAGCTCAAGACCGAAGCGGTAGACGTGGTTGCCATCATCGAGGGTATCCACGCGGTGGTCATCAGCGAGCAGCCTGACTCGGCGGTTGTGCTGGAACTGCCTGCAGACGGCTTGCCACTGTTCATCGACGGGGATAGCACACGCCTGGAGCAAGTGATCTGGAACCTGCTCAACAACGCCCTGAAGTTCAGCCCACCCGGCGGCACTATCCGGTTGTCCCTGAGCCATGACGACACGCAGGTTTCGCTCAGCGTGATCGACCGAGGCATTGGCCTTGAGGCAGATAGCCTGGAACATATTTTCGACCTGTTCAGCCAGGCGGCTTCGCCGCTCGGGCATGCGGCGCGAGAGGGCCTGGGCATTGGGCTATCGCTGGTCCGTCAGTTGGTGGAGGCCCACGGAGGAAGCGTATGCGCGTACTCCGCCGGTCTTGGTCAGGGCTGTACGTTCACCGTCACCCTGCCCTTGTCCAAAAGCGGTAAAGGCGAGCGACTGGCCTGCCAGCAAACTGAACGCATGGGCCGGCTCGATGGCTTGCATGTACTGCTGGTGGATGACTCACCCGAGGTGCTCGACGTCATGCAACAGCTCCTGGAAATGGAGTGTGCGCAGGTGAGCGCGTTCGCTGACCCCCGCCAGGCGCTCGAAGCAGCACGGCAAACGGACTATGACGTCATTCTGTCGGACATCGGCATGCCAGTCATGGATGGCCATGCCCTGATAAAGGCTTTGCGAGACATCAAGCACCTGCAGCATACCCCGGCCATTGCCCTTACCGGCTATGGGGCAAGCGCTGATCAGCATCGGTCGAAGCAGTCTGGCTTTGATCGTCATCTGAACAAGCCTGTCGGCTACGACGAGTTGGTAGAGGCCATCGAGAGCCTCCACGGTTCGGTACCCTACTGACCGTTCGTCGGTCAATTGTTACAGTTTTATGACTTTTGCACGGTGCTCGGCGACTAACTCCTCATAGGAATGTGATTCGCCGGAGTACCCATGAAATCCGCCAAGCCCCGCGCAACCATCATCTGTCGGCATGGCAAACACGCTCATAAATGGCTGTGGGTTCGCAAGCCAAATGCCCCTTGGACGCTGCCAGGAGGCAAGGTAGAACCTGGTGAGACGCCGCTTGAGGCAGCCCAGCGCGAACTGCTGGAAGAGACAGGCCTGCAGGCCCACAATTTCACGCTGCTGATGCGCCACGAAACGCCACAACGCATGCATTATGTCTTCGAGGCCGAATTCGACGAAGCACCGCAGCCCTGCGCCTTGCATGAGATCGCTGACTACCAGTTCGCCCATTTCGAGCACGTCGGCACGCTCAAGCAAGACATCAAAAAATTGATTCGCTCTTTGCTCGAGTGCGACGCAGCTACCGCAGCGTCTGTGCGCTAACCCCCACTTTTACTGGCGGCTAATTCAAAAACGGGCGTGCCGCTCTAAGCGTGCACGCTCCATTGGCAGTCGCCCGCCTCTATCGGCAAGTCGTCGATTGCATGAATCATCCCGCTGTCCAGGGCTTCTTGTGGGCCAAGGATTCGCGGGGCCGCCATCAAGTAGCGCGGCACGTCAAGTGCCTGTGCCGCGCCCTCGGTGCGCTGCGCCACAATCTGCGCGTAAAGGCGCAAGTCATAATCCAGGCTCATGGCATATTCGGCCATGCGTGAGTGGTCGATGGAGCCGTGCAGCGTCCAGTGAAAGGGGTGGAAGAGGAACTTGCTGTGAGTGCACGCGGTGCGGTGCTCGCCGGCCAGGAACAGGATGTTGCCCATTGACTCGACCGTGCCCAGGTTGTGGGTATGCACACTGACCGGCAAGGTCCGCAGGTAGTTGTACAGGGTAAACCCGTAGCTGCACTCGCCGCCCATGGTGGCGACATTCAACTGCACCACTTCGGCCCCCTGGTTCACGGCCTTGGTGCAGGTGTTGATCAGATTGCCGCAGGTAGACGAGTTGATAGGGCCGGTGAAATGGATGATGTGTCGGGCCATGTGCACCTCCAAGAAGTGTCGATACAGAGCGTTGGTCACCACCCTGCCTGTCTAAAAGTGGCATCAAGCCTGCCCGCAAAGTTCAATTCCAGCCCTGCTCGCCACCACTGATCAACTGCGCCTGAACCCTCCTGCCGCTGCACTGGTCGCAATGATGAATGGAATGGAGATGCGATAGGAGGCAGCGTGAGCGAGGTACGCATTGGCATTTCAGGATGGCGATACGGTCCCTGGCGCAAGGACTTCTACCCCAAGGGGCTGCGCCAGGACGACGAGCTGGCCTTCGCGTCGAGGGCAGTCAATACCATCGAGATCAACGGCTCGTTTTACAGCCTGCAAACGCCCGAACGCTATCAAGCCTGGCATGACGCCACACCCGATGACTTCGTGTTCGCGGTCAAGGCGCCGCGATACATCACCCACATCCGCAGACTTAAGGACATCGATACGCCATTGGCCAATTTCTTCGCCTCCGGGCCGCTCCTTCTCGGTAACAAGCTCGGCCCATTCTTATGGCAGTTCCCTGCCAACATGCGTTTCGACGCTGAGCGATTCGATGCATTTCTGCGATCGCTGCCGCGTCACCGCGCCGCTGCCCGACGCAGCGCCAGTGGCTGCGAGCAACGCCTGCAAGGTAACGGCGGCACGCAGATAAGCGGCAATGCGCCGCTACGCCATGCGGTGGAAATTCGTCACGAAAGTTTCCTGTGCGAGCGCTTCGTGGAACTGCTGCGCCAGCACAACGTTGCCCTGGTGGTTGCCGACAGCGCGGGCAAGTGGCCTTACGTGGAGGACGTCACCGCAGATTTCATGTACATGCGCCTGCATGGCGACGTCGAACTCTACAGCAGCGGTTATACCGTCAGCGCACTGCGCCGCTGGAAGAAACGGATCGAACAGTGGCGTGAGGGGAGTCAGTCCGACGATGCACACCTGATCGTACAGGGCCCTCCCCCCCGGCGCTCAACCCGGGATGTGTACTGCTATTTCGATAACGACCAGAAAGTCCACGCCCCTTACGACGCGCGCCGATTGCTGGAAAAGATGCACCTGGACCACGAGCTGATGACAGAGCCGGGCGCCGAGCCGGAGGTTGAACTGTGAACCCTACACTCTCCGCGCCCAGCTGCATCATCGACAAAGTCACCGCCGTGCACCGTTTGAACGTACTGACGCTCAACGTGCACAAAGGCTTCACCTTCTTCAACCGCCGCTTCATCCTGCCGGAGCTGCGCGATGCGGTACGTGCCACGGGCGCCGACCTGGTGTTTCTCCAGGAGGTGCATGGCAGCCACCAACAGCATGCGATCAGCCACCCTGCCTGGCCGCAGGCGCCCCAGTACGAATTCCTGGCAGACAGCATGTGGCCGCAATTTGCCTATGGTCGCAACGCCGTTTATCCCCATGGCGATCACGGCAACGCCTTGCTCTCCAAATTTCCGATCGTGCGTTCGGAAAACCTCGACGTCTCAGTGGCGGGAAATGAACAGCGAGGCCTGCTGCACTGTCAACTGGAAGTACCCGGCCACGACGAAGTGCATGCAATCTGCGTGCACTTGGGCCTACGGGAGGCACACCGGCAGAAGCAGGTGAGTCTGCTGTTCGAGTTGCTCGACCGCCTGCCTGCCAAGGCGCCGGTGATTATCGCCGGCGACTTTAACGACTGGCGTCTGAAAGCAGATGCCGTGCTGTCGCAGCGCTTGATAGAGGCATTCGGGGAGCGTTTCGGCTCGCCAGCCCGCAGTTTTCCGGCACGCCTGCCGCTGCTTCGGCTTGACCGGATCTACGTGCGCAATGCCATGCCCCATGCTGCAAAGGTTTTATCCAATTATCCGTGGTCGCACCTGTCCGACCACGCCCCCCTGGCTGCGGAGATCAACGTGTGAAAAGACCTTGGGTCGATGGCAACAGCGTCGAGCTGCTGATCAATGGTGAGGCGTTCTACCCGCGGGTCTTCGAGGCCATGGGCCAGGCGCGCAATGAAATCCTGCTCGAGACATTCATCATCTACGAAGACAAGGTAGGCCACCAGTTGCAGCGTGCGCTGATCGAGGCAGCGCAACGTGGGGTCCGTGTGGAAGTGGTTGCCGACGGGTACGGCACCGCTGACCTGTCAGCCGAGTTCATCGCGGCGATGACCGAGGCGGGAGTAAGGTTTCACCTGTTCGACCCCCAGCCTCGTCTGGCGGGCCTGCGCACCAACCTGTTCCGCCGGCTGCATCGCAAGATCGTCGTGATCGACGGGGAGCGTGCATTCATTGGCGGCATCAACTACAGCGCCGATCATCTCGGCGACTATGGCCCCATGGCCAAGCAGGACTACGCCGTGGAGGTAACCGGGCCAGTGGTCGCGCAGGTGCATGCCGTCAGCCGTCGATTGATGTCGCCGGTGCTAGAGCCCCCAAGCGAGGTGCGCCCTGTCACCGACCCCACTGGCGACATCACTGCCGTGATGGTAGAGCGGGACAACGGCCAGCGCAGCACGGCTATCGAAACCTATTACCTCGAAGCGCTGCGTGGCGCGCGCAAGCGCATCGTGGTAGCCAATGCCTATTTTTTCCCAGGCTATCGCCTGTTGCGCGAGTTGCGTAACGCCGCGCGTCGCGGGGTTGAAGTGACCCTCATCATGCAGGGTGAGCCTGATATGTGGTGGGTGCGTACCCTGGCTCGCCTACTCTATAACTACCTGCTTCGCGACGGGGTGCGGATCCATGAGTATTGCCGGCGCCCCCTGCACGGGAAGGTCGCACTGGTGGATGACGAATGGTCCACGGTCGGTTCGAGCAACCTCGACCCGCTGAGCCTGTCGTTCAACCTTGAAGGCAACCTGTTCATCCGCAGCCGTGCCTTCAATCAGCAGCTACATGACCACCTGCAGTCGCTGGCCAGCGAACAGTGCAAGACGGTCACCCTGGAGCGAATGATTCGCGGCTACTGGTGGCGGGCGCCACTGATCTTCTTGAGCTTCCACGTCATACGTCACTTCCCGCGCATTGCCGGTTGGCTACCTGCGCATCGCAAGCGCCTGAAAACGCCTGGGCAAGCCGTAGAGACCCAAGGCAACCTGCACGAGGGCAACACCTGATGGAACGAAAGCGTTGGCAAGTGTGGGCCAAGCGTCTGTTCACCGTCCTGTTCCTTATCCTGATCCCGGCGTTACTGTTCACGTTGGCGCGCAACCTGGATTGGAACGAGGTGCGTGAATCGCTGTTGGCCTACAAACCCGGCACATTGGCCGTCGGGTTGGTCATGGCACTGATGAGCTTCTTGATCTTTGCCAGTTACGACTTATTGGCCCGAACCTATACCGGTCACAAGTTGCCGGTCCGGCAAGTGCTGCCGATCGCCTTCGTGTGCTACGCCTTCAACCTCAACTTCACCACCTGGGTGGGCGGGGTTGCGTTGCGCTATCGGTTATACGGCAGGCTTGGGTTGGACACGCCCACCATCACACGCATTCTCACCTTGGGGCTACTGACCAACTGGATGGGCTACATGCTGCTGGCAGGCAGCGTGTTTGCCATGCGCCTGGTCGAATTGCCGGCAAACTGGGCGGTCGGCACCACTGGGCTGCAGCTCATTGGCTTCGCGCTGCTGGCCATTTCGATCGGCTATCTGCTGGCCTGCGGTTTTGCCAAAAAACGCACCTGGCGCTGGTGCGAGCATGAACTGACGCTGCCCTCGCTGCGGCTTGCGCTGTGCCAGGTGGCCTTAGGCGCCAGCAACTGGGCAATGATGGCGCTGCTGATCTTCTGGCTGTTGCCAGAGCAGGCGTTCTATCCCTCCATCCTGGGGGTTCTGCTGATCAGTTGCGTGGCCGGGGTGGTGGCTCACATTCCGGCAGGGCTTGGGGTGCTGGAAACCGTATTCCTGGGCCTGCTTCAGGGGCAGATTCCACAAGGCAGCCTGGTTGCAGCCTTACTGGCCTATCGAACCTTGTACTACCTGATACCGCTGGTGTTGGCGGTCATCACCTACTTGGTGCTGGAAAAGCGCGCTAAGACCATGCGCCGGCAAGATACGGCAGCATCAACGTGAAAGGGGTGGGCTTGGTGTGTGTGTCGCACAGCTAGTGCGGCTCCAAGCTCGGCACAGTCCCCTTGTAGGCACGCCTCGTAAGGCCGCTTCTATGGAATTCGCCAACGCTCTCAAACGGTTTGAGACAGGTTGAACAGGCCGGGTCTGCCTAGGCAGACCCGGCTCAATCTCCCTCACGGCGAAATAGGATCGCTCGCTGGGAAAGTCTCATCCAGCGCATTGTCCACACTGGTTTCCTTTTTCTGCTCAACCTTGCCACAGGTGCAGTCAGGCATGCGGCATGGCTCGCCGTTACGGTGCCCGGTCGCACACGCTTCGCAGCAGTAGGCCTTGCCATTCTGCGGCAAGGTGCTCACCGTGCAGGAACACTCGGTACAAGCGCAGCGTAATTCGCTCATGATCAACTCCTTTCGTCTTCTTCAATTGCATCGTCAGTCCACGGTTTCCCGTCAAGCGGGTTGGTGCGGGCCAGTTCTGCTTCGTCAAGGCCTCGACCGCCGCCGATCTCGATCGCGTCTTTTTCGGTCAGCGCCTGATCGGCAGGGCCGCCGTACCCAGGCTCATGGGAATCTCGAGCGCCGGTTTCGTCCAGTAGCGTGTCCGGGCTCAGATCATCATCCGTGACACCGTCCTCATGCAGGCTGTCGGTCAGCGCCTCGCCGCCGGTCAAGCCGCTCTGGCGCACCCGCTCTTCCGGGAATTCCTGCTCCACTTCACGCTCTGGTCGTTCATCACCTACCCGCCCCTGACGGTCATCAAGGCGATCACTGAAGTTCAGCTCATGCACACTGCCCATACGATCCTCGATGTCATCGATCTCGGTCGGGGTATAGGCTTTGGGTTCATCGGGTCTGGACATTACGCCTCTCCATCAGTTGGCTTACCCAAAGTCGACTGCTCTGTACCCAGGAAGATTCAGAGTTTTACGCGGCCAGTGGCGGTTTTTTGAACTCCAATGCCGCTCCCCGCCTCCCAAGATCAAGACAGCCCAGGTTCCGGAGCCCCCCTCATGGCCACGCCACTCGAGGAATACGCGCGCAAGCGCGATTTCAACGCCACGCCCGAGCCAATCGGCAAATCCGGCCGCAGCAAAGGGGCTCACGCGTTACAGTTCTGCATCCAGAAACATGACGCCAGCCATTTGCACTACGATTTCCGACTGGAACTGGACGGCACGCTCAAAAGTTGGGCGATTCCAAAGGGTCCCTCCCTGGATCCGAAAGTCAAACGCCTGGCCGTGCATGTCGAAGACCATCCGCTCGATTACGCCACCTTCGAAGGCCACATTCCGGAAGGTCACTACGGTGGGGGCGATGTCATCGTCTGGGACCGTGGGGTTTGGGAACCCGACGGGGACCCGCGTGAGGGTTACAACAAAGGCAAACTGCGCTTTCGCCTGCAAGGCGAGAAGCTCGCTGGTATGTGGAACCTGTTCCGCACACGGCTGGCTGGCAAGAAAGAGCAGTGGATGCTGGTCAAGTCGAATGACAGCCAGGCCCGCAGCGAGGCCCAGTACAGCATTGTCGAGGACCAGCCCGACAGCGTGATCAGCGACCGCACTTTGGTTGCCAAGCAATCCGCCAAAACGGCCAAACCCGGCAAAGGCAAGCCCGCCCCGACCAAGCAAGCCGCCAAGTCCAAGCCCGCTATGCTGCCAGAACACATGCAGCCGCAGTTGGCCACGTTGGTCGACTCACCCCCCTCGGGGGACTGGCGGTATGAGGTGAAGTACGACGGTTACCGCATCCTCGCGCGCATCGAGGGCGATGATGTGCGGCTCTATACCCGCAATGGCCATGACTGGAGCGCCAAGATGCCGGGCCAAATCGCTGCGCTACGCGCGTTGGGTGTGGACTCTGCGTGGCTCGATGGCGAGATGGTCGTCAATGACGACCAGGGGGTTGCAGACTTCCAGGCCTTACAGAACGCATTCGATACCGCGCATGATGAACAAATCACCTATTACGTCTTCGACCTGCCGTTTCTGGGCGGTCAAGATCTGCGCGCCCTACCCTTGCAGCAGCGACGCGACGCGTTGGAGCGCTTGCTTGAGCACAACACTGCGGACAACCTCAAGTACTCTGCGGACTTCGACGAGCCGGTTGAAGCGTTGCTCGAGAGTGCCTGTAAGCTGGGCCTTGAAGGCTTGATCGGCAAGCGTGCCGACAGCAGCTATTCCGGCACGCGCAGCGCCGACTGGATCAAGCTCAAGTGCAAGCGGCGGCAGGAGTTTGTAGTGGTGGGCTATACCGACCCCAAGGGCAGCCGCAGTGGGTTCGGCGCCTTGCTATTGGCCCTGCACGACGACGCAGGCATGCTGCGTTACGCCGGCAAGGTGGGCACCGGGTTCAGTGCCACCACTCTTGACACATTGCACGCACAACTCGAACCCCTACAAACCGCCCAGCCTACTGTAGCCAACCCCCCCACTGGCGCCGAAGCCCGAGGGATACATTGGCTAGAGCCCACGTTGCTGGCCGAGATCGCCTTTGCCCAGATGACCCGTGACGGCGTAGTACGCCACGCGGTATTCCACGGTTTGCGCGACGACAAACCGGCGACCGATATCGACCTGGAGCGTGCCATGCCGAGCAAGACCGTCCATCAGCGCAAGGCGGCCAAGAGCACCGAGACGCTGGGTGACCTGCGCCTGACCCACCCTGATCGCGTGATCGACCCTACCTCTGGCATGACCAAGCGTGACGTCGTCGAATACTACGCCCAGGTCAGCGAATGGATCTTGCCCCACCTCAAGAATCGGCCGGTTGCGCTTGTGCGTGCGCCAGACGGCCTCGCCGGGGAACTGTTTTTCCAGAAAAACGCGGGCCAGCTGCACATTCCAAACGTGCGTACGTACGGCAAAGAGGAAGCCGGCCAGGCCGCCATGGTCATCAACCGCCCTGACACTTTGCTCGGCGCCGTACAGATGAACATGCTTGAACTGCACACCTGGAACGCCACCGACACGCAGTTCGACCGGCCAGACCGTTTCGTACTCGACCTGGACCCTGACCCGGCCCTGCCGTGGAAGGCAATGCTGGAGGCCACCCAGCTGACCCTGACCCTGCTGGACGAACTGGGTCTGAAGGTGTTCATCAAGACCAGCGGGGGCAAAGGTATCCATCTGGTTGTCCCGCTAACGAGAAAAGCGAGCTGGGACGACGTCAAGGATTTCAGCCACGCCATCGTCACCTACCTGGCAAAACTGTTCCCTGATCGGCTCACCGCAGTGTCCGGCCCCAAGAACCGTGTAGGCCGCATCTTCATCGACTACTTGCGCAATGGCAAAGGTGCTACCACGGTGTGTGCTTACTCGCTGCGCGCTCGCGAGGGCTTGCCGGTGTCGGTGCCGGTCTGGCGTGAAGAACTGGCACAGCTCAAGGGCGCCAATCAGTGGACCATTGCCACAATAGGTGAGCGACTGGCCGATACCCAAGACCCTTGGGCCGACATGAGCAAGACCCGTCAATCCATCACGGCGCGGATGCGCAAACAACTTGGGCTCACGTGATGGGCGACGCCCAACGCGACAGGGAGTTACGCGCATGAGCATGCCTCAGAACTATGACCTCACCCAGCTGGACCGCTTGTTGCGCACTTATGACGAGCGGCTGCAGCCGCTCAATGTCGACACCCAGTTACTTGAACTGATGAAAGCTTTGCAGGCCCATTGCCTGGATATTCTGCCCAGGCCGGGCCACGGCAATACGCTTGAGCGTTGGCAGACCTTGTCGCGGGTCGCCGGCTGTGACCTGGTATTGGCCAAGCTCTATGAAGGGCATACGGACGCTTTGGCGATCCTGGCCGAGTGTGGTGCTGGCCATCTTTCGTCTGAGGGGATCTGGGGCGTGTGGGCCGCAGAGCCCCCGGATGCTCGTGCCGTCATCACCTCCCAAGACGGGGGCCGTGTCCGCCTCGGCGGAAAGAAAGCGTGGTGTTCGGGCGCCTTGCAAATCGATCAGGCATTGATCACCGCCTGGGACGAGTCCGGTAAGCCACAGCTGGTTGCCATCCGCTTGGCCGACCCAACCTTGGGCCTCAATATCGAGCATTGGCAGGCTGTGGGCATGGCCAGCACTGCCAGTGTCGAGGTCGAATTCAACGACACACCTGGTGTGCTCGTCGGTGCAGCGGGCCAATATTTGTCCAGGCCGGGCTTCTGGCACGGCGGCGCGGGCATCGCCGCCTGCTGGTATGGGGCGGCCGAGGCGCTGGCCGAATACCTGCGCGAGCACTGCCGCAAACCCAAACCAGACCCCCACGCAGACGCGCACTTGGGCGCTGTAGATGCCGCCCTGTGCGGCGCTCGGGCGGCATTGCGTGAATGTGCTGCCTGGATCGATCTCAACCCAGGCGCCGATGCCAGCCTGATCGTGCAACGCGTGCGCGCTCAGGTTGAACATGCCGTGGAACACGTCATGCGTCACGTAGGCCGAGCATTGGGTGCAACCCCGTTTTGCCGTAATGCCCACTTTGCGCGCTTGAGCGCAGACCTGCCGGTGTTCATTCGCCAAAGTCACGCCGAGCGAGACCTTGCAGCCCTCGGCGAACAGACCGCACAGCTTTCTTCCGGAGCATGGCAGCTATGAGTGAAGACCTGATCCAGTCCAATGATGGTACGCCCTGGTCAGCGTGGCAGCACTCGGCCCATCTGGCCCGGGCCACCTGGCTCAATGCACACCAGCTCTGCCCGCCTGGTCGGCGCCTGGTGCTGATCGCACCCCATCCGGATGACGAGATTCTCATGGCAGGCGGTCTGCTGACCGATTTTGCCGGGCGTGAAGAGGACCTGGTGCTGATCTCGGCGACCGACGGCGAAGGCAGCCATCCCAGCTCGACCCGCTGGACAGAGCATCGTTTGCGTCGCGACCGGCCGCAAGAAAGCCGCAAGGCCATCGAGCAACTCGGGCTGGACCCCAAGCGTATCGATTGGCGCCGCCTGCACCTGAAGGACAGTCAACTGGCCAGGGAGGAAGCCTTTCTGGTCAGCCATCTGACTCAGCTACTGCGCCCTGAGGATGTGCTGATGACGACCTGGCGAGGTGACGGCCACTGCGATCACGAGGCCGTAGGCCGGGCCGGGGCACAGGCAGCGCTAGCGCGTAAAGCCCAGCTGGTGGAAGTCCCAGTATGGGCATGGCACTGGGGACAACCTGACGATCCACGTCTGCCCTGGGAGCGCGCGCACCGCTTGCAACTCAATGAGGGCCAGGTGGCACGCAAGCGCAAAGCCATTGCTGCACACGCCAGCCAGTTCGAGCCTGACGGTTGTACACCGCCGGTGCTACGCCCTAACCTGCTGGACTGCGTGCTACAGCCCTTCGAACTGGTCTTCTTGTAAAAGGATTCGCCATGAGTATCGATGCCCAATATTTCGCCGACCTGTATGCCGCCAACGAAGACCCCTGGGCCTTTCGTACCCGCTGGTATGAAAAACGAAAACGCGACCTGGTCATGGCAAGCCTGCCCCGGCAGTGTTACGAACGGGTGTTCGAGCCCGCCTGCGCCAATGGCGAACTCAGTGTGCTGCTGGCCGAGCGCTGTGCCGAGTTGGTGTGCCAGGACCTCGACCCGAAGGCTGTGGGCTTGGCCACCGATCGCCTGGCCGATGTCCGCCACGCACAGGTCGAACGTGCGCGCCTGCCTGCCGACTGGCCAGGCGGGCGTTTCGATCTGATCGTGCTCAGCGAAGTGGGCTACTACCTTGATCCCACCGACTGGTTGCAGGTAATCGAACAGTCTGTCGCCAGCTTGTCCTACGACGGCGGCCTGCTGGCGTGTCACTGGAAGCACCCGATTGCCGGGTGCCCCCAGGACGGGCGCGAGGTGCACCGAATGCTGTCCAAACACCTGCCGCTGTACCCGGTGTTCTGCCACGACGAAGCCGACTTCATCATGGCTTACTGGTCGAATCAACCCAGCGTGGTAGACCTGGACGAGACGTGCATATGATCGGCATCGTCATTCCGGCCCACAACGAAGCCCGGCGTCTGGGTCGATGCCTGAAGGCTGCCTCGGCTGCCGCCCAACACGCTGCGGTAGCCGGTCATGAGGTCGATATTCTGGTGGTGCTCGATCGCTGTACCGACGGCACCGCCGCCGTCGCCCGGCGCCATGGTGCACACACCTTCGCCATCGATGCCGGTAATGTCGGCATGGCTCGGCGCGCGGGCGCAGAATGGATGCTCGCGCGCGGTGCCACATGGCTCGCCTGCACAGACGCCGACAGCCAGGTTCCTGCCCACTGGCTGACGTCACAGCTCGACTGCGGCGCTGAAGTCGTCTGCGGTACGGTCCATGTGAGCCACTGGCAGCCCTGGCAAACAGCCGCCTTACGCAAGCTCTACCTGAGCCGCTACGAGGCACGTGACGGGCACCGTCATATCCATGGGGCCAATCTAGGCGTAAGCGCCCAGGCGTATCAGCGCGTCGACGGCTTCCAGCCACTGGCTGCCCACGAGGATGTTCAACTGGTGCGGGACCTGGAAGCGCTGGGGGTGCCGATCAGTTGGTCGGCTGCGCACAGTGTGGCCACCAGCAGCCGGCGCGAGTGTCGAGCACGCGAAGGGTTTGGCGATTACCTGGCCGGCCTGCAGGAGCACCTGCAGGCCTAGCAGGTGTGAGTGTACTCAAGAAGCCTTGCGCGTACGTTTGGCGGGCTTCTTCGCCGCAGCCGGTTTCTTCTTGGGAGACGCGGTGCTTTTGCCGCCGAGGCTGCGTTTGAGCAGCTCGGTGAGATCGATGATGTCTGCGCTCTTCTCGCCGCTGCTGTCCTCGCCCTTCTCCACCGTCTCGATCTTGCCTTTGCTGGCTTTTTCCGCGACCAACTCCATGATTGTGTCCCGAAACGCGTCGTGATACTCGTCCGGTGACCAGGTGCCGGTCATGTCTTGAACCAGACGCTTGGCCATGTCCAGTTCCCGTTTGTCCACTTTAGCCTTGGTCACAGTCGTGTCCAGTTCAAGGGTATCGAGCCCACGTACCTCATCGGGCCAGCGCAACGTGATCATTACCAGGGCTTCATCCAGGGGTCGAATAAGCGCAAGGTGCTGGCGTGTGTGCAGCACGACTGTCGCCAAAGCCACTTTGCCGGTGGTGGCCAGCGTTTCGCGCAACAGCGCATAGACCTTGCCGCCGCGCCGGTCAGGGCTCAGGTAATAAGGGGTGTCGAAGTGTTGAAGGGGAATTTCCCCTGCGTCCACGAATGAAAAGATGTCGATCGTCTGAGTGGCCTCCGGGCGGGCCTTGCGGATCTCCTGTTCACTGATCACCACATAGCGGCCCTTCTCGTACTCTACGCCCTTGACGATGTTCTCCTTGTCGATGTCCTTGCCGGTGACTTTGTTGATGCGCTTGTAGCCCACTGGGTCCATGCTGCGCTTGTCCAGCCAGTCAAAATCAACGCGTTCACTGCTGACGGCGGAGTTGAGCGCCACGGGGATGTGTACCAAACCGAAACTGATGGCGCCTTTCCAGATTGCCCTGGCCATTGACATGCTCCCTGAGTGATCTGCTGATACCTCAAGTGACTGCGCCACATCAGGAAAGGTTTAACCGCAGTGCCCGGTGGCTCCCACAGCCATAGGCAGATATTCAGGCAGGATTGAAGAGCACCCGCTTGAAGGCTTCTGCCGCCAAGTGCACCTGCACGGACCAGTCGGTGGCCGCATCGCTCCCGGCATCGTCGGAGATGTATTTCAGGCATACGAACGGGATGTCCTCGGACCGTGCGACAAGCGCCAGCGCATAGGCCTCCATGTCGACCACGTCATAGGGCGCATCACCGTGGCTGATCTCGAAATTATCGCCTGTGCCACAGGTTTCGATAGGCTGCCCCGCAATGGCCAGCCCATGTTCAAGTACGACAGGGATGTCGGAAAGCGGCGTTTCGTAACGCGCAAACCCCAGAGGCGTGACGTCCATGTCGCGCTGGACGAACCGTGTGCAGCACACCAGGCTGCCCTTGCCATGCAGCCGGCTGCCTGCCGAGCCGAGATTGACGATGAGCCTGGGCCTGCGCGTAGTCACAGCGCGGGTGAGCGCGATGGCCGCATTCACCTTGCCAATACCGGTGAAGACCGTATTCAGATGCCCGAACAGACCGCCCGCCTCTGCCTCCAGGGCAAAGACGAACAGCGTGTCTTCCAGGGCTACACGGGGGAACAGCGGGGTCAGCATCATGGCTACGGTCCTTGGAGAAACGGTTGTCGATCTCGCTATTCTCTTTGAACCGGTGGTTAGGTCAAGAATGTGTCTGCACAGGCAGGTCTGCTACAGCAGCCGCTTAACGCCACGATGGGCCAGGCGTGTCGATAACACTCCGGTCTCAACGATTGCGCATAACCGTCAGTGCTACCGCAGCAATACGTTCCACCCGCTCATAGCCAGGCTCCAATAATTGCTCGCCGAACACGTCAGGGTCGATCTCTCGATATACCCAAGAAAATTCAGGGCCGGCCAGCTGCTCGCGAATGCCTTCTAGCAGAGCGTCTTGCCCCTCGACGATGGCAACGCCGGTATACAGCAACAATGATCCCCCCACGCTCAGTCGCTCAAGGCTCTGCTCGATGATGCGTCGCGAAAGATCCGCTCCGAGCGATCCTCCGCCATGGCGATACGTGCGTTCACCATCGTCAAGCATGTAAGGCGGATTGGCCACGATCAAGTCGAACTGACCTGTCACGTCCTGCAGGATATCGCTTTGCTGCACAGACACATTACCGATGTCGGCAAGTGCCGTATTGACCGCAGTAAAACGCAGCGCCTTGGGGTTGATATCCACGGCGGTCACCTGCGCGTGCTGCGCAGCACGAGCGATCACCAATGCGCCCACCCCTGTGCCACAGCCAATGTCCACTGCACGCTCAATGCGCTTGGGCGTCGATCGCAGGTGATCCTGGATGACATTAGCGAACCGGTAACTGTCGGGGCCGAAGAACACCGCATCGCTGGCCTGCGTAGGGTAGGCCGAGTGCACCAGTAGCAGCCCGTCGAGGCTCGACCAACGGACGGTGCTGGCCAATAAGTCTCGATGAGACTTCACCACGCCAGCGGTTTTCATCAAGTCCAGCTCATCGGCCGAAAGCATCGAGCCGGCGAATGGCCGGCTCCAACCGAATACATCCCGGACGGTGCAAGCCTTCTCAGCGCCTGGTCGCGCATTGACCAATGCATGGGTCGCCGGGGTCACGCAGGTAAAGTGGTAACCACCAGCGCGAAGGCGCTTTCCTAGCTGTAGCAGAGCCTGGTCAGCGGCTGTCTGTGGTGAATCGAGGGGCATCAGTGAGATCCTTCCTGGAGCAGGCCAGTGGCCTGTATGTAAGCCTGGGTCGCGGCCAGTCCTTCGGGCGTCGCATGTTTATTGCCGGACATGGCACAAATCAACGTATCAATATCGTGGTGCGCAGGGCGCTGCCGCTGGGTACCCGGCGTCTGGTCTTGCAATTGCAGTGCCGCCTCCCAGCTGCCGGGTAACACACGACGAATGCGCGATTGTGAACCCGCGGCGATCCAATCGTGCCACAGCTGCTTCTCGTAGGCGGTAAATACACCATACATGGGCGCGGTTGGCCCCTCGATCAGCGTCCACCAGCGGCTTTGCTCAGGAGCTTCGCCGCGGCGAATCCAACCCTGGGCTTGCATGGCGTCAAGAAAGGCCGGCATGGCGCCTGGCTCGGCCAGCCATTGGTTGATGGTGCGTTTTTGCAGACGGCAGTGGTCCGAGTGCATGAACTGCCCAAAATTGCGCTTGTGCTCCAGGGCCTGAAGCAGCTCAGCTTCCAAGTCGAAACTTGCGATGAGCGCAGGGGTGCTGGTCCCTAGATCATTGAGACGGTAGCCCCGACGGACCCGCTCATAAAAACCCGCCACATCATCAGTCGGGCACAACTGGTGCAGGGCCTGGAGCGACAGATGGGCATGACCGCTGGCTGCATTGTCGATGGTGACGTGCAGCTGGAAGTAAAATCCGTCGATGCCCAGCTCAGCCAATTCGTAAGTTGTGATCAACAAGTGCAAAGGCGGTTGTTCGTAGCCAAGGTTGTAGCCGATCACTTCAGGTAAATAGTCCTGGCCATACTCGCCAAGGGCCAATTGCAAGGACGCCTGCAGGTAAC
Source organism: Pseudomonas sp. DE0157 (assembly GCF_007678615.1). Lineage (NCBI taxonomy): Bacteria > Pseudomonadati > Pseudomonadota > Gammaproteobacteria > Pseudomonadales > Pseudomonadaceae > Pseudomonas > Pseudomonas sp. DE0157. The sequence goes on from NZ_VEJN01000003.1 coordinate 79,313, forward strand.
GGGAATCGTCCAGGTCCGGGCGATCCAGGCAGCCGAGCCTGCTCATCAGGCGCTGGTAGATCAGCACGTGATTGCAGCGAGGGTCACCGCTGCCCAGCTCCTCGAGGTAGGTACGGATCAGGCCGTGGTAGCGTGGATCTCGCCATTGACGCAGGGCACTGAACAGCCACGCGCCGTCCACAACCTTGGTGGGTTCGACTTGCTGCAGGAACCACAACGCCTGGGCGCGGTTGGCGAAATAGCGCCGCGGGGCGCCCTGCTTGCGCTGCTCCAGGTACGCCTTGTATCCCTCGGCCACACCGGCAGCGTGCTGCAAGCTCCAGGCGTCGAGTTGCGATGGGTCATCCGGCAGGTCATCAGGCATGCTCCGGGCCTGAGCCAACTGGCTATCGAGCCAGGCCCGGCTACTGGTGTCATGGCCCTCGAGCAGGACGTGATAGCGGTCTTTCAGGCTGGGAGCGACAGATGGGGCTTGGACCATCGCGGCGGTCTGGCGGGTCATGACCGTCATGGCGTATTCCTCGTGCGCGTATTATTGGTTGGCTTTCTGCCCTGGCATCGGCTCAGGGGCTGGCGCAGAACGGGGTGCGGTTTGTTCGTCAGGTTTTTGCATCTGCAAGGACGGCTTGCTGGCATCGGAGTCCTTGCCGGGATGATTGTTGTCGCGGTCAAAACAACCGCCGACCAGAGTCAAGGCGCCCATGAGAGTGATCAGTGGGAATGTGCGCATGGCTGGCTCCTTGTTCGAAGAATCGCAGTGCCAGGCTAGCCTGGCACTGCAAGGCTTCACTTACGACTTGCCGCCTTTGCGGCCCGACTCGCTGGAGTGGCCGCCGCTTGCCTGCCCTCCCTTCTTGCCGGCTTCGGAAGCCTTCTCACGGTCATTGGCGAAGTTGCCCGAATTTTTGCTACCGCCCTGGCTGCCCTGCTGGTTACCGCTACGGCTGTTGTCTTTAGTGGCCATGATCTGAAACCTCTTATGACTTCGGAATGCACGGCGCCAATGCCGTACATGACTTGGGAGTACACCCGTGCTTGAGGATTCGCATTATCGAGAAGGCTTCTGACAAACGGCGTTAAAGAAGGGTCAGCCCAATAGTTGGTGTACCTGTCAGCGGCGACGGGTTTCGTCGCGTCGACCTTGCTGGCCACCGAGCCAATGACCGGTTGCGGCCCAGCAGACGGCAAGTAGCGCTCCGATTAGCATGGCCACCTGTGGATGATCCCCCATCAGGTCCAAGGCCCGCTTTATCCAGCCGCTGACCGCATCCCCGCCTCGGTAGACCACGGTGTCGATGAAGTTCTTGGCCTTGTACTTGTCTTCGGCGCTGACCACGGTGAAGAGCATCTCGCGGCCAGGCCGAACCAGGGCATACTCGCCGGCCCGCCTTACGACCATCACGATGACGAACAGGGCGAAGACAGGCGACAAGGCCAGGCACATGAACCCGGCAGCCATGGCCAGCGGCACTGCCACCAGCAACACCCGCACCCCCAGGCGTCGAGCGAGCCGACCGGTGAAAAACAGCTGCGTGAGAATGGCCAGTGCCTGAACGACTGCATCTATTGCGCCGAACACCTGCGTCTGGCGAGTACGGTCGGTGAAGGTTTCACTGACAATGCGAGCCTGTTCGAAATAGAGGAATGTGCTCACACTGGCCAGCAGCACGACGAACAGAGCAATACCGAGCAGATAGGGCGTGCGTATTACCGCCGTTGCACCGGAAAACGGATTGCCGCCCAGTGCGCGGCCCTCGCAAGCGGGATCGCGGGTCGGGAGTGGATTATTCGTGCGCCAACGCTGCAACACCCAGGCGGCCAGTACGCTGCCCAGCAGCAACACGGCCGCGAGCGTCAACAAACCGGGGTGTCCAAGGGGCGCAACCAGCAGCGTGCCGAGCAGCGGCCCGCACAATCCGCCCACACTCGCCCCTGCTGCCAGTACGCCGAACAGGCGCTTGCCTTGCTCGGTGCTGAACAGGTCGGCGAGTACGCTCCAGGCCAGCGAGATACTCAGTAGATTGAATACCGACAACCAGATATAGAACGCCCGGGCCACCCAAGGCCCGTCGGGATGGCGTGCCAATAGCGCGGCAAAGGCGAGCAGGTTGCAGATGAAGAAGCCATAGGTCCAAGGCAATATGTGCCGGCGCCGTACACGGGAGGCCATCCAACCAAACACAGGCAGGCAAACCAACGTGGCGATGAAGGTACCGGTGAACAGCCATTGCAGGTTTTCGACGCCACCGGCAACGCCCATGGTTTCGCGCACGGGCCGGAGCATGAAATACCCCGTGAACAGCATGAAGAACAGTAGGCTGCCTGCCAGAACCGCTGGCGCTTCCCCAGACCGCATGTCCAGCATCTGCTGCAGGCGCTGCCGCCGCGTCACCATGGTGTCAGGCGAACTGTTCGATCAGCGCTTGCTGCTGCGCCTGGGTAAGCATCGGACCCTGCCCTGCCTTGAGTTGGTCCAACTGACGATCCAGTCGGCCAGTGGCCGGTATCACGGCGGTGACTGCCGGGTGGCTGAGTGCGAACTTCAGGAACAACTGGGCCCAGCTACCGACGCCCTGTTCCTGTGCCCATTCTGGAAGGGCGCGATCCTTGACCGCCGCGAACAGACGACCGTCATCGAAGGCGCGGTTGATCAGCACCGCCACGCCCTTGTCACGGCACAAGGGAAGAAGCTCACGCGCAGCGCCAGGGGCATTGACTGCGTAATTGATCTGGATGAAGTCCAGAGCCTGGCTGCGCACGATCGCGGCCACCTGGTCGTGTCCCGAGTCCAGATAGTGGGTGATGCCCACATAGCGTGTCTTGCCCTGTTGCTTGAGTTCACGTGCATAGGGCAACTGCTGTTGCCAGTCACGCAAATTGTGCACTTGTAGCAGGTCCACCTTGTCCGTGCGCAGGCTGCGCAGCGTGCCGTCCCATTGGGCCTGGGCATCTGCGCGGCTGTTGGCGGCGATCTTGGTGGCAATGAAGCACTGGCGGTGCCACCCGCCTTCGGCGAGCAGTTGACCCAGGATGCTGTCGGCGCCGCCGTAGTTGGGAGAGGTGTCGATGACCCGACCGCCACCTTTGAAGAAGGCTTCAAGCACCTGATACAGCTGCCGGTAGTCCGCTGAGCCGGCCTCGACTTCGAAGCTGCCTGACGTGCCGGCGCCGATCACCGGCAGTAGCTCACCCGTTGACGGAATCGGCCGCGAGAGCAGGCTCGCCACTGCAGCTGCGCTCAGCCAGGGGCTGGTGGCCAGCAGACCGATCGCAGCGCCCGCACGTAGGACATCCCGACGTCCATACATAGGAAATCTCCGTAACAGAGCGGAAATATCCAATGCTAGTTCGTGGAAGCTGTCTTGCGATCATCTTGTGTATCTGGATGTTTAAGCCTCGGGCTGCAACAGCAGGCGCAAGTCCAGCGAACCCTGCGCAATCGGCGGGCACCAGTAGTAGCCCCCGGTCAGCGGGCGTGTGAACTGATACAGGGCATCGATCACACCGTCCTCCAGCCCGCTCATGCGGCGCAGCTGAACCTCAAACGAGGTGAAAGACGTACCCAGCGCCACGAACGCCAGCCCTGCACCGCGGGTATCAGCCCAGGAAACCGAGCGACGCACCATGAAAGCCTCCGGTGCATAGCTTTCCTGGGCAGTACGCTTCACATGGGCGGACTCAGGCGCATCCTCCAGTTCCTCGTTATCGCTCAGGCGCCGGCCGATGATGTTGTCCTGCACCTGCTGTGGCAGCGATTTGAAGTAGTGCATGTCGTGCTTCCACAGCTGGAACGCGGCGAAGCTCGACCCCTGCAAGCCAGGCGCGCCCTCACTCAGGATGGCGGCTTCGATGGCGTCGTCGCCACTGGGGTTTTCCGTGCCGTCTTCGTAGCCCGTCAGATCCCGACCGCCTTGGTGGAGGAAGCCATCGACGTGATCAACCAGCGCAAAGGCTGGGCTCAATAGACGCTCCAGCGCCTGGGCCTGCAGATACAGGTCCCCGCGTTCGTCTCCCCGCAACCACAGCCACAGCGCATGCTGGGTACTGGGGTTCTCGACCGCGGCGTCCAGCAGCGGGAACGGGGTCAGGCCTTGGATCTGGGCGTTCAGGGCTTTTGCCAAAGGGGCGCCCACACCCAGTGTCACACGCAGGCCGTCGACATGGCCCAGCAAGGCATCGAGGGCCGCAGGCACGGCCTCGGTTGACTCGATGGAGAAGAACAGGTGACGCGCGTGCACCGGCACGGGCGTGGCAAGCAGACCTTGCTGATACGGCATGAAGGGCGAGTCCTGGGCTGAAAAGCGCGCATGCTACTGCGCAGGTCCAGACAGTGCAATGTATGCCGGGCAGGCAGGGTGGTGGAGGCAACCCGATCAGCAAAGGCGTCTGTGCGCTTGAGACCTCAGAGACCAGAGCCCCTGTTGCGCCGCAGCTCGCGCACCAGCCGCTTTAACGGGGGCGCGTAGAAAAAACCGAACGACACGCTACCCTTGCGCCCTTTGACGGCGTGGTGCAGCCGATGCGCGCGGTGCAGGCGCGTCAGGTAGCGCCCCACCGGGCGCACCGTGCGGGGCCAGTGACGGTGAAAAAAGCCATCATGCGCAATCACGTACAGCGCGCCGTAAGCCGCCACCCCGCCTCCGACCCACTGCAGTGGCGCATGCCCGGCTTTGCCGACCGCCACCAGTGCCAGCGAAATCACCGCCAGTGCCAGCAGGTACACGTCGTTGGTTTCGAGCATGCCCAGCTGGGGTTCGTGGTGCGAGCGATGCAGCCACCAGCCCCAGCCATGCATGATGTACTTGTGCGCCAAGGTGCCGACACCCTCCATGGCCACCAGTGTGCCAAGCAGGACGAGGATATTGAACAGCATGGATCAGCCCGCAACGGTTCAGAAAAGGCAAAAGGTTAACCATTGGCCGTGAATTTTTCCATCGTACCGGCAGGCTTGTCAGGCATTTGCGGATGACGCCATTGTCATGTTTTTACCCTTGACCTGATCGAGGGTCGGGCTTATCGTCCGCGCCGCACTTTTGCATTCACCAATAGGAGCCCTGCATTGGACACTAGCCCCAGTCGCTTGCGACAGGCCCACGCGGCGCGCTAGCCCGGCAGTCTCCCACGCTGCCTGGCCGAGTTGCCGAGGCAGCCGATGCACAGCATCGCCCCCTCCTTCCCCCCTGTGGTCCTTTCGCATCTCTGGTTTTTACCACCGCGCTTTCTTGAGTGATGGCGTTAGAGCGGGCCTGGGCCCGTGGAAGAGGTTCGTAATGGATTGGAAAGTATTTCTGCTGCGTGTCAGCACCGCCCTGCTGCTGGGGGCTTTGATCGGCGCCGAACGCCAATTGCGTCAGCGCTTGACTGGCCTGCGCACCAACGGCCTGGTCAGTACGGGTGCCTGTCTGTTTGTACTGATGACCCAGGCGGTTCCAGGCATGGCGCCTACCGACGCCTCCCGGGTGGCGGCGTATGTGGTGTCGGGTATCGGTTTCCTGGGCGGCGGCGTCATCATGCGTGACGGCTTCAATGTGCGGGGGCTGAACACCGCGGCAACGCTGTGGTGCACCGCTGCCATCGGCGTGCTGTGCAGCCTGGGGCTGCTGCTCGAAGCAGCCCTGGGCGCGGTGGTCGTGCTGTGCGCCAACATCTTGCTAAGGGATATCGCCCAACGCCTGGACCGCCAGGAGGTGGTGCCCGCCACGGAGGTAGAACAGCAGTTCGAGGTGCGTATTGTCTGTCGAGCCCAGGATGAGATTCAGGTACGCAGCTTGATGCTGCATAGCCTCGGCGAGCCTGAACTGCGCCTGCAGTCCTTGCACAGCGAGGACTTGCCAGACCCGGCCCGCCTGGAAGTGCGTGCCCAGTTGCTGGGTACCTCACAGGCGCCCGCCCAGTTGGAGCGGCTGGTCAGCCGGGTCAGCCTGGAGAAGGGCGTCAGTTCGGTACGTTGGCAACTTCAGGCATGAAGTCGATGCCCGCCAGGGCTAGGCGGGCTGCCTGCATCCCCATGCGGTTCTCAAGGGTCAGCGACCGCGTAGCGGTCCCGGCCCTGGCGCTTGGCTTCATACAGTGCCGCATCTGCGGCTTCGAGCAGTTGCTGTGGACTCTGTTCACTGCGCGTGGGTTCTGCCACCGCAATACCCGCACTGAACGAGACGATCCCCAGTGGACTGCCCGCATGCACCAGCATCTCCTTGCGCAGAGCCTGCTGCAGCGTCTCGACAAACGCCTTCGCTCCGCGTACATCCGTGTCGGGTAACAGCAAGGTAAACTCCTCGCCCCCGTAGCGTACGGCCAGATCTGCCGGACGCTGCGCGGCTTGGCGCAGCAGTTCGCCGAAGCGTTGCAAGCACTGATCGCCTGCCGCATGTCCGTAACGGTCGTTGTAGGCCTTGAAATGATCCAGGTCGAGCATCACCACGCACACCGGATACGCCTGGCGCCGAGCCCTGCGCAGCTCGGGCTCGAACACCGCGTCCAGCCTGCGACGATTACCCAACCCGGTCAGGCTGTCGGTCAAGGCAAGGGTCTTGAGGGTCTGGTGGGCCTGGTGCAAGGCGCGCTCGATCACGATGCGTTCGCGCACCTGGCGAAGGACCACCCAACCGAACAACGCAAGGACCATGACCAGCACCAGTAACACCACCAGCGATTTGATTGCATCCTGGCGCCAGGGGGCGATGATTGACTCGCGTGACAGGCCCGCTTCGACCACCAGCGGGTAGCTGGCCAAGGCTCGGTAAGCGTACAGGCGCGGTGTACCATCGACGACGGCCACCGCTTCGACCAACCCTTGGGCTGCATAGGGCAGGTGGTGCTTGAAAATATCGCTGTTGGCCAGGTTACGCTCAAGCAGCGGTTCCACGAATGGGCGCCGCACCAGGATCGTACCGTCGCGCTTGGCCAGCACCAGCGCACCACGTTCGTCGATCTTGAATTCGCCGTAGTAACGCACGAACCAGTCGACCTTGATGGTCCCAAGCAGTACGCCCGCAAAACGCCCATCCGGATAATTCAGGCGCCGAGAAATAGGTACGATCAGATCGCCCGTCGAGCGGCTGCGTACCACTGCACCGATGCGAATGGCGCTATCGGGATGGTCGCGGTGGTAGATGAAGTAATCACGGTCGCCATTGTTAGCGGCCGGCGGCGTTGCCGAGCGGTCCGTGACGAGCCAGCGACCATGGCTGTCGTAGATGAACAGGCCGTGGAGCTGAGGGATGATGCGCACCTGTTGGCTGAGCAACCCATGCATGCGTTTGCGATCCAAGTGCTCGAACCCATCGCCTTGCACGCGCTCCACCAGCGCCGCACTGATGGAATCGACCTGGCGAATGGCATCCTCGGCATGCTGGGCGGTGGCCTGGGCCAGATTGGTCACCATGTTCGCGGCATTGTGGAACGCGTCCCGGTAATCACGCCAGATTCGCCAGCCCTCAACGGCTGCGAACGTGGTCATGACCACCAGCATGAACGCCAGCACCAGGCGAAACAGGGCTACCGCTCGTCCCTGGCCCGCCAGCGCAAGGGCTCTTTCTTCATCGGTCTGCCTGGCGCTTCGCATGCACATCCCCTGCACGTGCTTGGTCAACGCTGTTGACCACTGCCACACCCTGTTGATGCAAAAAAGATGAAACCTTTGGCCTGCGCGCGCCCTCAACAGTACGCGACACTGATGTCGCGCCATCGTTTAAGGAGTGAAACATGAGCAATCTCTTCGTCAAGCGCGTCGGCCTTTCCATGGTGCTGGGCATGGCCTCGGTTCACGCCTTTGCTGCCAGCTCGGACGACTTCGTAGACGCGGCTACCGAAGCCGGCATCGCAGAGATCGTGACCGGCAACCTTGCTTTGGAAAAAAGCCAGAACGCCGAGATCAAGACCTTTGCCCAGCACATGGTGACCGACCACACCAAGGCCAACCAGGAGCTGGCAGAAATTGCCAAGAAGCTGGACATCTCGGTGCCCGATGATGCGGCCATCACCGACAAGGTGAAAAAAGTGATTCTGGAATGGCGTGACGAGTCCTTCGACAAGTCTTACGTGAACAATCAGGTCGATGCTCACGAGAAGACCGTCGAACTGTTCAAGAAAGAAGCCACTTCTTCTGACAAGGCTGAGCTCAAGGCATTCGCTGCCAAGACCCTGCCAACCCTTGAGAAACACCTGCAAGAAGCCAAGGCACTGCAAACCCAGCATGGCAAGTGAGGCGCGCATGAGTAACGACGCACTGAAAAGCGAAATCCTGACCCGACTCAACCATGCTCACCCCCATGGTCTGGGCAAGGAACTGCTGGACAACTACCGCGGTGAAAAAGCTGTGGCCGGCATGCTTAAATCGCTGCAGGACGATGGCCTGATCCACGACGGTAGCGTAAGTGTGGATGCTGAACATGAGATGACGCTCAACTACCCGATCAAGCTCTCTGCCAAGGGTGTCGAGGCGGCCAAGCAGGCTGAAGTGGAAAAACAGGCACAAGCCTGACGTCCGCTGGTCAGCACGGGCAAAGTCCACCCTGACCTTGATGCTGGATAAAAAAGGCCCTGATCGTATCGATCAGGGCCTTTTGCTTGGTGCGTGCCCTTCAGGTGTCTTTCTCTACATCCCTTGGTGGTTTGGCGGGGCCTTGGGGGTCTACCTGAGGATCATCGAGGTCGGGAGAATCAGGGTCAAAGCCAAGATCATCCGGTTTATCGGCTTCGTCGGTCGAGTGAGGTCCGTGCTGCGTGCCGTGGGTTGTGCCTCGTTCGCTCATGCGGTCTTCTCCAAATGGCTGTCTAGGGAAGAAAGCCGTTGCGCCAGAAAGTTTTATTTATCTTCTCCATCCCTTAGCTGATCCTGACACAGGCGCAACGACGCCTGGTTCTCTGTCAGCTCCCGCTCCAGCGTCTCAAGCTTTAGCGCCTGATCCCGGCACGAGACCTTGCTGTCCTCCAGCGCTTTGGCCTGCATAGCCAATTGGCGGCGCAGCTCGTCGCTGCTCCCCTGGGCCTGTGCCAGCATCGTGCGCAAGCCCTGGATCTGGGCGTCGCGCTGCTCTAGCAGCTGTTCCTGAGCCCGCCGTTCGCTGCTCGCCTGGCGATTCTCCCCAAGCAGACGCTCGTTATCACGGTGCAGGCGAGTGAGCTCGTCCTGCTTGACGATCATGGCCTGCTGTAACTGCCGTACTTCGACCTGCATCTGCTGCAACTGAGCTTCGTGACGACGCTGCTCGTGTTCGCGCTGCTCGCGACTGGCCGTGCGGTAGTGCTCAAGCGCATCGCGGGCGTGTCGGTGCTTGTCTTCCAGGGATTTGACCTGCTCATCCTTATCCGCCAGGCGTACTTGCAGTTCCCCCAGGGACTGGTTGAGGCTGGCGCTGCGCAGCTGCTCAGCCTGTAGCGTGCTTAGCGTGCTGTTGAGTTTCTCTGACTCCTCACGCAAGGCCGCTGCATCGATTTCGTGCTGTTGGTCAGCCGCTGCAAGCGCCTGCTCAGCTGCCGCCAAGGCCGCTTCGAGCGCCTCGCGCTGCTCGGTGAAGACGCTTTCTGCCCGCTCGATCACCAAATCCGCTTCGTCTTGCAGTTGCGTCGCCAACTGACCTACCAGGCGACTCAATACCTCACTGATCGGCGCGCCGCCTTCGGAGGGCATTGGCTGCTGTCCGTTGAGCTCCTTGAGGTAGCGGTGAATGGTGGTTTTCGAGCCTGTATTGCCCAGCTCGATGCGGATGGCATCGATGCTGGGGTTCTCCCCTCTTGCAATCAGGGCCTGCCTGGCCTGTTGCACAACCACCTTGTTGATGCCGCCACGTGCCATGCATGCTCCTACGATTTCGTAATGTTGTACGTACTATGTAATTACGTACCAATTCTGCTAGTTCCGAACTGCTAAAACAAGTGCAATCTCACATGGAATAATCACGGCTTATCGAATGTTAGGCCGATTTTGAGCCGGTTCTGGTCGCCACCAGCCCGTCTCAGCGTGTACAGGGTGGTTGATCGGCATACGGCGCCTTGTGCGAGGAGGCATTCGAGAGCCAACATAAGCGCCTCCTTAGAATGCACAGTGGCCCCGCATGTCGCTCGAGAACTACCAGGCAATCGCCGAAAGCATTGCCCTGTTGCTGTATCCCCATGCCGAAGTCGTCGTCCATGACCTGCGCACCCAGACGGTGGTGCATATCGCCAACAACATCTCCAAGCGCAGCCTGGGAGATGACTCGGCCATTGCCGAGGACCTGGACGATCTGCTCGGCGGCGCCAAGTTGGGCCCATATGAGAAGTTGAACTGGAACGGTCAGAAGGTGCGCTCCATCAGTACGGTCTTGCGCGATGAGCAGGGTGATGCTCGGCACCTGATGTGCATCAACCTGGACCTGTCGGTGCTCGAAAACGCCCGTCATGCGCTGGAGGCGTTCTTTCAAATGGGTCGCCTGGTCGAGCAGCCTCAGGCGCTGTTTCGCGATGACTGGCAGGAGCGCATCAATACCTTCATGCATGCTTGGCTCAAGGCGCGCCATTTGTCTCTGCAGACAATGCAGATGGGCGACAAGCGCAGTCTGGTGCAAGCGTTGCATGCCGAGGGTGCGTTCGAAGGCCGAAGCGGCGTGGACTATGTGGCCAATGTGCTGAACATGGGGCGTGCGACGGTTTACAAATACCTCAAGGCGCTCAAGGGATGACGATTTTGAGCGCCAGGACTGACCCAGGCTGAAGAAGTGTTTGCACGAGCATGGACAATACGTCTACCGTAGACATTAATTCCATACGGAGCCTTATGCGCCATGTCCTACCTTGCACCGCCAACCGTCTGCGAACCCGACCTCAACGCTCTGTTCGAGGCGATCAAGCACGCTCATGCCGCTTTGCGGCCAGCCGTACGCACAACCCCGCTGACGCGCAGCCAGCACCTGTCAGCAACCACCGGCGTGGACGTATGGCTCAAGTGCGAACACCTGCAACCTACCGGTTCATTCAAGTTTCGCGGGGCCAGCAATAAAGTCAGGCTTTTGCCTGTGAGTGCACGTGAGCATGGCGTCATCGCCGCCTCGTCTGGCAACCATGGCCAGGCACTGGCCCTGGCCGGCAAAACCGCCGGGGTTCCGGTGACCCTTTACACCACCACTACGGCGTCAACCTATAAGGTCGAAGCCATGCGTAACCTCGGCGCTGAAGTGATCTGCCTGCCGACCGATCCCTTGAGCGCGGAGCTGGAAGCGGCCAGGCAAGCCCAGGCCAAGGGTGTGCCCTTCGTATCGCCCTACAACGATCTGCAGGTGATCGCCGGCCAGGGCACCATCGGCATGGAACTGTTCGAGCAGGCGCCAGACCTGGACGCCGTATTCGTCGCGGTGGGTGGTGGCGGCATGATCGCCGGCATTGGCGCTGCCCTGCGTACCCTGGCACCGGGTGTCGACATCATCGGCTGCTGGCCCGAGAACGACCCGGCCCTTGAGCAGTCGCTCAAGGCCGGCAGGATCATCGACGTACCTGCCAGTCCCACGCTGTCCGACGGCACGGCAGGCGGCGTCGAGCCAGGCGCCATCACCCTGCCCCTGTGCCAGGCCTTGCTCACCGATACTGTATTGGTCAGCGAAGCGCAAATACGCGCCGCCATGCGCGACATCGCCAGCAGCGAGCGGTGGATCATCGAAGGCGCGGCAGCTGTCGCAGTGGCCGCCATGAAAAAATGCGCGGACCGGTACCAAGGCAAACGCGTAGCTGTAGTGCTGTGTGGGCGGAACATCGCCCTGGATACCTTCCTCGAGGCCGTCAAATGAAGCTGATCACCAAGCCTCAGATCCTCGCGAGCCTGGACACCGAGCGGGCGCTCAGCGCCATCGAAGAGGGCTTTATCGCCTATTCCGCGGGCAACGTTCAGGTACCGCCTGTGCAGGCGTTTACCTTCGCCGAGACCAACGGGGATTGCTGCATCAAGTCTGCCTACAAAGTGGGCAGCCCCACCTTTACCGTCAAGGTGTCCACCGGCTTCTATGACAACCCGTCCAACGGCTTGCCCAGCAACGACGGGCTGATGATGGTGTTCTCGGCCCACACCGGCCAGCCGCTGGCCCTGCTCCAGGACCAAGGCTGGCTCACGGCGATGCGCACGGCACTGGCGGGACGGATCGCGGCCCGGCTGCTCGCGCCCTCACAGGTCAAGGCCATCGGCATCCTGGGCACAGGCATGCAGGCCAGCATGCAATTGGAGCAGTTGCGCAGCGTCACCTACTGCCGCCAGGTGATCGTCTGGGGGCGTCACGCCGAAGGACTAGGCGCTTACGTGACGATGGCGCGGGATCTTGGTTTTACCGTGCGCAGTACACACGACGCCGCGGAACTGGCGGGCCTTGCCAACCTCATCGTCAGCGCCACACCTTCGCGCGAGCCGCTGTTGCAGGCGCACTGGATACAACCGGGCACTCACATCACCGCTGTCGGTGCGGATGGCCCTGGCAAGCAAGAGCTGGACCCTGGGCTGGTCGCCAGGGCCGACCGCTTGGTCGTCGACTCGATCACCCAGTGCGCCCAATATGGCGAAGTGTCCCATGCGATCGGCAAAGGCCTGGTGACCGCAAACCAACTGGTCGAACTTGGCGCGCTGCTGGCAAGCCGAGCCCATGGCCGGGAGTCCGACGACCAGATCACGTTGGCTGACCTGACCGGCGTTGCCGTTCAGGATGCGCAGATCGCCGATTGTGTGCTGGCGGCCATCGGCGCCTGAAAGCGCCGGATTCAGAACTCGCGTTGTACCTGCGCAGGCCGGCGCCGCATCAGTACTTTTCCGTTGCGCACCGACACCAGCGCGTGGCCCTGGCTGCGCACCATCTCGTAGTCGTCCGGGGCCGAGAGCAGCAGCAGGTTCGCAGGGCGACCGGTCTCGATGCCATAGCGCTCACCCAGGTTCAAGGCGCGGGCACTGTTGTCGGTGATCAGGTCCAGGCAGCGCTGCAGGTCCTGATAGCCCAGCATGTGGCAAATGTGCAGGCCCGCCTCGAGCACGCGCAGGATATTGCCGTTGCCCAGGGGGTACCACGGATCGACGATCGAGTCCTGGCCGAAGCACACGTTCATGCCAGCACGGTCGAGTTCGGCGACACGGGTGACCCCACGGCGCTTCGGATAGGTATCAAAGCGCCCTTGCAGATGAATGCTCTCGGTAGGGCATGACACGAAGTTGATGCCGGACAGCTTCAACAGCCGAAACAGCTTCGAGCAGTAGGCATTGTCGTACGAACCCATGGCCACCGTGTGGCTGGCGGTCACCCTCGCCCCCATCTGCCGAACCCGAGCGTGTTCGGCCAGTACTTCCAGGAACCGTGACTGCGGATCGTCCGTCTCGTCGCAGTGCACGTCCACCAGGCAGCCGGTGCGTTCTGCCAAATCCATCAGGAACTGGATCGACGCCACACCCTGTTCACGGGTGTTCTCGAAATGGGGAATACCGCCCACCACATCGGCGCCGATGGCCACCGCCTCGGTCATCAATGTGCGGCCATCGGGGTACGATTCGATACCCTCCTGGGGAAAGGCAACGATCTGCAGATCGACCAGATCACGCACTTCATCGCGCACCTCGACCATGGCCTTGAGTGCCACCAGTCCCGGCTCGGTTACATCCACATGGGTGCGCACATGCTGGATGCCGTGATCGACCAGCATGTCGAGGGTGGTCTTGGCCCGGGTCTTGATGTCCTCATGGGTGGTGCTCTGCTTGCGCTGGGCCCAGCGCTCGATCCCCTCGAACAGCGTGCCGCTCATGTTCCACTCAGGCTGCCCGGCCGTCAGGGTCGCGTCGAGGTGGATGTGCGGCTCGACGAAAGGGGGGACCACCAGGTTCTGGGCGGCATCCAGATCGGCGCCGGCCACGGGCAGCACACCCTCGTTCTGCGCAGTGATCGCGCCAATGCGCTGACCGGCCAGTTCGATGCGGTACAGGCCAGGCTTGCCACGCAGCCGTGCGTTGATGATGTTCATGCTGTCCTTCCTCGTCCTGGATCGTCTTCGAGCGCTGCGGGCCAGTTGCGGCGATCATCCGCGTGCCCCCTTTTCCACTACAGCTTGCCAGCCAACGGCACACGGGGATAGTGGCGATCCAGGCATGCGGCTGCCCAGTCACGCCATGTCCAGCCCCATCTGCCAGAAATCGGCCTCCAGCCCCGAGGCCTGGGCAAAGATCGCGGCCAGTTCGGCAAATCGCTGATCCGTCAGGCTGCGCGCCGCCAACGAATCCAGGTGCGTGCGTGCAGCTGCTGCGACGGCCTGGTAGCCGGCACCGGCGTATTCGCCGATCCACTCGCGGTAGGGATGCGCGTCCAGATTGCCGATGCGTGCGGCCAGGGACTGCCCGATCTCGGCGTAGCCGATCACGCAGGGCGCCAGCGCCACGTGCAACTCCAGCAAGTCGCCAGCGGCACCGCAGTCCAGTACATACCGGGTGTACGCCACGGTGGCCGGGTGCTCGGGGGCCGCCTCGATGTCAGCCTGGCTCAGCCCCCAGCGTGCGCATAGACGCACGTGCAGGTCGGTTTCGTCGAGGATCGCCGCCAGCCCCGCCTGTGCGGCACGGATATCGGCCGGTCGCCTGCTCTTGTACGCCGCCAACGCCCAGGCGCGGGCAAACTGAATGAGGAAGAGATAGTCCTGCACCAGATAGGACCGAAAAGCGGCTTCGCTCAACGTGCCATCGCCCATCTGCTGCACGAAGGCATGGTCGACGTAACCGCGCCACTGCGGTGCAGCGGCCTGCTTGAGCCGATCAAAGATGTCCATGTTCATTGCGCCTGCGGGTAGATGGCGTCGAAGAAGGCCAACTCCAACGCGACGGTGCGCTGGTGAAAGTCCTGCGCCACCGCGGCATGCAGAGGGCCGACGCGGTCCAGTTCGGCGTGCAGGAACGCCACGAACGCCTGGAAATCCGGATTGTCGTGCAAGGTGATCCATTCAGCGTGGATGAAACGCGACGGCAGGGGTTTGGGCGCGCGCAGCGCCCAGTCCAGGTAAAGGCCTTCGGCGACGCTCAGCACTGCCAGCGCGGCGGCGTACGAGCGGGTGGCAGCCGCTTCGCGCATGATGGCTTTGAACGCCGCCGTGGGCACCGTGTCCATCGGCTCATCACGCTGCGCCGGGCTGACACCCAGCGCCTGGAACGCCCGCAGGAAGTAAGTGTTCTCCTCGCTGCTGATCATGCCCGCGAATCGCCCCAGGCGCAGGCGCGCCTCGAAGGTGTCGACCGTGGCGATGGCGGCGCCCAGCAACATCAGGAAGCTGTCCAGGAAGCGATGATCCTGGACCAGGTAGTCGACCATGATGGGATCAGGCAGGCTGCCGTCACACAGTTGGATCACGAAACGATGGCCGGTGGCGGCGGCCCATGTCGTCTCGCTCTGGCGGCGCAGGGTCTGGGTGAAACCTTCGGTCATGGCGCTGTCCTTGGTGAGGGTGACAGCGAGACCTGGGCAATGGTCATGAATCGGGTCTCGCCTTGAGACCGGCGGGAAGGCAGGCGGTATAGCACCCCATCCCTTCGCCGGCATTATCCGGATCAGGTTCGAAGGGTCACCGCGCTGCACCTGGCTCAGCGGTTTCTCAGCCCGTTATCGGGCTCCCCTTGGTAGCGGCAAGATATACCCGACTTGACCCGCCGCTGTCATCTTTGGTTCAGCCATCACTACAGGCTATTTGCCACCAGTCATGGCGCTGTCATGTTGCTGCCGTAATGTCCGGGCCTCACACAAGGCCGGGAAACACTGCAATTGATACGACGTTCACTTTCCTCGGCGACCCTGCTCAGGCTGCTGATCCTGCTGCTGTGCGCTGCTACGCTGACCTTTCTGTGGGGGGTGCATGTTGCTCAGAAAGCCACCGCTCGCCAGGATGCTCTGACCAACCGTGGCAACGAACATCAGCGGCTGGCCAACGTGCTCGCCGAAAACGTCAGCCAATGGCTCGACCGTGCGCACGCCGCTGCCGAGGGCACAGCGTGTGCGACCTCCTCCCCGGTCCTCATGCCCGTGCCTGAGCAGCCCGAGGCATGCGATACGTTGGTTGCAGTGCAGCTTGCCGCCCACCCCTTGGCGCAATTGCTGCAACAGGTGGATCTGGGCGATTCTACCCGCGTGAGTGTGTTGAAGGCCGACGGGACGGAACGCCTGCGCCTCGGTAATCGCGGCTTGTTGCCGATCACACCTGCCTTGCAGCCGGCACTGCCAACCGATGGCACCCCTGCGGGCGTGCTGACCCAGTACTTGGAAGGTGATCCTTACCAGAGCGTCTTCAGGCATCGGCCCGAGCACGGTTTTACCCTTGTCATCAGCCAGCGCGAGAACGAGATCACCGGGCCCATCGACGCGGCCTGTGCCCGGCAGTTCTGGCTGACACTGGGCATGACACTGATGATCCTGGCCAGCCTGGCCTGGACCCTGCGCCTGCTGCGCAAGCGCCAGGAAGCCTTCACGGCGCTGGAACACGCCCAGCAGATCAACCAGCAACTGATTGGGCGCCTGGAAGATGCACACCGGCGCAGCAGTCATGCCGCCGCTACCGATCATCTCAGCGGCCTGCACAACCGCCGTCAATTCGTCGAAGTGGCAGGTGCCGCGCTCGTCCATCAGCGTGGCAGGCGGCAACTGGTGGCCATCCTCTTCATCGACATGGACCGTTTCAAGTCCATCAATGATTCGCTGGGCCATAAAGTCGGTGACCTGTTGCTGCAGGCTGTGGCCGGCCGTATCCAGCGCTTGCTCGAACCGGGCGATGAAGCCTCGCGCTTTGGCGGCGATGAGTTCGTCGTACTGCTCGCAGGCGAGCGCAGCGAGGAGCAGATCGATGCTTGGGTACGCGAACTGGCCCGCAGGCTTTCTGCCACGTATGCCCTGGAAGGACAAGAGGTCAACACCAGTCCCAGTATCGGGGTCAGCATCTGCCCGCGCGATGGCCAGGACATCGACAGCCTGGTGCGCAGCGCCGATGCGGCCATGTATTCGGCCAAGCAGGCCGGCCGCGCGCAGTACCGCTATTTCGACCCCTCCCTGAACGTGGCCGACATCCAGGCATTTTCCTTGGAGCAGGCGTTTGGCGCTGCACTGGCAGGCAGGCAATTCGTCTTGCACTACCAGCCGCAGATCGGCCTCGATGACCACAAGGTCGCAGGCTTTGAAGCGCTTGTACGTTGGCAGCATCCCGAGTTCGGCCTGCTCTACCCCGACCGTTTCATCGCTCTGGCCGAACGCAGCGGCTTCATTGTCGAGTTGGGCTGGGAAGTCCTTCGCCTGGCCTGCGAGGCCTTGTCGGCCTGGCACAGGGAAAGCCGCCAGGTCCGCCTGGCCGTCAACGTGTCTGCCTTGCAGTTGCGTCAGCCTGACTTCACTGTGCGCCTGCTCGACCAACTGAGCGAGCACGGCATTGCCCCCGAGCATCTGGAGCTTGAGATCACCGAAACCACCATCCTCGACCCTGAGGGCCCGGCGATCGCGCATCTACACCGGCTGCGCCAGGCAGGCATCGGGATCAGCCTGGACGACTTTGGCCGAGGCTACGCAGGCTTCGCCCATCTGCATGCACTGCCTCTGAGCAAACTGAAGATTGATCGATCCTTGATCGCCTCGCTGTCCAACAGTCCGGACGACAGCCCCATCGTGGCCTCCACCATCATCCTGGCCAAACGCCTGGGCCTGGTGGTGGTGGCCGAAGGCGTGGAAACCCGCGAGCAGGTCGTGTGCCTGCGCCTGGCGGGGTGCGACGTTGCTCAGGGCTATCATTTCAGCCGGCCCCTGTCCGCCGCGCAGCTGCGTGACTACGTGCCGTTCAAGCATCAGGCGCAGCCCCTGGCCGCGTTGCACTGAAGCGAAGAAGAGCGTGCAAACCCTGGCAAACCCTTGGTACCGACAGGCCTCAAGGTTTAAGGTGGCACCACTGCATCCATCCGCCGACGCCCGCACCATGACCGATATCGAGCGCTACCTGCGCGCCGCCACGCGTGACAACACCCGCCGCAGCTACCAGGCGGCGGTGGATCATTTCGAGACGCAATGGGGCGGTTTTCTGCCGGCCACTGCCGAAAGCATCGCCCGGTACCTGGCCGACCACGCCCAGCAGCATGCGGTCAGTACCCTGCGCCAGCGCCTGGCGGCCCTCAGCCAGTGGCACATCAGCCAAGGCTTCCCCGACCCCACCAAAGCACCAGTGGTGCGCCAGGTCCTGCGCGGCATCCGCACGCTGCATCCCACCCCGCCCAGGCAGGCAGCGCCATTGCTGCTGCAACATGTGCAAACGGCCGTGACCTGCTTCGAGGAGGAAGCCCGCCAAGCCCAGGCGAACCACGACATGGCCGGGCTGCGCCGCGCCCGGCGCGACACGGCGCTGCTGCTGTTGGGGTTCTGGCGTGGCTTTCGCGGCGATGAACTGGCGCGCTTGCGGGTCGAGCACATACAGGCCGAAGCGGGCGTGGGCATCACGCTGTTTGTGCCGCGCAGCAAAGGCGACCGCGAGGCACTTGGCGTGCAGCACCGCACCCCGGCCCTGAAGGCCCTATGCCCGGTAACGGCCTACCTGCAATGGCTGCAGGTGACCGGCATCGCCCACGGTCCGGTGTTCCGCAAGCTCGACCGCTGGGGCAATCTCGGTGACCAGCCGCTCAACAGCAACAGCCTGGTGGGCCTGCTGCGGCGCATGTTGGCCCGCGCCCAGGTGCCAGCTGCGCTGTATACCGGTCACTCCCTGCGTCGCGGCTTCGCCACCTGGGCCAGCGCCAATGGCTGGGAGCTCAAGTCGCTCATGAGCTACGTAGGCTGGAAGGACGCCAAGTCGGCGCTGCGCTACATCGATTCGACGCAGCGTTTCGGCGACCTGGCCGTGTTGCCCAGCACACCCCTGCCGGTGCTGGCACCCTGAGCTGCGCGCTTCATCTGCTCAGACGCGCTTGACCCAGGCCCAGAGCCGACCGATGTCACAGGCGCGGGCTTGCAGCAGGCGGGAGGTGTCGCGGCAGGCCTGTTCCAACGTCATGGGGCCGTCCACCAGCGCAAAGGCGGCATCTACCCCATGGGCGTACAGCTGCTGATAGCCCTCGCCGAGCATGCCCGCCAGCACGACCACCGGCACGCCATGACGCTTGGCGACCCGGGCCACGCCCATCGGCGTCTTGCCGCGCAGGGTCTGGGCATCAAAACGGCCCTCCCCGGTCACCACCAGGTCCGCGTCCCTGACATGGGCTTGCAGGCCGGCCAGTTCGGCCACCACTTCCACGCCGGCCCGGAACTGGGCACCCATGAAGGCCCTGGCCGCAAAGCCCGTGCCCCCGGCGGCGCCGCAGCCTGGGTAATCACGCACATCCTGGCCCAGCAAGCGGGCGCAGTGGTCGGCGAAGTGACCGAGCGCCTGGTCGAGGGCCTGAACCTGTTGCGGGCTGGCCCCCTTCTGCGGCCCGAAGATGGCCGATGCGCCCTGGTGGCCGCACAGCGGGTTGTCCACATCAGCCGCCACTTCGAAATTTACGTGCGCCAGGCGCGGGTCCAGCCCGCTGGCATCGATCCGCGCCAGGCCGGCCAGGGCAAGGCCACCCTCGGCCAGTGGCTGATTGTCTGCATCCAGCAGTCGCAGGCCCAAGGCGCGCAGCATGCCACTGCCCGCATCATTGGTGGCACTGCCGCCGATCGCCAGCACGACGCGCTGCGCGCCGGCGTCGAGCGCCGCGGCGACCAGCTCACCGGTGCCCCAGGTGCAACTGCGGCAGGCGTCGCGCTGACCGGTGGGCACCTGTTGCAGGCCGCTGGCCTGCGCCATTTCGATGATTGCGGTGCGGCTCTGGGGCAGCCAGCCCCAGCCCGCCGCCACAGCTGTGCCCAAGGGGCCGCGTACGGTAAGCCGGCGCAGCTCGCCGTCGCTGGCGGCAAGAATGGCCTGCATCGTGCCTTCGCCACCGTCGGCCATGGGGCACTCGATCAACTGGGCGTCGGGCAGTGCTTCGGCCAGGCCAGCAGCGATGGCGCGCGCCACGTCTGCCGCCTCGAGGCTGTCCTTGAACGAGTCAGGCGCGATGACGATCTTCATGATGATTCTCCTGTCCGGGTAGCGGCATGCTGACAGCTGGCCCGCGAAGCGGCGTCGGTCAAATGCACAAACCGCCCGACGGATTGTTTGGGCAGATGCCAGCGCCAGGCGACAGTGCCCAGCCGGCTATGGCTATCGGATGGGCAGCAACTGCAGCCCCAGGTACAAACTGAGCATGCCCTCCAGGCGCATGGGGTCCACCTCGCCCAGCTCGGCGATGCGTTCAAGCCTGTAACGTAGGCTGTTGCGGTGAATACCCAGCGCCTCGGCACACGCCTGGCTCTGACCATCATGGGCACACCAGGCGCGCAGCGTAGCCAGCAATTGCCCACTGCTGTCGCGGGCCTGAATGCGCAGCAACGGCTCGAGCAGTTCGTCCAGCGCCTCATCGTTGCGATGGCGCCAGAGCAAGGCTGGCAGGCGATAGCGCTGCAAGCTCAGCAGCCGTTCCTGGGGCACCACCTCACGCCCATAGGCCAGCAGGTCGCGCACACGCCGGTAGCCGCGGCGCAGCTGCTCAAGACCCTGCGCGGCGGTACCCATGGCCGAGCGCTCCACCGCCCAACCGTGCCGCTCGATGCGCTCGACCAGCCGTGATACCTCCAGCGCCACGCCTGCCGGGCGACACCACAGCAGCGAGTGGCGCGCTGGGCTCACGCACCAACTGTCGGGGTAGCGGCTCATCAGCCAGCCTGCCAGCGCTTCGGCATCGGGCCCGCTGGCCAACTCGAACAGGCAGGGAATGCGTGGTAGCTGCGGTTTCAGGCCCAGTTGGCGTGCCTCGTCCAGCAGCCGTGAGGCGTCGCCGGTCCCGCCCAGCAGCAAGGCCAGCAAATCGTCGCAGCGCTGCTTGCGCCACTGCTGATCGGCCTGCAGGTGACGCTGGGCCAGCAGCATTTCGGCGGTCATGCGCACCAGCTCGGCATACACCCGAACCTGCTGCGGATCACCCGTCAGCCCCAAGACGCCCATCAGGCGGTCGTCGAGCATCAGCGGCAGGTTCACCCCCGGCTGCACCCCCTTCAGGCAGCGTGCCGCCTCCTGGTCGAGCTCCACGTTGCGGCCATTGGCGAGCACCAGCTGGGCGCCTTCGTGCCGTGTGTTGATACGCTCCGGCTCGCCGCTGCCCAGGATCAGGCCCTGGCTGTCCATGACGTTGACGTTGCAGGGCAGAATGGCCATGGCGCGGTCTACGATATCCTGTGCCAGGTCGTGGTCGAGTTCGAACATTCAACGGTCCTTGGGGGCGTGCGGTTGGGCTCGGGCACAGCAGCAAGGCCCATGGCCTGTGCAAAAGCACAAAGACAGCCACGCCGCCGTCCCCGAGACTCGTTCAGGCGAGCGCCGGAACAGGCGACGCGGTGACAACCATAACAACAGAGAACCCGATCATGGCACACAGCCCCGCCCCTGACCAAGGCACGGACACCACCCGCAATGCGCTGTACCGGCGCATCACCTTGCGGCTGATTCCGTTCATTTTCATCTGCTACCTGTTCAACTACCTCGACCGCGTCAACGTCGGCTTCGCCAAGCTGCAGATGCTCGACGCGCTCAAGTTCAGCGAAACCGTCTACGGCCTCGGTGCCGGTATCTTCTTCATCGGCTACGTCCTGTGCGGCCTTCCGAGCAATCTGGCGCTCAACCGCTTCGGCCCACGGCGCTGGATCGCCTTGATGATGATTGCCTGGGGCAGCTTGTCCACCTGTCTGCTGTTCGTGACGACCCCCACCGAGTTCTATGCCCTGCGCCTGCTCACAGGTGCCGCCGAGGCAGGCTTCTTCCCAGGCGTGGTGCTGTACCTCTCGCGCTGGTTCCCCGGTGCGCGCCGTGGCCGCATCATGGCCTTGTTCATGTCCGCGATCCCGGTCTCGGGCCTGTTGGGCAGCCCGTTCTCCGGCTGGATCCTCGAGCATTTTGCAGCCGGGCAACATGGCCTTGCCGGCTGGCAATGGATGTTCCTGATTCAAGGGCTGCCGACCGTTGCGCTCGGCGTGCTGGCGGTGTTCCTGCTCAGCGATGGCTACCAGAAAGCGGCCTGGCTGAGCGATGATGAACGCCGGCTGATCGCCGCCGACCTGCAGGCCGATGCCGACAGCAAGCCGCCCACCACGGGCGACAGCGTTCTGGCCGTGCTGGCCAACCCGCTGATCTGGACCTTCGGCTTCATCTACTTCTGCATCCAGAGCGGTGTGTACGCGATCAACTTCTGGCTGCCTTCGATCATCAAGAACATGGGCTTCGACAACCCCCTGCTCATTGGCTGGTTGAGCGCCATTCCCTACTTGCTGGCCGGGGTTTTCATGATCCTGTGCGGGCGCTCGGCGGACCTTCGCAACGAGCGCCGCTGGCACTTGGTAGTGCCGATGCTGATGGGCGCTGTGGGCCTGCTGATGGCGGTGAATTTCGCGGCTACTCCGGCGATCGCCATCCTGGGCCTGTCCATCGCCACCATGGGCGCCCTCACCGGCCTGCCGATGTTCTGGCCGATGCCCACGGCCTTGCTCAGCGCGGGTGCGGCCGTAGCGGGCCTGGCCCTGATCAACTCGGTCGGCCAAATGGCGGGCTTTCTCAGCCCTTATCTGGTCGGGTTCATCAAGGACCAGACCGGTTCGACCGACGCTGCCCTCTACGCCCTGGCGGCGCTGATCGTGGTGGGTAGCCTGGTGGCCCTGCGCGCCACCCGTACCCTTACGCCCGCACCTGCCACAGCCGACTGACGGTCGCGCCAACGGCGCTTGCTCGTACGGGTCATACGGTCCCGTGCGAGCAAGATTGACCATCCCTTGTGCCCGTACTGCGCTCCAGTCGTCAGCTCGACGCAGCCCGACCGGGCAAATCGGCGTCGAACCCTTCCAGAGGCCCCCCCTTTGGAGAATTCACCATGACCGAACACGCCGTGGCCCGCCTGGCCGACCTCGATGAACACACCCCCCTGCGCGTGGAAGCCGGTAGCGAAGAGCTGATCATCGTCCGTCAGGGCGATCAGGTGCGTGCTTTTCAGGGCAACTGTCCTCATGCAGGCGCGCCGCTGGATGAGGGCCGCGTCTGCGGCGGCTTGCTGATTTGCCCATGGCACAAGGCCGCGTTCGCCGTGGACGAGGGGGCCGTGTGCGAGCCCCCTGCCCTGACCGACCTGCGCCGCTACAAGGCCTGGGTCAAGGATGACCAAGTGTGGGTGGACGACCGCCCTTTGCCCAAGGCGCGCCCGCCCCGGCACAGCGATGCGCGGTGTTTCGTGGTGCTGGGGGCCGGTGCGGCAGGCAGTGCCGCCGTGGTCACGTTGCTTCGCCATGGCTTCAACGGCCGCCTGGTGTGGATCGACCAGGAGCGCCAGCCGGCCTACGACCGCACGGCCCTGAGCAAATTCGTGCTCGCAGGCCAGATGGCCCCGGATGAGGTGCCGATGCTGCTGGAGCCTGATGACCTGCGGATGGGGCAACTGGAGCGTCGGCACGCCAAGGTCCGCTCGCTCAATGCCCAGAAACGCCAGCTCCTGCTGGCCGACGGCCAGCGCATTGACTACGACGCCTGTCTGCTCGCCACGGGCGCCAAGGCCCAGCGCCCGGATATCCCGGGGCGTGACCTGCCTGGCGTCTTCACGCTGCGCGCGCGCGCGGACGCGGCGCAACTGCTCGATGCCGTGGAACCGGGTAAACCGGTTGTGATCGTGGGCGACAGTTTCATCGGCCTGGAAGCGGCCTCGGCGTTGAGCGAATACGGTGCCCAGGTCCATGTAATCGGACGGCACGATGTCCCGCTGGCCAAGCAGCTGGGCGAGCGCATCGGCCGGGCGATTCGTGCCTTGCACGAGCGCAAGGGCGTCACTTTCCATGGCCCGGCCGAGGTGAAGGCGATCGAAGGCGTAGATCAGGTCGAAGCGGTCGTGCTTGGCAGCGGCGAGCGCGTGGACTGCCAGGCGGTGCTGCTGGGAACGGGGGTAGCCCCGGCCACGGCTTTTCTCAATGGGGTGTCGCTGGCCGACGACCATGGCGTGCCGGTCAACGGTGAAATGCAGGTGGCCGAAGGCCTGTGGGCGGCGGGTGACATGGCCAGCTTCCCACTCGCCGGCCAATCGGTGCGCATCGAACACTGGCGGCTGGCGCAGCAACACGGCGTCATCGCCGCGGCAAACATGCTGGGCCAGCAGCGCCGCTACGCCGACGTGCCGTTTTTCTGGACCTATCACCATGGGCAGCGGTTCGAAGTGCTCGGCCACGCTCGGCAGTGGGACGCCATCACCTTCGTCGGCGCCCCGGAAAGCGGGGATTTCATTGCGCTGCAATGCCTGGCGGATCAGGTGCAGGCCGTGGTGGCCAAGGGTTATGCCTCAGCCATGATGCAGCTGTCGCAACGCATGAAGCGGCCGCTGACCACCGCCGAGGCACTCGAACTGATCCACTGAGCGCCCTGGCCGCGCGTCTGGGCTGGCAGCGCGCCATCAGCTAGGGTTATCTTCACCCCTGATAACAATAACTGTGGAGCGCCCATGCCCGCTCATAACCCTGCCTCGGAACTGGCGGCCTTCGTCGACAGTCACTTCGGCCACCGCGGCCTGGTCCCGGAAGCGGTGATCGCCGAATCCTGGTACCGCAGTGTCACCCAGCACCGCCTGGACCCAAGTGTGCACCCGACGGACAATATGCTCAGTGCCGCCGAAATCCGCCAGCTGCAAGCCCAGCACCAGGCCTACCTGACCCTCGCCAGCCAGGGCGTGAGTGGCTTGGCCCGGCGGGTGGCCGATGCAGGTTTTGCCGTTTTGCTCAGCGATGCGGCGGGGGTCACGCTCGATGCCCGCCTGCCTGCCGACGCCGGGCACTTCACCGGGTCCGGGCTGGTGGTGGGGGCGCGCTGGGACGAGTCCATCGCCGGCACCAACGGCATCGGCACCGCGCTGGCCTCACAACAGGCGCTGACCATTCACCGTCAGGAACATTTCCTGGCCAGCAATGCCCGGCTCAGTTGCTCGGTCTCGCCGATTTTCGACAGCCATAACCACCTGCTGGGTTGCCTGAACGCGACCTGCTTGTACAACGATGGGCCCAAGCAGGCCCAGCACCTGACCTTGCAATTGGTGACGCTGTACGCGCGGCTGATCGAAAACGCGCACTTTCGCCAGCGTTACCGCGACTGCCTGACCCTCGCGGTCAAGCCCTGCGACGGCGATGCGGACCTGGCAGCCGAGCAACTGCTGGCCCTCGACGAGGGTGGGCGTATTGTCGGGGCCAACCGGGCCGCGTTCAACAGCAACCCCCATGCCCTGCTCGGCCTGCGTATCGAGCAGGTGTTGAGTGCCGACATCGACCAGTTGCTGGCCCTGACCCAGGGCGGTGCCAGGGGCACGCAGCTGTACGATGCGAGCCAGGTCACGGGCCTTGAGGTTGGGCTGCGCGTGCCGCGCGCTTATCGCCCTTCGGCCCTGGCTGCACCAGCGGCCTCTGCCAACGCGCATCCGACACTCGACCAGCTGGCCGGCGGCGACCCGCAGCTGCAGCACGCCGTCGCGCGCCTGCGCAAGGTGCTGGACAAGGACATCGCGCTGCTGCTCAGCGGTGAAACCGGCACCGGCAAGGAAGCGTTCGCTCGCGCCCTGCACCAGGCAAGCGCCCGAAGCGCCCGGCCTTTCGTGGCGCTCAATTGCGCTGCCATTCCCGAAGCACTGATCGAAAGCGAATTGTTCGGCTACCGGCCCGGCAGCTTCACCGGGGCGGACCGCAAGGGCATGAAAGGCAAGCTGGAACAGGCCAACGGCGGCACGCTGTTTCTCGATGAAATAGGCGACATGCCGGCTGATCTGCAAACCCGTCTGCTAAGGGTGCTGGCGGAACGGGAGCTGGTGGCGCTGGGGGCGGCCACCCCAGTGAGGCTGGATATTCAGGTGATATCGGCGACGCACCAGGACCTGACTGCCAGAATCGCCACCCACCAGTTCCGCGAGGACCTCTACTACCGGCTCTGTGGCATGCGCATCACGCTGCCGGCGCTGCGCGAGCGCAGTGACCGGGCGCACGTGATCGAGGGTCTGCTGGCACGTCTGGCACCAGGGCTGAACCTGTCAGCACCTGCACACGCCGCCCTGCTGGCCTACTCCTGGCCGGGTAACATTCGCCAACTGCTCAATGCCCTGCGCCAGGGCGCGGCCCTGGCAGAAGGCGGGTGCATCGAACTGGCCGACCTGCCCGCCGAGTTGCAGCTTGGGCAGGTCGAACCGAGCAGGACAATCTGCGCAACGCCGCAGCTTGGGCAGCAGGTCGAGGAGGCTGAAGCTGACCATCTGCTAACGCTGCTGCGCCGTACCCAGTGGAACATGAGCGCCGCCGCCCAGGCCGCTGGCATCTCGCGCTCCACGTTGTACCGCAAGATCAGGCGCCACGGCATCGTGCAACCCAATCGCCAGGGCCACTGAGCCCAGTGCCCTGCCGTGACGGCGGGGCACTGGCAACTGCCGAGCTTCAACCCTGGATGTAGACCACCTGCGTGCGCGTGTACTCATAGAGCCCATGCTTACCGTCGGCCCCGCCTATGCCCGACTTGCGGGCCCCGGCGTGGAAGCCTTGCATGGCCTCGAAGTTTTCGCGGTTGATGTAGGTCTCGCCAAAGTCGATTTCCCGGCATGCCTTGAGCGCGGCGTTCAGATCGCGGGTATAGAGCGACGAGGTCAGCCCGTACTCGCTGTCGTTGGCCAGGGCAATGGCTTCGTCCAGGTCCTCCACCACCTGGATCGGTAATACCGGCCCGAAGATTTCCTTGCGCATGATCTCCATGTCGCCCGCGCAGCCTGCCAGCACGGTGGGCTGATAATGAAAACCGCTGCCAAGGTCGGCCACCTGCCCGCCCGTGACCACCTGCGCGCCCTGGGCCTGGGCGGTGCGCACCATCTGCGCCACCTTGTCCAGGCCGGCCTGGTTGATCAGCGGCCCCATGTGCAGGTCCTCCTGCGTCGATGGGTCCCCATAGCGCGTGGCGGCCATCGCCTGGGCCACCTGATCGATGAACCGATCAGCCACCTGGCGCGCCACGTACACGCGCTCTGCGCAGTTGCACACCTGTCCGGTGTTGATCACCCGCGAGGCGACGATCGCGTTCACTGCCAGGTTCAGGTCGGCATCGGCCAACACGATGGCAGGCGCCTTGCCGCCCAGTTCCAAGTTCAGCTTGGTGATGTTCGGCGCCGCCGCTGCCATGATCCGTGCACCGGTCGCCACACTGCCGGTGAAACTCACCATATCCACGCCGGGGTGACTGGACAGGCCGTGGCCCACGGCGGCGCCTGTGCCGCCGACCACGTTGAACACCCCGGGTGGCAGGCCGGTTTCGGCCACCAGCCGGGCGAACGCGTAGCAGTTGATCGGGGTTTCCTCACTGGGCTTGACCACGATGGTGTTGCCGGTGATGAGCGCCGGCGCCATCTTGCGGGCGATCAGGAAGAACGGGAAGTTCCACGGCAGAATGCCTGCCACCACGCCCACCGGTTTGCGCATGAGAAACACATGCTCGGCCTGACGGTCGCTGGTCAACACCTCACCTTCCAGGCGCCGCGCCCACTCGGCCATGTAGTCCAGATAATCGGCCGTGAAGCCGACTTCCACCTGGGCCAGAGCCGGGACCTTGCCGCCTTCCAGGGTAATGGTCCGGGCCAGCTGGTCGGCATTGGCCCGTATCCGGCTCGCGATAGCACGCAGGTAGCCCGCGCGTTCCTGCGCAGGCCGGGCTGCCCAGGCCTTCTGAGCCCGGCGTGCCGCGCTCACGGCCTGGTCGACCTGAGCCTGCGAGGACTCAGGCACGCGACCGAGCAACTGGCCGTTGGCCGGATTATGGACCTCAAGCAAGGCTTCACCGGGTTCGAACCGGTTGTCGATGAAGTTCTGGTAGACCGAATCGTTCATGGGCATTTCACTCCTGTGGTGCATTGTCAGCCAGCGATGAAGGGCTTGCCGGGCGGGCGCTGAACCGCTTCCAGACCTCGCCCTCCTCCTGCAAGTCGTGGGCACGCTTGATCAGGTACTGATGGACCTGCTCGACCTGCTCGGGGTTGAGGTTGTCGGCGAACGAGGGCATGCCATCGGGCACCCTGCCGCCGTAGAGAATCCCGAGGAACATCTGGTGCTTGTCGGCGCTCAGCTTGCGCAGGTCCGGCAGTACCCCGCCGCTGACCGCATGAATGCCGTGGCACTGGGAGCAGTTGCCGTCGTACAGCGCAGCGCCTGCGGCGACCGTCTCGGCGTTGGCCGTCAATGGCGGCGGCTTGGGCGCATCGGCAGGCGGGGCCGGCTCGCGCAGCTTGGCCGTGCCGCCCAGCTTGTAGGTCAGCACCTGTGCGTAGGGCTGCACGCCTGCACGCAACGAGAGTGCCCCAGCGAATGTGGAAAACGCGCCGCCCCAGCCCGCCATGAAGGTGACGTATTGTTCACCGTCGACGGCATAGGTGATCGGTGCGGCCATCACGCCGCTGGCTGCAGGCGCTTCCCACAGCTTCTTGCCGGTTTCGGCGGCATAGGCAATGACCCGGCCGTCGGCGCTGCCTTCGAACACCAGGTTGCCGGCCGTGCTCAAGGTGCCGCCATTGAAGATGGTGATGTACGGCACTTCCCAGGCAGGCGCCTGCTTGACCGGGTCCCAGGCGATCAGTTTGCCTGACCAGGTCTTGGCCATGTCCAGCAGCCCTTCGGCGCCTTCGGGCATCATGCCGGTACGCAGCCCCAGCTGATAGACGCTTTTGAACGGGTTGCGCTTGGGCGCTTCGGGCACGTGCTCGTAGTAGGCGGACATGATGTGGGCCGGGATGTACACCAGCCCCGTCTGCGGGTTGTACGACATCGGGTGCCAGTCGTGCGCCCCCCAGAACGCCGGGGTCACCAGTTTGCGCTTGCCGTCCTTCCAGTAGGCCGCCGCCTCGTCATCGACGATGGGCCGGCCAGTCTTCATGTCGATGCCCTTGGCCCAGTTCACCGGCACGATGTTCTTGGCCGACAGCAACTCGCCGGTTTCCCGGTCCAGCACGTAGAAGAAGCCATTCTTGGGCGCCTGCATCAGCACCTTGCGCGGCTTGCCGTCGATGGGCAGCTCGGCCAGGATCATGTGTTGGGTGGCCGTGAAGTCCCAGGCGTCGCCGGGCGTGGTCTGGTAGTGCCAGGCGTACTCGCCGGTATCGGCATTCACCGCCACGATCGAGGACAGGAACAGGTTGTCGCCCTTGGCCTGGCTGCGCCATTTGGGGTCCCACATCGCGCCGTTGCCCACGCCGATGTACAGCAGGTTCAACTGCGGGTCATAGGCGAAGGAATCCCAGGCTGTCCCGCCGCCCCCCCACTCGACGTAGGCATCCCCGTGCCAGGTCTTGCTGGCGATCTGCATGGCCTTATCCTCAGGCGGTAGCTTCGGGTCGCCCGGTACGGTGTAGAACCGCCATGCCTGGCGGCCGGTCTCGGCGTCGTAGGCGGTCACATAGCCACGCACGCCGAATTCGGCGCCGCCATTGCCAATCACCACCTTGCCGTTGACCACCCGCGGCGCACCGGTGATGGTGTAGCTGCGCGTGGTATCGGCGCGGGTGTCGACCGACCACACCCGCTTGCCGGTCTTGGCGTCGATGGCCTCCAGGCGACCGTCGAGCACACCGACGTAGACCTTGCCCTGCCACACGGCCACGCCCCGGTTGACCGCATCGCAGCAGGCCTCGCCCGCACGGTTGCGGTCGGACTGCGGGTCGTACTTCCACAGCAGCTGGCCGTTGCGCGCATCCAGCGCGTACACCACCGAGAACGGCCCCGTGGTGTACATCACCCCATCGACCACGATGGGAGTCGCCTCCACACCGCGGTCCAGGTCGAGCTTGTAGCTCCACGCCAGCCCTAGCTGGCTGACGTTGCTCTGGTCGATGGTCTTGAGGGGGCTGAAGCGTTGCTCGTCGTACGTGCGGCCATGGCTCATCCAGTTGCCGGGCTCTTTGTCCGCATCGATGATGCGTTGCCCATCGACACCGGCGGCAAAGGCCAGGGGTGTCCAACTGAGGGCCATGGCCAGGCAGCCGAGTGCAAGGCGTTGGGGGCCTGATCGATTCATGCGCTGTTCTCCGTTCTTGTTATGGCGACGCTGCGACGAGCGTCATTCCAGGCAAGAGCAACGGCTGTGCCAAACCGCCGGCTGAGGGCCGGAGATACCGCGGTAGAGCCTTTGGCCGTCAGTGAGCAGGGGCCGGATACGGGCGAATGCTCGACACAGTTGCTTCAACCTTGGGTCAAAGGTGGAACAGGTGTGTCACAGCTGAAGAATGCCCGCAGCTTTGATCAGCAAAAGGTGCAGCGGGTAGAACCCATAGCCCCAGCGACCCACTGCCGGCACGCGACGCCATCGGCTGTGCAACAGGCCGTTGCCGACCGGGATGGCCACGGCGGCAACCGTCAGCGTGACCCAGGTGAAGGGGGCGCTCAGGTGCGTCATCAACCAGCTGTTGGTCAAGTTGCCGGCAACCGCCGACAGGCACGGCACAAGCCACATTCGGCCCCCGTAGCGGTGGCCAAGCACGCAAACGGCGGGTAGCAGCACCCCTGGCAGGCCGTACATCAGGTACGGGCTGCCAGCCCAACCTGCGCCCAGCGCGACCAGCCCCAGCAGCCGCGTTGCCAACTGGGTATGCTGCACGCCCCAGGCCAGCAGCAGGCCCAACAACAGCGTCGGCATGATGCTGAACGTGGTCGAGCCGCTGTCCAGCCAGCGGTAAGCGGGCTCGGACAGCACCGTGAACAGCAGCATCAGCCCCAGGTACCGCCCGTGGTGGCGATCAAGCAACGTGTCAGGCCCGCGCCGCACCACGTTCATGGCCATGGCCAGGCAAAAGAGCGGAAACGCCAGTCGGCCAACCACGAACAGGCCGTGGGCCTGCGGCCAGAGAAAGCGCAGGTGGTCAGCGACCATCGCCAGCATCGCGACCCACTTCACCAGGTCCAGCCCGCCTGAGCGCATGGGGGGCTACTCCACCTGGCCTTGCCCTGGCGTTGCAATGCGTGCGGTCCAGGCGGCCAAGGGCAGCGGGGGTTGCTGGAAGACGATGCGGCGCCAGATCAACCTCAGTGCCTGCCCGTCGAACAGATCGCGCGGGCCGCTGACGGTGTGCACGGCCGGCTGCTGCGTCTGCCAGCGGCCCTGCTCGCCCTTCCGTGCCATGTCGAAGCGGAATGTGTAGTTGCCCGGCGTACCCATGCGCAGGTCGGTCACCACCAGCCGGTCGCCGACCTGGTCGTAGCGCAGCCAGTCGTCGGTGAACCAGCGCAGCCGCTGGTGCAGCGGATCGTTTGCCAGCACCTGGGCCAATGACAGGTTGCGGTTCAGGCGCAGCATCTCTGGCGACTGGCGGTCCAACAGGCTACTGACCCCTTCGTAATAGACGCCGTCCGGCGCTTTGGCCAAGACCCGCCAGACCAGGCTGTTGAACGCCATGGGCACTGCTCGAACCTCGCTCACAGACACGCCCTTGGCATCGAGCGCGGCCTGGAAACGGTGTTCTGCCAGGGTACGGCTGGCAAGGCCTAAGCCCAGGTACGTGGTGCTCAAAACCAGCGCCACGGCCATGAACCGTAGTGCGCGGGCATGGGTGCCACGCACGGCGGCGTAGGCCACCGCCACCAGCAACGGTACGGTATACACAGGATCGATGATGAACACGGCCGCCCAGCTTTGCGGGGTCACGTGCAAGGGCCAGAGCAGCTGGGTGCCGTACACGGTGAACGCGTCGAGCACTGGGTGGGTCACCAAGACCAGCCAGAACGTCAGGAATAAGCGGGACAGCGTATAGCCTTTGTCCGGCCAGGCCCTGTTCACCAGCCATGCCAGAAGCGCTGCCAGCGCGGTCAGCACGAACACTGAGTGGGAAAAGCCACGGTGGTAGGTCATCTGCGAGACCGGGTCGGCATAGCGGATGATCACGTCCAGGTCCGGCAGTGTGGCCAGCGCAGCGCCGTAGACCAGGGCCCGACGGCCCTGAATGCGCCCCAACAATGTGCCTTGCAACGCAGCGCCGAGAACGGCTTGGGTTATCGAGTCCAAAACAAAGCCTTCGTCAGGAGGGTGTCGGGCCACGCTACCTGCTTGCGGGGCGCTTGCGCAATCGGCGCACCGTGCGCACGCTCGCGCTGGAAACAGCTTGTAAAGAAGCTGACCCGCCGGCGGGTAATATTTCTTACATATGACCTGCAGCATTTGATAGAACTACGCCACGCTTCTTGTACGCTCCCGCGCCTTGACCACTTTCGAGACCCCCAAACTCCGTATGTCTACCCGGTTGTTCTCCGCCCTACGCCGCCGTTGGTTCAGCTGGCTGTGCGCTGCCACCTTGGTGCTCGCCCTGCCCGCCGGGTGCTCGGTCTTACAGTACAAGGAACGCGAGCTGGTGTTTCGCATCGAGCCCGGCCAGGCCAGCTGGTTCCATGGCCTGCCCGGCGGTGTTCAGGAGCTTGACCTGCGCCCGCGTACCTTCGCCGAGAACCAGAGCCTGCATGCCTGGTGGTGGCCCGCAAAACGCGCCGATGCCCCGGCCATTCTTTACCTGCACGGTGTGCGCTGGAACCTTACGGGCCAGCTGTTTCGCATCGAGCAGCTGCACGCCATGGGTTATTCGGTGCTGGCGGTGGACTATCGCGGCTTTGGTCGCAGCCGAGGGGATTTGCCTTCGGAAGCCACCGTGTACGAGGACGCTCGCGTGGCTTGGGAGCGTTTCGCCCAACTGCAACCTGATGCCAGCAAACGCCTGATCTATGGGCACTCCCTGGGTGGGGCCGTGGCGGTCGACCTGGCGCGCACGCTTACCCGTGAAGCCCGAGACACGCGCACCAGCGCCCCGGCGCGAGGGCTGATCCTGGAGTCCACGTTCACCTCGTTGGGCGATGTGGCAGGCGTGGTCGCCAATACATCGCTGCCGGTGCGCTGGCTGCTGTCGCAGAAATTCGACTCGCTGGGCAAGATCGGCGACATCGACCTGCCGGTGCTGCTGGTCCATGGCCTGGACGACCGCTACGTGCCCTCGCGTTTCAGCCAGCAGCTGTTCGAGGCCGCGCGCGAGCCCAAGACGCTGTTGCTGGTGCCGGGTGCAACGCACAACAACAGCATGAGCCTGGCCGGGCAGCGTTACCGCAAGGCCATCCAGGCCCTGCTCCAGGCGCAGCAGGTCACTGTACCGGCAGGAAATTCATCAGCAGCAGGCTTTGCGCATAATTGAGGCCGATACGGCGGTAACGCTCGTCGAGCAGCTCGGCCAGCAGGTCGAGGCGGGCAACCACCTTGCCGAACTCCACGGCAAAACTCAGGTTGCTGCCCTCCTCCGAAATTTCATTGGAGAACAGCAACAACACACCGTTGGCGTCCTGCCGCTGGCTCAGCATCCAGGTGGCTTTTTCGATGTTGCGCGCGGCGTTGTTGATGAACAACGGGTCGAGGGTGTCGGTCATGTAGAACGCGGTGCGCCCACCGTGGGCGGTGATCAGCATACTGCCGATGGCGTAGATGAACGCACCCACTCGATCACCGCGAAACTCCGGGCTCAAGGCATAACTCAAGGCAGCCAGGTCACGTCGATTGCCCAGTTGCGCCAGGGGTTGGCGCTGCTCGATGGCCAGGCGGATCTGGCGCTCGGCCGTGGCCGCGTCCAGGTAGCCTGAACGTTGCAACTGGTTGGGATTGCGCAGGTACAGCTTGTTCATCAGCAGGTAGAGGCTTTGCAGGTTGTCGCGCATCGACAAGGTGGCCAGGCGGTCCACACTGGTCTGGAACAGCTCGCTGGGTTTGCCTTCGCCCAGCTGGTTGACGATGTCGCGCCCCTGCTGCTGGGTGCAGGCGCACAGGCTGGCCAGGGAGCCTGCCAACAGCAGGCGAACTATCGTGGAGCAACTGCACACTACCATCGGCACCGCTTCATTTTCGGCGGCCACCGCGGGGATCGCGGCGGCCTGGGCCTAGCATAGAGCCCCGAAAGCCAAAAAAGTGCGGCAAGCGCCAGTCCGTGCAGTGACCTGAATTACATCGCGCCGCGCAGCAGCTCCACGACCTGGGCATGCAGGGCCGGGTCACCACAGGCCACCACGCAACCGCCCTGCTGCGCGCTGCTGCCATCCCAGGCGGTGATCACCCCGCCTGCGCCCTTGATGATGGGCATGAGCGCCTGCACGTCATAGGGCTGCAAGCTGGCTTCGACGATGACATCCACAAAGCCCGACGCCAGCATGCAATAGGCATAGCAATCGCCACCGTAGCGCATCAGCCGCGCCTGGCTGGCCACGTGCTCGAACGCAGCCTTGCGCGCAGGCGTATCGAACATGTCAGGGGTGGTGCACATCAGCGTGGCCGCTGCCAGTTCCTTGCAGGCGCGGGTCTTGAGCGCTCGCGTGCCCGACCAGGCACCTTCGGGCGTGCCGATGAACCGTTCGCCGGTAAAGGGCTGGTTCATCACCCCCACGACTGGCCGGGTACCGTCGTTGAGCGCGATCAGCGTGCCCCACAACGGCAGGCCGGTGATGAAGGCACGGGTGCCGTCGATCGGGTCGAGCACCCAGGTCAACGGGCTGCTGCCCACGGCCACGCCCGCCTCTTCACCGAGAATGCCATGGTCTGGATAGCGCGCCTGGATCCGCTCGCGCATCGCGTCCTCGGCCGCCTTGTCGGCGACGGTGACCGGGTCGTACAAGCGACCGCCTTTGTCCTCGACCTCCAGGCTTGCACGAAAGTAAGGCGTGATGGCCGCGCTCGCAGCATCGGCCAACTGCTCGGCAAACTCACGAAACTCGGCAATCTGTTCGGCGCTCAGGGGCATGGAAATGGGGCCTTGTGCTAGTCAGGGAGGCGGCATGATAGCAAACCCGCTGATCGGCATGGCGCCCACAAAACAATATCAATATGGCATCATCGAGCCTTGATTTAGCCAGGACTCGCTCGTTGTACTAGCATACCTGTCACGCACCGATGCCGGCCCAGGATGAGGGCTTGCACCACAGCGGGGCTTCTGCCCTGGCCTCAAGGACGATTCGATGAGCATCAATTCCATTTATCCGCAGATCGGCAAGATCATTGCCAGCACCGGCAGCCGCCAGTTCTCCCGCCTGTTGCATGACCTGATTCAGGCTCACCTGTGCATTGACGCCACGCAGATCCGCCAGCTGCCACGCTCGCCGAGCGAAACCACCGTGCTCGACGAAACCGTGTTCTCGTGCGATCAAGCCACTGCCACCGCCTCGGGCGACCCATCGCGCCTGCACCGTATCCGCACCAGCGACGCGCGGGTCGAGATCCGCGTACTGCGCGCCGACACCACCTACGGCTTCTCCGCCCTGGAGCGCAACAGGCTCGAGGCCATTACACCCTTGGTGCTGCCGATGCTGGAGAAACACCTGCGTGCCCTGCAACCCACCGCGCAGCGCAATAGCCACGAGAGCCTGGAGCAGCGGTTCATCGAGCGCCTGGCCCAGACCGGCCTTAAGCTGTCCGAACGCGAGCGCCAGGTCTGCCTTGGGCTGCTGGCCGGTCAAACGGCCCCCGAGCAGGCCGAGCGGCTTGGCCTGCGCGTGAATACCGTCGAAAGCTACCTGCGCCGGGCCGTGATCAAGCTGGGCATCGGCGGGCGGCATTCGCTGATGCGCTGGATGTACGCCTAGGCCAAGCTCCGGTCCAACTGTAGTGCGGGTGGCTCAGTCCCGTGCCAGCGCTTCGATGGGGTCCAGTCGAGCCGCATTGCGCGCCGGCACGAAGCCGAACACCACCCCGATCAAGGTCGAGCAGGCGAACGCCATCACGATCGAGGCCGGAGAAAACACCATTTCCCATTGCTTGACGAACAGTTCGAACAGGTAGCCCACCGCGTAGGACAGGCCCACGCCCACTAACCCGCCTAACAGGCAGACCATGACCGCTTCGACCAGGAACTGCTGGCGGATGTCGACCTGACGGGCCCCGACGGCCATGCGTATGCCGATTTCCCGGGTACGTTCGGTCACCGATACCAGCATGATGTTCATCACCCCGATGCCGCCCACCACCAGCGAGATCACCGCGATCAGCGACAGCAGCAAGGTCAGCGAGCGGCTGGTCTTCTGCACGGTCTGCATGATGCTGTCCAGGTTGTTGGTGAAGAAGTCCTTGCTGCCGTGGCGCTGCAGCAGTACCCGGCTGACCTCCTCCTCGACCCGCTTGCTGGGCACCCCATCCTTGATCCGCACGCTGATGCTGTCCAGGTGACGCTGTCCCAGCACCCGCCCGGCGGCAGTCTCGTACGGCACCCAGATGTTCAGCTGGTTGCTGGCCACGAACAGGTTCTTGTTGCGGGCCGTGACGCCGATCACGGTACAGGGCAGGTTACCGACCAGGATCACTTGCCCAAGGGGGGCGATGGCCGGGCCGAACAGGCGTTCGCGGGTGTTATGGTCGATGACCACCACCTGGGCCTGGCGCCGGGCATCCTCGGCACTGAACACGATGCCCGCTGCCAGTGGGATGTTGCGCACCTGGAAGTAGTGCTCGCTGACGCCATTGAGCTGTACGTCCACGTCCAGGTTGCGGTAGCGCACCAGCGTGCCCTGACCGATCACAGGCGTTGCGCTGTCGACGTAATACAAGGCGTTGAGCGCCGCCACATCCGCCGGCACCAAGGTTTCGATGTTTCTGGCCCGGCTGTCGCCGAAGTTGCTTCCTGAATACACATCGATGGTGTTGCTGCCGATGGCCTGGATGTCCTTGAGTACATACCCCTTGGCCCCCTCGCCGATAGCTGAAATAGACACCACCGAGGTGATGCCGATGATGATCCCCAGCATGGTCAGCAAGGTACGCATGCGGTGTGACACCAAGGCCAGCCAGGCCATCTTGAACGCCTCGCGGAACATGCCCAGGCTTGCCAACAGGCGATGCCCACCTGGCCGAGCCGGCGTTGGGGCAACGGCCCGTGCAGGCACCGTTTCAGGGGCTTTGCGCTGGTCGCTGACGATCTGACCGTCGCTGACTTCGATGATGCGCTCGGCATGTGCGGCCACCTGCGGGTCATGGGTGACCAGGATCACGGTGTGGCCCGCGGCGTGCAGCTCCAGCAGGATCTTCATGACTTCCTTGCCGCTGGCGCTGTCCAGCGCGCCTGTGGGTTCGTCTGCCAGGATCACCTGGCCGCCATTCATCAGGGCCCGGCATATGCTCACCCGCTGCTGCTGGCCTCCGGACAGCTGGCTGGGACGGTGGCGCAAGTGCTCGCCCAGCCCCAGCCGGCTCAGCAGCGTCTGCGCCCGCTCATGGCGGCGTTGCAGGTCCATCCCGGCGTACACGGCAGGGATCTCGACGTTGTGCAGGGCGTCCAGGTGCGGCAGCAAGTGGTAGCGCTGGAAGATGAACCCGAAGTGATCGCGGCGCAGAGCGGCCAGCGCATCGGCGTCAAGGTCCCGGGTTTGCTGACCATCGACCCGGTAACTGCCAGCGCTGGCATTGTCCAGGCAGCCCAGGATGTTCATCAGCGTGGACTTGCCCGAGCCCGAGGCGCCGATGATGGCCACCAGCTCACCACGGTGAATCTGCAGGTCGATACCCTTGAGGGCGAGAAAAGCCCGCTCGCCGGCCTGGAAACTACGGGTAACGCCCTTCAGGCAAAGCAAGGGCTCCCCCTGCCCTGTTGCCTGGCTCAGGGGGGCGGTCGGTTGCACATTCATGTTCATGTTCAGGCTCCCGAGTCGCCGGTGATCGGCTCGCCAATCACCACACGGTCACCTTCGTTGAGACCCTGCTCGATCTGTACCCGAACGTTGTTGTTGATCCCCACCACCACCTTGCGCTGCTCGGCGAAGCCCTTGTCATCGAGCACCCGCACGGCGAAGCTGCCGTCGGCCTCGCGCCCACCCAGTGCCGCCACCGGCACGGTCAGCACCTGCTGCGCGGTGTCGAGTACGATGTGCACTTGCGCCGTCATGGCGATGCGCAGGCGGTGATCAGGGTTGGGGACTTCGAACAAGGCGTTGTAGAACACAGCGCCCGTTGGCTTGCCGGCCCCGCCCTCTGCCTTGTCGCTTTGGGCGTAGTGCTGAGGGGCAGGCTCGGTGCCACGCAGCTTGGCGTAATAGCGTTTGTCTTCCCCCAGGATGGTGAAATACACCTCCTGGCCCGGCGTGATGTGAATCACATCCGCTTCCGAGACTTGTGCCTTGACGGTCATGGTGTCCAGGTTGGCCAGCTTGAGCAGCACCGGGGCCAGCTGGTTGGCGATCACCGTCTGCCCTTCCTGGGTAACGATGCCCACCACGTGGCCTGTGATCGGTGCGCTGATGCGGGTATAGCCCAGGTTGACTCGGGCCGTGTCGATTTCCACCTGGGCGCTGCGGATCTGCGCATCGAGCGAGCCCACGGCGGCCTGCTGGACCTGATAGTCGGCCTCGGCCTTTTCATATTCCTGGCGCGATACCGAGGCATCGACCTGCAGCGCCCGATAGCGTTCATAGACCCCTTTGGCCTGCTTGAGTTGGGCCAGGGTCGAGCGGCGCTGGGCCTGCAGCTTCTGCTCGTCCACCTCCGCCTGGCGCAAGGTGTTGCGCAGCACCAGCGGGTCTATCTCGGCCAGCCACTGGCCTTCGGTCACCTTGTCGCCCAGCTTCACCTTGAGCGATTTCAGCTGACCGGATACCTGGGCACCCACATCCACCTGTTTGATCCCTTCGAGCACCCCGGTAGCCAGTACCGCGTTCTCGATGTCGGCGCGCTCGACCTGGGCGGTGATGTACTGCGGTGCCTTGGCTGGGGCCTGAACCGCATACAGGCCGATACTCGCCATCACGGCAAGGCCCAGCCCGATGCCCCATTTGCGCAGTTTGGTTTTATCCATGGACACACGTTATTCCTTTGTTTGACAAGACTGCGCCGAGACCTGGCAACGGCGGGCTCGCCCACCTGCTGCCAGGTAACCGGCTACTGAGCGACCTGGGCCTGAGCAAGTGCCTGACCGTCATGCCACCAGGCGGCCAGGCTGAACACATGCGGCACCTTGAGGATGCTGAAATGGTCGCCCGGCGCCTTCCACACCTTCAGTTCAGGCAACAACTGTTCCCAGCGTTGCTGCATGAGACGGTGCTCGGCAGCATTACCTTCAGTGTCGAGTCCCGGATCGTCCACCAGCACCAACCCTGCCGGGCCGGTGTACGGCAGCTCGGGGTGGTAGGCCGTGCGCAGCGCCGCCCCAAAGGTGCGCACCGTGCCGTCGAGCACACGCGTACTGGACCTGGCAGGCAGCAGTCCTGAACGCACCATGGCCGCGTGCAGCTGGTGCTGTTGCTGATCGTCGCTGGCCTGGGCAAACGCCACCCGGTCCAGGCCAAGGGGTTTGCCGGTGGACATTTCCAACGCATCGATCAGGCGCAGCAGCGTCTGGGTGAAGGTATGGGGCTGGCCGCAGGTGCTCCCCGGGCCTGGGCCTTCGCTGTCGATCAACGTCAAGGACCGCACTTGACGCCCTTTGGCCTCAAAGCGCGCGGCCATGGCATGGGCCACCCAGCCTCCGAACGAGTGCCCCACCAAGTTCAGCGGGCCCTCGGGATAGGCCGCTTCGATCGCCTGCACATGGCACGCTGCTGCAGCCTCGACGCAGCTGTGCGGCAGCGACAGGCCATCCAGGCCTCGGGCCTGCAAGCCCTGCACGGGCCACTGTGGGCCCAACGCCTCGGCCAAGCCGATGAAGCTGGTCACACTGTCGCCGGCACCGGCCACGCAGAACACGGCCGCGTGCCCGGCAGCGCCGGTCTGGATGGCCACGGGGGCCGAGGGCGGTGGTACAGGCGTAACGGCAGCAGTTGCCAGTGCCTGCGTCAGCACCTGGCCAACCGTGGTCACATGGGGCGTTTGCATCAAGCTGCGATGATCCCCCGGAACGCTGTGCGTCACTAGCACCTGGGTCGGCAACGCCGTACGCCAGCCAAGGCCCTCTGGCACCTCGTCAGCCTCTGCGGCGCAGAGCAGGTGCACCGGCACATCCACGGACGCTGGGCGGTAATGGGCCAACGCATGGCCATGGGCGAGCTCGCGGCAGAAATAATGCCGCAGGTCCGCGTCCGTCATGCTGGCCCATAGGCCGTAAAGCACCTCGTGCTCACGGCAGCTTGCCACCAGGGTCGCGAAGTCGGCCTGGTCCTGCTCCAGGCGCGCGAGCAGCGCCCGCTTGGCGTCGCCTGCCTCACCCTTGGTTTGCCAGTACGCCGTGCAGTTGAGCAGCAACTGCCGCTCCAAGGCATACGGGCCTTCCCAGCGTGCCTTGCCCTGGTCGGCCAGGCGCGGTGCGTAGGTGTCGATCAACCCCACGAACGCCACCTGTTCATCGGCGCCGCGCAGCTGATTGGCCATCTCCAAGGCCAGCACACCGCCGAACGACCACCCGGCCAGACGGTAGGGCCCATGGGGTTGTACGGTGCGCATCTGCGTGATCTGGTAGCGCGCCAGGCACTCCAGCGTGCGCGGCTGCGGGGCGCCGTGGGGTACGCCTGGCAGGCCGTGAATGGCAAAGTCGCCCCCTATCTGCTGGGCAAGCACGGGGAAGTAGAAGTCCAGCCCGGAAAATTCATGCACAAGGAACAGCGGCGCCTGGGCAGTACCCGGCCGGACCGTGATGACGGTCGGTACCGCGGGCGCCTGCCGTTCCACCAGCCTGGCGAGCATTGCCACCGTTGGGCGCTGGAAGACGTCATTGAGCGCCGCGGGCACCCCGGCTTTGTGCAGGCGGTCCACCAGGCGAATGGCGGCCAGCGAGTGACCGCCCAACTCGAAGAAGTTGTCATGGCGGCCCACCTCATCGACCTCGAGCAACTCGCGCCAAAGGCTCGCGACTAGCTGCTCGACGTCCCCGCAAGGGGCTTCGAAGGGGCGCTGCTGCACTTCGGGCGCTGGCAACGCCTTGCGATCAAGCTTGCCGTTAGGGCCCAGCGGAAGCGCGGCCAGGTGGATGAATTGCGCCGGAACCATGAACCCGGGCAAGCGCGCCATCAAGATGGCCCGCAACGCCTCGGGGGCCAGACGCTGGCCCGTGTAGTACGCAACCAGGTGCTGGTCGCAGGCGAGCACGACCGCTTCCTTGACGGTGTCCACGGCCGTCATCGCCGCCTGGATTTCACCCAGTTCGATGCGCAGACCATGAAGCTTGACCTGATCGTCGTTACGGCCCAGGTATTCAAGGTTGCCGTCCGCCAGGTGCCGCGCCAGGTCGCCCGTACGGTACAGCCGCCCGCCTGGGCGCTGGCCGAAGGGGTCATCCACGAAGCGCTCGGCGGTCAGTTCGGGTCGGTTCAGGTAACCGCGGGCCACCTGTACGCCACCGATGTACAGCTCACCCGCCACGCCTTGGGGCACCGGCTGGCCTTGCTCGTCCAGTACGTAGAGGGTGGTGTTGGCGATGGGTTTGCCGATGGGGGTGTTGTCGGGTGCGGTCACACAGTGCCAGGCACTCACATCCACCGCGGCTTCGGTCGGGCCGTAGAGGTTGTGCAGCTCCACGTCTGGCAGTTGTTGGTGGAAACGACGCACCAAGCTGCCCGGCAATGCTTCGCCGCTGCACACCACCCGTTTGAGCGAAGGCGCGGACCAGCCTGATTCCATGGCCGAGAGGAATACGTCCAGCATCGACGGCACGAAGTGCAGCGTGCTGACACCTTCGGCCTCGATAGCCCGTTGTAGGTACTGCGGGTCGCGATGCCCACCGGGCCGGGCCATGACCAGTTTTGCACCGGTCTGCAAGGGCCACAGCAGCTCCCAGACCGAAACGTCGAAGCTGAACGGGGTCTTCTGCAGCACGACGTCGTCAGCATCCAGCGCGTAGGCGTCCTGCATCCACAGCAGGCGGTTGACCACGCCGGCCTGCTCGTTCATCACCCCTTTGGGCAGGCCGGTAGAGCCTGAGGTGTAGATGACGTACGCCAGGTGCTGCGCGGTGAGCCCTGGCACATGCGGGTTGTCGGCAGGAAGTTCGAAGCTCAAAGGCGCGTCCAGATCGATCACGACGCCGTGCTCAGGCACATGCCGGGTCGCCGCGTGCACCAGCACCGCTACCGGGTCGCTGTCGGTGAGCATGTAGCGAATACGTTCTGCCGGGTAGTCCGGATCGACCGGCACATAAGCGCCGCCTGCCTTCAGAATCCCCAGCAGGCCCACCATCATCGACAAGCCGCGTTCGACGCAGATCGCCACGCGATCGTCGGGTTTCACACCCAGCGTGATCAGGTGGTGAGCCAGGCGGTTGGCCTGGGCGTTGAGTTGCTCGAAGGTCAGCTCCCCCTCCTCGGCACTGACGGCGACGGCCTGGGGTGTGCGCTGCGCCTGGGCCTCGATCAGCGCGTGCAGGGTACAGTCCAGGTCATGGTCGGTGCTGGTCGCGTTGAAGGCGTGCAGCACCCGCTCACGTTCTTCGGCAGCCAACAGGTCGATGTCCGCGACGGTAGCCTGGTCGCTGGTCGCAAAGACTTGCAGTACGCGCTGCAGGTAACCGGCGAAGCGTTCGATTGTGGCGCGGTCGAACAGCGCGGTGGCATACACGATGCCACCGGCAAAGCAGCCGGCCCGCTCACCCATGCTCAAGCTCAGGTCGAACTTGGCCACTGCGGCCTCGGCAGCCATGGCGCTGACGTGCAAGTCCGCAAACGCAGGGGCCCGGTGCCCGGTGTTGGCATCCCAGTCCAGTGTTGCCTGATACAGCGGCGTATGCCCAAGGCTTCGACGCGGGCGCAACAGCTCCACCACCTGTTCGAACGGAACATCCTGATGGGCCTGGGCCTCCAGCACCACGGCCTTGGCCTGGGCCAACAACGCAGACACCTGCGGGCGGCCCGACAGGTCAAGGCGCAGGGCCAGGGCATTGACGAACATGCCTACCATTCCCTGGACCTGGCTCTGCCGTCGACTGGCGACCGGCGAGCCGATGACCACATCCTGCTGCCCGGACAGCCGAGCGAGCAGTGCTGCCCACGCTGCCGTGAACAGCATGAACGGTGTGACGCCATGGCGTGTGCACACAGCCTTGAGGGCTTCGCTTAACGGCAGGTCGAGCTGCACCTGGACACTGTCGCCGGCGTATTGCTGGCGCTCCGGACGAGGCCGGTCCCACGGCAGAGTGAGCAGCGCAGGCGAGCCGTGGAGCTGCTTGCGCCAATAGTCGGCCTGGGCATGCAGCGCCGAACCGTTGAGCCAGCGCTGCTGCCACTGGGCATAATCGAGGTACTGCACCCCAAGCGCGGGCAGCGGGTCGGGGGCGCCCGTAGCGAAAGCCTGGTAGAGCGCCGCCAGCTCGCCAATCAGAATGCCCAGGGACCAGCCATCGGCCACCAGGTGGTGAACGACCAGTAGCAGCGCGTGGCGGTCATCACTGAGCTCAAGCACATGAGCGCGCACCGGCAAATCCTGGTCTAAGGCAAAGGGCCGCGCCGCCTCGGCGCGGGCCCAGGCTTGCAACGCAGGCGTATCCAGCCCGCAGGCCTGGTGCCACTGCACGGTGAAGGCGCCGGTATCGGTTGCCAGCGCCACATACGGTTCCCCGTCATGCTCATGGAAG
The DNA here is from genome assembly GCF_007678615.1 of Pseudomonas sp. DE0157. NCBI lineage: Bacteria > Pseudomonadati > Pseudomonadota > Gammaproteobacteria > Pseudomonadales > Pseudomonadaceae > Pseudomonas > Pseudomonas sp. DE0157. The sequence goes on from NZ_VEJN01000003.1 coordinate 122,868, forward strand.
TGGCTGCGCAGGCTTTCATGACGGGCCACCAGCGCCCGCAGGCTGCGCTCCAGCGCCTGGCGGTGCAGGCGCCCTTGCAGGTGCAGCGCCACCGGAATGTGATACGCAGCACTGGCTTCACCCATCTGGGTCAGGAACCACAGGCGCTGCTGGGCCAGGGAAAGCGGCAGGCGCCCTTCACGTGGCATCGGCTCCAGAGCGGGTAAGGCTTGCACGCTGGCCTGCAAGGTGGCCGCCACCGCGGCCAGGCAGTCGTCGGCGAACAGGTCGGCCAACGCCAGTTCGCAGCCCATCTGTTCGCGCACCTGGGCCAGCATGCGCATGGCCAGCAAGGAGTGCCCGCCCTGCTCGAAGAACCGGTCCTGCCGGCCGACGGTGTTGAGCCCGAGCAGATCGGCCCAGATTCGCGCCAGGTCTGACTCATGCCCAGCCCGAGGGGCCTCGAACGCCACCGTCGACAGATCCTGTAGCCCCGGGGGCGGCAGCGCCGTCCGATCGACCTTGCCGTTGTTGTTCAGCGGCATCCGCGCCAGAGGCACGAATGCCGAAGGTACCATGTAGTCGGGTAGTCGGACGCGCAGGTAATCGCGCAGCCCCGTGCCATCGAGTTCCTCGCTACGGCGCGTGTACCAGGCGACCAGTCGGTGGGGCCCGTGGGCCTGCTCGATGGCCATGACCAGCACCTCCCCGATGCCGGGTGCCTGCGCCAGCACTTGCTCGATTTCGCCTGGCTCAATGCGGAAGCCGCGGATTTTCACCTGATCGTCGTTACGCCCCAGGCATTCGAGCTGGCCGTCGGCATTCCAGCGCACCAGGTCGCCGGTGCGGTAAAGACGGGCCCCCGCCTGCTGGCCGAAGGGGTTTTCGACGAAACGCTGTGCGGTCAGGTCGGGCCGATTCAGATAACCCAGGGCCACACCGTCACCGCCCACATACAATTCACCGACCACGCCCTGTGGCACCGGACGCTGCCACGCATCAAGCACGTACACCTGGGTGTTGCCGATGGGGCGACCAATAGGGACCTGGTTTGCCTGCGGCGCCAGCGCGTGAACTTCGCAGGTGACAGCGAAGGTGGTGGTTTCGGTAGGGCCATAGGCATTGATCAGGCGCAGGCCAGGTGCCTGGGTCAAAAGTGCGCGGAACGCGGCCGGCTCGGCCCGCTCACCGCCGCTGATCAGCACCCGCAGCCCGGCCAGTGCCTGGGGCATCAGCTGTACATACTGGTTGAACAGCGCAGTGGTCAGGAACAGCACCGTAATGGCCTGGTCATGCAGCGCGCAGGCAAAACGCTCAGGGTCGACCAGCGTGGCGTGGTCGATCACCTGCACCTGGCCGCCGTTGAGCAACGCACCCCAGACCTCGAAGGTGCTGGCATCGAACGCCGGATTGGAGACCAAGCCCAGGCGGTCATTGGGGCCCAGTTCGACATAGCCGTTGTCCACCACCAGCCGCACGATGCCACGGTGCGGCACGCACACACCCTTGGGTTGGCCGGTGGTGCCGGAGGTGTACATCACGTAGGCGGTGCTGTCGGCGGTCGCTGCCAGGCCCAGGTCATCATCCGTCCAGCCTGCAAGCTGCAAGGCATCGAGGTCGATGCGTCGGGCGTCCAGGTGTGCGTTGATCGTGGCCATTGTCAGCACCAGGCTGGCATGGCAGTCCTGCACCATGAACGCCTGGCGTTCGGCAGGTGCGTGCAGGTCAAGCGGCACATAGCTGGCCGCACATTTGAGCACGGCCAACTGGGCCACCAGCAACGAGAACGAGCGCGGCAGCAGCAGCGCCACCTGCGCATCTGGCCTGACGCCCTGGTCAACCAGGTACCGTGCCAGGCGGTTGGCCTGACGGTTGAGCTCGCCATAACGCAGGACCTGCTCGCCATGCACAGCGGCGATGGCCGCGGGGTGCTCGGCCGCGCGCCGCTCGAACAGGTGCGTCACGCTGCACTCACGGGTGCAGGCGGTTTGCGTCTGGTTCAGCGCGAATAACAGGTGATCACGCTCGCAGGCGTCCAACAGGTCCACCTGGGCCAAGGGTTGCTGGTCATCGGCCGTCATCGCCCAGAGCAGCCGCTCGAAGTAACCCAGGTAGCGGCACACCGTCGCCTCATCGAACAGCGCTGTGGCGTAGTCCAGGCTGCCAATCAGGCAGTCGCCCTGTTCTCCCAGGTTCAAAGTCAGGTCGAACTTGGCCACGGCGCTGGCCTGGTTGACGGCCTCCAGATGCAAGCCGGCCAACGCCAGCGCTGCCCCCTCGGTTGCCTGCCAGTTCAAGCTGACCTGGAACACGGGCGTATGGCTCAGGCTGCGCGCCGGGCGCAGCACTTCCACCACGTGCTCGAACGGCACGTCCTGGTGGGCCTGAGCCTGCAGAACCCGGTCGCGTACCTGGCCCATCAAGGCCTGTGCGGTCGGTGCTGCACTTGGGTCGATGCGCACGGCCAGCGTATTGACGAACAGCCCGACCAAGGGTTCGAGTTCGGCGCGCCCGCGTCCTGCGACCGGGCAGCCGATTATTACCTCAGGCTGTCCGGCCAGGCGCGCCAGCAGCGCTGACCAGGCTGCCAGCACTGTCATGTACAGGGTCGCACCGTGTTGATGGGCCAGAGTGCGCAGCGCCGCCGAGAGACGCGGCGACAGGTGCACCGGCACGCTGGCACCGGCCAGGTCCTGACGCGCCGGGCGTGGCCGGTCGGTGGGCAGGCTGATCAGCGCCGGGGCACCCTCCAGCGTCTGGTGCCAGTAATCGAGCTGCTGTTGCAGGCGTTCGCCCGTCAGCCATCGACGCTGCCACAGGGCGTAATCGGTGTACTGCAGGGCCAGCGCGGGCAGCGGGTCATCCCGGCCCTCACGCAATGCGGCGTAGAGCAGGTTCAACTCGTGGGTCATCACGCCCAGGGACCAACCATCGGCCACGATATGGTGCATGATCATGGCCAGTACATGGTGCTGCTCGCCCAGGCGCAACACGTGCGCCTGCACCAGGGGCCCGCAGGCCAGGTCGAAGGGGGCCCGGGCAAGCACCTGAAGCCGGGCGGGCAAGGCCTCGGGCGTTACTGCCTCGCGTTGCAACCAGCCCCTCTGCGGCACGGGGCAAATGACCACCTCGGCGCTGTCCGCCACGGCCTTGAACTGGCTACGCAGCACCGGGTGGCGCTCCAGCAGGCGCAGCAGGGCTGCTTCCAGCGCATCGACATCCAGCGCACCGCGCAGGCCAAGGGCCAGGGGAACGTTGTAGGCCTGGCTGCCACCCTCCAGCTGTGCCAGGAACCATAGGCGCTGCTGGGCGAAGGACATGGGCAAGGGCTGCCCTGGCGCTACCGCCACGATGGGCGGCACCTCGCTGCGCCCAGCCTCCTCCAGGTGCCTGGCCACGCTGGCCAGTTGCGGGGCGGCAAACAGTGCCGCCAGGCTCAGCTCAGCCCCCAGGCGTACGCGCACCTGGGAAACCATGCGCATGGCCAACAGCGAATGCCCACCCAGGCGGAAGAAGTCGTCATGCCGCCCGACCCGCTCCACGTGCAGCAGCTCTGCCCACAGCTGGGCCAGGGCCTGCTCGAGCTCGCCCACCGGCGCTTCGAAACCCACCTCGAAAAGCGCTGAGCGCTCCGGTGCCGGCAGTGCGCGCCGGTCAAGTTTGCCGTTGGCGGTCAGGGGTAGCGCTGGCAAGGCGATGAAGGCTACCGGGACCATGTATTCAGGCAGGTGGGCCTGCAATTGCGCGCGCAGACCGTCAGGTTCGAGCGGTACCACGTCGGGTTTGGCCGTGTAGTAAGCCACCAGGCGTGGGTGCCCCGGCTGATCTTCGCGGGCGATGACCACCGCCTCGTCGATACCTGCCAGGGCCGCCAGGCGGCTCTCGATCTCGCCGGGCTCGATGCGCAAGCCGCGGATCTTGACCTGGTCATCGTTGCGGCCCAGGTACTCCAGGGAGCCGTCGGCAAGCCAGCGCACCAAATCGCCTGAGCGGTACATGCGGGCACTGGCCGAGGTTGCGAACGGGTCTTGCACGAAGCGCTCGGCTGTCAGTTGCGGGCGGTTCAGGTAACCACGGGCAACCCCGGCACCGCCGATGTACAGCTCGCCAGGCACGCCCAGCGGCACCGGTTGCCGGCGCGCGTCGAGCACGTAGAGCCGGGCATTGTCCACCGGTTTGCCAATGTGCAGGGTGCTGCCGGCCTGCACGGCGCCGGAGCTTGCCACGACCGTGGTTTCGGTGGGGCCATAATTGTTCACCACGGTGAAGCGCTGGGTACGGTTGAACTGGCGCAAGCGGTCACCGCCAATCAGCAGGGTGCGCAGCGTGGGGTGTTCCAGGTGGTGGTTGAAGGCGTATTCGGCCACGGGCGTGGGCAAGAAGCTCACATCCAGCGGCTGCGCCTGCCACCAGGCCAGCATGGCGTCCAGGTCGTCGCTGGCGCCGCTCGTCGGCGCCAGGTGCACGGTTGCGCCGGCGCACAGTGCCGGCCAGATTTCCCAAGCCATCGCATCGAAACCGAACCCGGCAAGGCTTGAAGTATGCCGACCCGGGCCCAGGCCGAAAGCGCGACAATGCCAGTCCACCAGATTGTTCACCGTCAGGTGCTCGACCATCACCCCTTTGGGCTCACCGGTCGAGCCGGAGGTGTAGATCACATAGGCCAGGTGCCGAGGGGTGAGGCCTTTGACAACAGGGTCGTCGTTACGGGTCGGCCAGTCGGGCTGGTCCAGCAGCAGCACCGGCCGTTCACTATGACCGACCCGTGACAGCAGCGCCCGCTGCGTCAGTACCGCCACCGGGGCGCTGTCCTCAAGCAGGTAGCGCACCCGCTCGTCAGGATGGGCAGCATCGACAGGCACGTAGCCTGCGCCTGCCTTGAGCACCGCCAACAGGCCCACCAGCGTCTCCAGGCCGCGCCGGGCCAGCACTGCCACGCGGTCATCCGGTCGCACCCCCAGGGCGATCAGGTGATGGGCCAGGGCATTGGCCTGCAGGTTGAGCTGGCCATAGTTCAACTGACGTTCGCCAAAGGTTACCGCCACCGCATCCGGGCAGTGCTGGGCGCGCTGCTCGATACGCTGGTGCAGCGTATGCTGCTGGTCATAATCGCCGTGGCAGGCATTGAAGTTGTCCAGCAGCCACTGACGCTCGGCCTCCGGCAACATGGGCAGGTCGAGTACCGCCGCCTGCGGCGCGCGCAACAAGCTCTCAAGAGTCTGCTGCAGATAGGCGCAAACACGTGGCGCCGGTACCTGGGCATCGGCCAGCAAGGTCAGGCGCAACCCCTCGCCCAAATCGTCGACACTCAAGGTCAATGGGTAGTTGGTGGCTTCGACCGAGTCGATGATGTCGATGCCGGCCAATGCTGCCCGGCGCGGCTCAGCCGGGCCGACGGCGCTGTGCCGGTAATTGAGCAGGCTATTGAACAGCGGCGCGGGTGCGGCCACGCCGCTGCACCGTTGGGCCAGCGCCAGTGGCGCGTGTTCATGGCGCATCAAGGCGGTCAGTCGCTTGTGGGTCGCGTGGATAGCGCTTTCAAGGTTTGCTGCCGCCAGGTCCACCCGCAATGGCAAGGTGTTGATGAAGATGCCCAAGGCCCGGTCGGTCCCTTGCGCGCCGAGCAAGCGCCCCATCAGCACCGTGCCGAACACCACCTGATCGTGCCCGGTCAGCCCGCCCAGCACGCGCCCCCAGGCCAGGTGGAACAGGCTGGCAACGCTTACCCCCAGGGTGCGGGCATGGCTGCGCAAACCCTGGCACAGCGCCAGCGGCAAGTCGAGTTGATGCTCTTCATGCACCGGGTCGCCCCCCTGTACCTGGGCAAGCCCGTAGGCCAGGGTCGGCTCGTCGATGTCGCCGAGCATGTCGCGGAAAAAAGCTTCGTGCTCGGCCTGGCTGACGCCAAGCACGGCTTGAGCCACGTAGTCGCGAAACGGTACCGCGGCCCCAAGCTGCTCGCTGTTGCCGGTCAGAAAGGCGATCAGCTCCTGCCGCACCACGTCCAGTGCACTGTGGTCCAGGGCGATGTGATGGAACTGCAAGGTGGCATGCAGCGTGCCGTCGAGCTGGGTGGGCTCGCGCAGCAGGCGGATCAGGGGTGCCTGGGTCAGGTCGATCCAGTCCCGTTCGGTCGCCGGGTCTGCCAGTGTCAGCACCGCCAGCTCGGCGTGCCGCCAGACCACCTGCAGGGGTTGGGCCAGGCCTTCCCAGTGCACCGACGTGCGCAATATGTCATGGCGGGCGATGACGCCGCGCAGCGCCTGCGCGAAAGCGTCGAAGCGTGCTTGGCTGGCAAAGGCGAAGCGCGCCTGCATCACATACGGGTCGTGGCCTTCGGCGCTGGCATGGTGGAACAGCATGCCCTGCTGCAGGGGCGCCAGCGGGTAGATGTCCTGCACGTTGGCCGCCCCGCCCGGGATGGCCGCGACCACTTGATCCACGGTGGCCTGGTCCAGGGTCACCAGGTTGAGCATCGCCGCGTCGATGTGGGTGCTACCAGGTGTGATGAGGTTGGGCGGCACGGCCACCGGGCCGTGCTTGCGGGCCACGTACTCGCCGCGCTCGATCAGGCTCACCAGCGCCGGTTTGTGGGCCCGCAACTGGGCCACCAGGGCGCCGTCGGTCAGTGCCTGTCGGTTGCCCTGCACCACCAGTTGGCCATCCTTGAGCGCCAGCTGCACATCGTGGTTGGCCAGTGTGGCCAGTAATTGGTTGATGCTCACAGGACGATCTCCATTCTGTCTGTGATGGCTGCGTAGCCTGCCAGTGTCGGTTGGTCGAACAGGGCCCGCACGTCGGCCTCAAGGCCTGCTTCGCGCAGCCTGGAGGTCAGGGTGACGGCCAGCAGCGAGTGCCCGCCCAGTTCGAAGAAGTTGTCGTGCCGCCCTACCCGCTCTACCTCCAGCAGCTCGCACCACAGTGCAGCCATCAGGGTTTCGGTTGGCCCTTCGGGCGCTTCGAACGGGCGCTGCGGCAGTGCGTCGGGTTCAGGCAAGGCCTTGCGGTCGAGCTTGCCGTTGGGGCTCAGCGGCAAGGTCTGAAGGTGCATGAACAGCGCCGGCACCATGAAGTCCGGCAATTGACGCAGCAAGGCTGCGCGAAGCGCGTCTACCGGTTGCTGGGAGCCGGTGTAGTAGGCAATCAAGCGCTGGTCGCGGGCGATGACCACGGCCTCCTTGATGCCCGCGACAGCCGTCATGGCTGCTTGAATTTCACCCAGTTCGATACGCAGCCCGCGCACCTTCACCTGGTCGTCGTTACGGCCCAGGTATTCGAGGTTGCCGTCCGGCAGGTGCCGTGCCAGGTCGCCGGTGCGGTACAGCCGCCCGCCTGGGCGCTGGCCGAAGGGGTCATCGACGAAGCGCTCGGCGGTCAGCTCGGAGCGGTTCAGGTAACCGCGGGCGACCTGTACGCCACCGATGTATAGCTCACCGGCCACGCCCTGCGGCACCGGCTGGCCTTGCTCATCCAGTACGTACAGGGTGGTATTGGCGATGGGTTTGCCGATTGGGGTGTTGTCGGGCGCGCTCACGCAGTGCCAGGCACTCACATCCACTGCGGCCTCGGTCGGGCCGTAGAGGTTGTGCAGCTCCACGTCTGGCAGTTGCTGGTGGAAGCGACGCACCAGGCTGCCCGGCAATGCTTCGCCGCTGCACACCACCCGTTTGAGCGAAGGCGCGGACCAGCCTGATTCCATGGCCGAGAGGAATACGTCCAGCATCGACGGCACGAAGTGCAGTGTGCTGACGCCTTCGGCTTCGATGGCCTGTTGCAGGTACTGCGGGTCGCGATGCCCACCGGGCCTGGCCATGACCAGTTTTGCACCGGTCTGCAAGGGCCACAGCAACTCCCAAACCGAAACGTCGAAGCTGAACGGGGTCTTCTGCAGCACGACGTCGCCAGGCTCCAGGGCATAGGCATCCTGCATCCACAGCAGGCGGTTGACCACGCCGGCGTGCTCGTTCATCACCCCTTTGGGCAAGCCGGTTGAGCCCGAGGTATAGATCACATAGGCCAGATGCCGAGGGGTCAGCCCGGTCCCCGACGCAGCGATAGCCGGGCAGTGTTGCCAGACGGGTGCATCCAGATCGATCAGGACCGGGTGTTCCGGCACATGGCGGGTTGCGCCATGCACAAGCACGGCCACGGGCGCGCTGTCGGTCAGCATGTGGCGCACACGCGCTGCCGGGTAGTCCGGGTCGACCGGCACATAAGCGCCGCCCGCCTTCAGGATCCCGAGCAGGCCCACCATCATCGACAAACCGCGTTCGACGCAGATCGCCACGCGATCATCAGGCTTCACACCCAGCCCAATCAGGTGATGAGCCAGGCGGTTGGCCTGGGCGTCGAGCTGCTCGAAGGTCAGCTCGCCTTCCTCGGCGCTCACCGCCACCGCCGTCGGCGTGCGTCGTACCTGGGCTTCGATCAGCCCGTGCAAGGTGTGGTCCAGGTCGTAGTCCCTGGCCGTGGCGTTGAACGCTGCCACTACCCGCTCGCGCTCTGCGGCTTCCAGCACTGGCAAGTGCTGCACGCCTCGATCAGGGGCTTGCTCAAGCGCCGTCACCAGCGCCCGCAACACGTGCTGCATCTGCCCGCAGATACGCGCTGCACCCACCGCAGCCGTGGTCGTGGCCACCAGGCGGAAGGCCTGGCCCACATCGTCCACGTTCAACCCCAGAGGGTAGTTGCTGCGTTCCTGGCTTTGGCCGATGGTAATGCCTGCGCTCGCCGCTTTCTGGCTGGCGCTGGCCTGGGTGCTGTGCCGGTAGTTGAGCATGGTGCTGAACAGCGGCTGCGGCGCGGCCACGCCACTGCAGCGTTGGGCCAGGGCCAACGAGGCATGCTCGTGGGCCAGCAGTTCGCTGAGCTGGCGGTGGGCCGCCCGTGCCGCGGCCTCGACGGGCATACCCGCCAGGTCGATGCGCAGCGGCAAGGTATTGATGAACATGCCTAAGGCCCGTTCGGCCCCTTCGCCGCCCTGAAGACGGCCCAGCAGCACGGTGCCGAACACCACCGTGCCCTGCCCTGTGGCTGCACTCAACAGACGCGCCCAGCCCAGGTGGAACAGGCTTGCGGCGCTGATGCCCAGGCGGCGTGCCTGGCTGCGCAAGCGGTCGGCCAGTGCATCATCAAGCCACAGCGTGGCGTCTTCCAGCGCCTGGCCATTGCCCTGCACATCACTCAGGCCAAACGGCAAGGTGGGTTCATCAACCGCGCTCAGCTGCGCCCGGAAGAACGCTTCGTGCTCGTCCTGGCTCATGCCCAGACGCGCCTGGGCCACATAATTGCGGTAAGGCACCGGCGCCTGGTCAGGCGCGTCATCGCCCTGCAGGTAGGCGATCAGCTCCTGCGCCACCACTTCCATGGCCGTGTGGTCCATCACGATGTGATGGAACTGCAACGTGGCCTGCACCTGCTGGTCAGTGCCTACCGGGCCGACCACCAGGCGCATCAGCGGTGCCTGGCCAAGGTCGAACGCCGGTGGTGGCCCGCCCACGGCGTCCTGCGCCGATAGCACGGCCAGCGAAGCTTGGCGCAGCACCACCTGCACAGGTTGGGGGAAGCCCTGCCAGAAAATGGCCGTGCGCAGCACATCGTGTCGGGCGATGACCTTGTTCAATGCCGCCACGAAGTTGTCCAGATGCCCACGGGTATCGAAGACGAAGCGGGACTCCAGCACATAGGGGTCGTGGCCGTCGGCACTGACATGGTGGTAGAGAATGCCTTCCTGCAACGGCGCCAGTGGATAGATGTCCTGGACGTTGCCGGTGCCGCCTGGCACCTGGGCGACGATGCGCGCGATGGCGCCCTCATCGAGCGTAATCAACGGCAGCATCGCCGGGGTGATCTGCTCGCAGCCGGGGGCGATCAGGTTGGCCGGCACCGTGACCGCGCGCGCCTGGCCCAGGGTACTGGCCAGCGCCGCGATGGTCGGCTTGCCGAACAAGGTGCGGACATCGACCTGCAGCCCTTCGCGGCGCAGGCGCGCGGTCAGGTTGACGGCCAGCAAGGAGTGCCCGCCCAGCTCGAAGAAGTTGTCGTGACGACCGACCTGCTCGACGCCGAGCAGATCAGCCCAGGCCTGGGCCAGCGCGGTTTCTACCGGGCCTTGGGGTGGCTCATGGTCCTCGCCGGCCCGGTGCAGCATGGCAGGCTCGGGCAGCGCCCTGCGGTCGAGCTTGCCATGGCTGGTCAAGGGCAGCACATCCAGACGTGTGAAGGCCTGCGGCACCAGGTGCATGGGCAGGCTGGCCAGCATGGCCTGACGCAGCGCGTCGACGTTGACCGGCGCGGTTTCGGTGAACCAGGCCAGCAGCCGGTCATCGCGTACCAGCACCACGGCATCGCCAACCCCCGGCTGGGCAGCCAGCGTGCATTCGATCTCGCCCAGTTCCACACGCACGCCGCGCACCTTGACCTGGTCATCGTTGCGGCCCAGGTACTCCAGGGTGCCGTCCGCTCGCCAGCGCACCAGGTCGCCACTGCGGTACATGCGCGCATTGGCTTGGGGGCTGTACGGGTCGGGCAGGAAGCGGTCGTGGGTCAAGGTCTCACGGTCGAAGTAGCCGCGTGCCACACCTGCCCCACCGATGTACAACTCGCCCACCGCGCCCAATGGCACCAGTTGGCGATAGGCATCCAGCACGTAGACGCGGGTGTTGGCGATCGGCTTGCCGATGTGCAGCGGCGCGCCCGCGGTCAGGGCCCCGGCGGTGGCAACCACCGTGGCTTCGGTCGGCCCGTAGTTATTGACCACCGTGAAGCCTGGATCACGCTCGAACTGACGCAGACGGTCACCGCCGATCAGCAAGGTCTGCAAGGTCGGGTGCTGGTGCTCGCGGCGCAGCGCCTGCTCGGCCACCGGGGTAGGCAGGAAGCTCACCGCCAGCGGTTGTTGCAGCCACCAGTCGAGCAGCTCATCCACGTGCTCGGCCCCGATGTGCGCGGGGGGCACGTGCAACACAGCCCCGGCGCACAGGGCCGGCCAGACCTCCCAGGCCACGGCGTCGAAACCGAAGCCTGCAACGGTGCTGGTGTGGGTTCCCGCCCCTACGCCAAAGGCGTCGCAGTGCCAATGCACCAGGTTGGCCAGGGTGGCATGTTCGACCATCACCCCCTTGGGCTGCCCGGTGGAGCCGGAGGTGTAGACCACATAGGCCAGCTGGTGCGCATCGAGCCCGGCCACGCAGGGATTGACGTGCGATTCGCCCTGCCAGCCGTCCTGGTCCACGACTGTGCAATGCACAGGGCCCATCCGGCCTTGGTTGACATGATCGACCAGCACCGTTTTCGGGGCGCTGTCACCGAGCAGGTAGGCGATGCGCTCATCGGGATAAGCCGGGTCGATCGGCACATAGGCCGCCCCGCACTTGAGCACGGCCAGCAGGCCAATGAGCCGCTGCGGGTTGCGCGGCAAGCACAGGGCAACGCGGTCGCCCAGGCCTACGCCCTGTTGAATCAGGAAATGCGCCAGGCGGTTGGCGCTGCGGTTGAGTTCGCCATAGCTCAGCACACATCCGTCCTGCACCAGCGCAGCCCCTTGTGGCGCGCGGTCCGCCTGGGCTTCGATCAGCCCATGCACGGTCTGCCCTTGAGGGTAGGCTTTGTGGGTGGCGTTGAAGGCGTGCAACAGCTGCGCCTGCGCTGGAGCGCCAAGCACCGGCAGCAGGGCCACCGGCAGGCCCGTTCCAGAGGCTGCGCCTGGCTGACGCAACTGCTCAAGCGTGGCCACAAGGCCCGTCAACACCTGGTTCATGGCACTGGCCACCTGCGCAGCGTCAATCCCGACCTGGGCCAGCACACTCAAGCTGAAGGCTTCGCCCAGATCATCGACGCTCAAGGTCAGCGGGTAGTTGCTGCGCTCTTCGCCCCCGAGCAGACGCACGCCCTGCATGGCCCCGGTGTGGCTGCCGTCCGCGGCGCTGCTGTGGCGGTAGTTGAACAAGGCACTGAACAGCGGCAGCGAGCCGGCCACCCCACTGCAGCGCTGGGCCAGCGCGAGGGGCGCGTGCTCGTGCATCAGCAGCGCGCTCAGACGCTGGTGAGTGGTGCGCACGGCTTCGACCAGCGGCACGGACAGGTCGATACGCAGCGGCAAGGTATTGATAAACACCCCCAGCGCCCGGTCGGCCCCTTCGCCGCCGTGCAGGCGGCCCATCAACACGGTGCCGAAGACCACGTCACTGCGGTTGGCCAGTGCGCCCAGCACCCGCGCCCAGGCCAGGTGCGCCAGGCTGGCGACGCTCACCCCCAGGTGCCGCGCTTGCTCACGCAACCCTCCGGCCACGCGGGCATCGACGCCCAGGCGCGCCTCCTCGATGGCATGCCCTTCGCTTTGCACGTCGGCCAGGCCCAGCGGCAAGGTCGGTTCGTCCACATCACCCAGCATCTGCCGGAAGAACGCCTCGTGCCCCGCCTCGTCGGCACCGAGCCGGGCCTGGGCCACGTAGTTTCGATACGGCGCCGGCGCCGCCAGGGTGTCCCCCTGCCCGGTCATCAGCGCCTGCATCTCGCTGGCGATGACTTCCATGGCGGTGTGGTCCAGGGCCAGATGGTGGAACTGCAAAATGGCCACCACGCGCAGATTGCGCGGATCGGGCGCGTATATCATGCGCATCATCGGCGCCTGCGCCAGGTCCAGGCGCTGCTGGCGGGCATCGAAGCGGGCCTGCAAGGCGTGCAGCACGTCGGCCTCGTCCAGCCCGTCGACGGCGCTGACCGCCATCTGCGCTTTACGCCATACCACCTGCACCGGTTGCGCCAGGCCTTCGCTGATCACGGCGGTGCGCAGAATGTCGTGGCGGTCGATCACCTGTTGCAACGCCGCGGCCCACCGCTGCAGGTGCGCCAGGCTGTCGAAGGCCAGGCGCGATTGCAGCAGGTACGGGTCGCCCTGCTCGGCACTCAGGTGATGGAACAGAATGCCTTGCTGCAGCGGGGCCAGGGGGTAGATTTCCTGCACGTTGGCCGCCCCGCCAGGCACGCTGGCCACGATGTGGTCGATGCTGCCCTGATCAAGCGCGATCAGGCTGAGCATCTGCGGCGTGATGCGCTCGGCGTGCGCTGGCACGCGGTTGTCAGGCACTTGCAGGTCGCGGTCCTGGCCCACGGCGGCGGCCAGGGCTGCCAGGGTGGGCTGGGCGAACAGCACACGCACGTCGGCGCCCAGGCCGGCTTTGCGCATCCGTTCGACCAGGGTCACGGCCAGCAGCGAGTGCCCGCCCAGTTCGAAGAAGTGATCATGCCGGCCGACGCGCTCGACCTTGAGCACCTCGGCCCAGAGGCTCGCCAAGGCCACTTCGACCTCGCCCTGCGGGGGTTCGAAGCCACGGGTCAGCACCGCGTCGAGGCCAGGCGCCGGCAAGCCACGGCGATCAAGCTTGCCATTGGCCGTGAGGGGCAATGCCTGAAGCTGGACGTACGCAGCCGGCAGCATGTAGTCGGGCAACTGCGTCTGTAACCTGGCGTGCAGGTCGGCGATCAGGGGCGCAGCAGCGTGGGCAGTGAAGTAGGCCACCAGCCGTTTGTCGCCCGGCTGATCTTCGCGCAGCAGCACGACGGCTTCCCGCACGCCGTCGCATTCGGCCAGGCGCGTCTCGATTTCACCCAGCTCGATGCGGAAACCACGCAGCTTGACCTGCTGGTCGGCGCGGCCCAGGTAGCGCAGGGTACCGTCTGGTTGCCAGGCCACCAGGTCGCCACTGCGGTACAGCCGATCCTGCGGCCGGCCGCTGAACGGATCGGCGATGAAGCGCTCGGCCGTCAGCGCGGGCTGGCCCAGGTAACCCAGGGCTACACCGTCACCGCCGATGTACAACTCGCCGACGGCCCCCACGGGCAGAAGTTGCTGGTGAGTGTCCAGCACGTAGCAGCGGGTGTTGCCGATCGGCCGGCCTATGGGCAGGCTGCCCGCCTCGACACGGGTCATCTCGAAGGTGGTGGTAAAGGTCGTGGCTTCGGTTGGCCCGTAGCCGTTTAGCAGGTGTGCCGGGGCACCGTCACGCAGCACCCGGGCCACGACATGCGGGTCCAGCACGTCACCACCGACCATCAGGTAGCGCAGGCGTGCAAAGGCTGGCAGCAAGGCTTCGGCAAATTGATGGAACAGGCCGGCGGTGAGCCACAACACGCTCACCTGCTGGTTCAGCAATGCATCGCGCAGCTTGTCGCGCGCCAGCACCTGGTCCTGATCGATGACCACCACCACGCCGCCGTTGAGCAGCGGCGCCCACACTTCGAGGGTGCTGGCGTCGAATGCCGGGTTCGAGGCGAAGGCGACACGGTCCTGGGCGGTGAACGCCGCAAAACCGTTGTTGATGACCAAACGGGCAATGGCCCGATGGGGCACCTGCACCCCCTTTGCCGCCCCGGTGGAGCCGGAGGTATACATCACGTAGGCCGCGCGCTGGGCTGAAACCTCGGTGTGCGGCGCCTGGGCCGGCTGATCGGTCAGATCACAGCGGTCCAGGTCGATGCGTACGGCACAGTGCGGCGCGGGCTCGTGGCTCAACGTCAGCAGCACGGCTGCCCCGCTGTCTTGCACCATATAGGCCTGGCGCTCCACGGGCGCATAACTGTCCAGCGGCACGTAGACGGCGCCGCAGGCACTGACGGCCAGTTGCGCCGCCAACAGGTCGAAGCTACGCGGTAACAGCAGCGCCACGCTGTCCCCCGGCATCACGCCCAGGTCCAGCAGGTGGTGCGCGAGACGGTTGGCATGCCGTTCGAGCTGGGCATACGTCCATTGCTGCTCGCCATGCACCACGGCGCAGGCACTGGGCGCACGGTGAGCCTGTGCGCTGAACAATGCATGCAGCGGTTGGTCCCGTGGATAGTCGCGCGCGGTGGCGTTGAAGCCGTCGAGCACCCGTTCGCGTTCGCCAGCCGGTAGCTGCGAAACCTGCCACAACGGGGTACCGGGCGCCTGTTCCAAGGCCTGCGCCAGTTGGCCAAGCGCATGGGCCAGCAGCGTGCAGACCTGCTGGCCATCGACCTGGGCCACGGCCTGCACGGTAAGTGCCATTGCATCGCCCACATCGTCTACGTTGACCACCAGCGGATAGTTGCTGCGCTCCACCGCCGCCACCTGCTCGATGCCGTTCCAGGCCTGGCTCAAGCCCTGCTGGGCCGGTGCGCTGTGGCGGAAGTTCAGCAGGCTGGTGAACAGTGCTTGTGAAGCCGGCACCGCACTGCAGCGCTGGGCCAAGGCCAAGGATGCCTGCTCGTGGGCCAGCAGGCTGGCGAGGCGCTGATGGGTCAGGCGCACGCCATCGGCGACACCCGCCGCGCCTGCGCTGACGCGCAGCGGCAAGGTATTGATGAACATGCCCAAGGCACGCTCGGCGCCTGCGCCGCCCTGCAGGCGGCCGAGCAGGACAGTGCCGAACACCACCTCCTCGCGGCCGCTGAGCTGCGACAACACCTGCGCCCACCCCTGGTGCACCAGGCTGGCCAGGCTCACGCCCAGTCGGCGCGCTTGTTCGCGCAACTGCACGACCACCTCGCCTTCGATCCACTGACGCGTCTCGAACACCTCGCCCGTACTTGTATCGGCGTTGTGCAGGCCGAACACGACAGTTGGCTCGTCGATGTCGCCCAACAACTCACGGAACAGCGTTTCGTCTGCCTGCGGATCGGCGCCAAGGCGTGCCTGGGCCACGTAGTTACGGTAGGGCGTGCTGGCGTGCAGCACCGGCTGGCCTTGCAGCACCGTGGTTATTTCCGCCACCAGCTGCTCGACCGCCGCATGGTCGAGGATGATGTGGTGGATGAACAGCGTTGCCTGCACCTGTTGCCCAGAGGACGCTTGCACCAGGCGCACCAGCGGCGCCTGGGTAAGCTTCAGCCCCTCGCCAGCGATGGCAAGTTGGCTGGCCAGCGCAGGGGTGTTGCGCCATACCACCTGCACGGGTTCTTCGAGCGCGTGCCAATGGATGCTGGTGCGCAGGATGTCATGGCGAGCGATGACCACGTCCAGGGCAGCGGCAAAAGCGTCCAGCTGCGCCTGGTCGGGGAAGCTGAAGCGGGCCTGCAGCACATAGGGGTCGCGGTCTTCGCAGGTCAGGTGGTGATAAAGAATGCCCTGCTGCAAGGGCGCCAGGCCATAGATGTCCTGGATGTTCTCGACCCCGCCGGGTATCTGCGCCACCAGCGTGTCGATGGCCGCTTGCGAAAGGTCCGCCAGCGGCAACAGCTCAGGTGTGATACGGGTGCAGTCAGGCGTGATCAGGTTTTCCGGCACGACGACGCTGCGCTGACTACCCAGCGCGGCAGCCAGGGCTTGCAACGTCGGCTGACCGAACAGCACTCGAATGTCGGCTTGCAGCCCGCGTTCCCGCAGGCGCGCCGTCAGGGTGACCGCCAGCAGCGAATGGCCGCCCAGTTCGAAGAAGTTGTCCTGTCGGCCCACGCGGTCCACGCCCAACAGGTCGGCCCAGAGCGCGGCCAGCAAGGTTTCGGTCTCGCCCAGTGGTGCTTCGAAGGCGCGTTCCTGGGTCACGTCAGGGGCAGGCAAGGCCTTGCGGTCGAGCTTGCCGTTGGGGCTCAGCGGCAAGGCCTGAAGGTGCATGAACAGCGCCGGCACCATGAAGTCCGGCAATTGACGCAGCAAGGCCCCGCGAAGCGCGTCCACCGGTTGCTGGGCACCGGTGTAGTAGGCAATCAAGCGCTGGTCGCGGGCGACCACCACGGCCTCCTTAATGCCCTCGACAGCCGTCATGGCTGCTTGGATTTCACCCAATTCGATACGCAGACCGCGCAACTTCACTTGGTCGTCGTTACGGCCCAGGTATTCGAGGTTGCCGTCCGCCAGGTGCCGTGCCAGGTCGCCTGTGCGGTACAGCCGCCCGCCTGGGCGCTGGCCGAACGGGTCATCCACGAAGCGCTCGGCGGTCAGTTCGGGTCGGTTCAGGTAACCGCGGGCCACCTGTACGCCACCGATGTATAGCTCACCGGCCACGCCCTGCGGCACCGGCTGGCCTTGCTCGTCCAGCACGTACAGGGTGGTGTTGGCGATGGGTTTGCCGATGGGCGTATTGTCGGGTGCGGTCACACAGTGCCAGGCACTCACATCCACAGCGGCTTCGGTTGGGCCGTAGAGGTTGTGCAGTTGCACGCCTGGCAGTTGCTGGTGGAAGCGGCGCACCAAGCTGCCCGGCAATGCTTCGCCGCTGCACACCACCCGCTTGAGCGAAGGCGCGGACCAGCCTGATTCCATGGCCGAGAGGAATACGTCCAGCATCGACGGCACGAAGTGCAGTGTGCTGACGCCTTCGGCTTCGATGGCCTGTTGCAGGTATTGCGGATCGCGATGCCCACCGGGCCGGGCCATGACCAGTTTCGCACCGGTCTGCAAGGGCCACAGCAACTCCCAAACCGAAACGTCGAAGCTGAACGGGGTCTTTTGCAGCACGACGTCGCCAGCATCCAGCGCGTAGGCGTCCTGCATCCACAGCAGGCGGTTGACCACGCCGGCGTGCTCGTTCATCACCCCTTTGGGCAGGCCGGTAGAGCCAGAGGTGTAGATGACGTACGCCAGGTGCTGCGCGGTGAGCCCCGGCACCTCAGGGTTGCGGGCAGGCAGTTCAAGGCTCAAAGGCGCGTCCAGATCGATCACGACGCCATGCTCAGGCACCTGCCTGGTCGCCGCGTGCACCAGTACCGCTACCGGCGCGCTGTCGGTGAGCATGTGGCGGATACGTTCTGCCGGGTAGTCCGGATCGACCGGCACATAAGCGCCGCCTGCCTTCAGGATCCCGAGCAAGCCCACCATCATCGACAAGCCGCGTTCGACACAGATCGCCACGCGATCGTCGGGTTTCACACCCAGCGCGATCAGGTGGTGAGCCAGGCGGTTGGCCTGGGCGTTGAGCTGCTCGAAGGTCAGCTCGCCCTCCTCGGCACTGACGGCGACAGCCTGCGGGGTGCGCTGTACCTGATCCTCGATCAGTCGATGCAGCGTGTGATCGAGCCCGTAGGCCTTTTCGGTAGCGTTAAAACCTACTAGCACGCGCTCACGCTCATGGCTCTCGAGCACGGGCAATTGCTGCACGGGCAGCGTCGGGGTGCGGTCAAGCCCGCTCAGCAGCGCTTGCAGCACCTGCTGCACCTGCCCACAGATGCGCTGCGCGCCGATCTGGGAAGGTACGGTAGCCACCAGTCGGAACGCGTCGCCCAGATCATCCACGTTCAGGCTCAGGGGGTAATTGGTGCGCTCCTGCCCGTCCACCACCTCGATGCCCGCCCAGCCTTCGCCGCGATCGGCGCCCGGCTGGGTGCCATGGCGGTAGTTGAGCATGGCGCTGAACAACGGCTGCGGCGCCGCGACGCCACTGCAACGCTGTGCCAGCGCAAGCGAAGCATGCTCATGGGCCAACAGGTCGCTGAGCCGCTGATGCACGGCCTTGGCCGCCTCCACCAGGCCGATGGCCTCCAGGTCCACGCGCAATGGCAAGGTGTTGATGAACATGCCCAGCGCCCGTTCGGACCCTTCACCGCCCTGCAGGCGCCCCAGCAGCACGGTGCCGAACACCACGCACGATCTGCCACTGGCAGCCCCGAGCAGGCGGGCCCAGGCCAAATGGAACAACGAAGCAACGCTGATGCCCAGGCGCCGCGCCTGTTGGCGCAAGCCGGCAGACAGGGCCTCGGGCAAGACCTGCTTGGCCTCATCCAGGTCGCGGCCGTCGCCTTGCACGTCATCCAGGCCATAGGGCAAGGTCGGCTCATCGATGTCACCCAGCTGCGCGGTGAAGAACGCCTCATGGGCGTGCTGATCGACCCCTAGCCTGGCCTGGGCCACGTAATTGCGGTAAGGCACCGCAGCATGAGCCGGTGCAGGGGCACCACTAAGCAGGGCCGTCAGCTCTTCGCCCACTACCTCCAGCGCCGTGTGGTCCAACACGATGTGGTGGAAGTGTAAGCTGGCCTCGATGCCGTCCTGCCCCTGGCTGTACACCAGTCGCAGCAGCGGGGCCCGTGCCAGGTCAAGGTTGGCAGTGGCCGACAGGTCAGCTACGGCGTCCACGCTCAGGCGAGCCTGGCGCACCACCACCTGCACCGCTTGCGGCAGCCCTTCCCAGAAGATCGCCGTGCGCAATACATCGTGGCGGGCGATGACCTGGTCCAGTGCAGCGGCGAAGGCCTGCAGCCGTTGCCTGTCGCTCAAACGCAGGCGCGTATGCAGCACGTAGGGGTCATGCTCGGCCGACAGGTGATGGTAGAGGATGCCTTCCTGCAACGGCGCCAGGGGGTAGATGTCCTGCACGTTGGGCGCACCGCCCGGTACCTGCGAGACGATCCGCCCGATGGCGGCCTGGTCCAGCTCGATCAGGCTGAGCATGTCGGGGGTGATGTGCGAGCAGTTCGCCGGGATGCGGTTTTCGGGCACCTGGACCTGGCGGCTGGCCGTGAGCGTGGCCGCCAGAGCCGCTACGGTCGGCTGGCCGAACAAGGTGCGCACATCGACCTGCAAGCCTTCAAGGCGCAGCCGAGCGGTCAGGGTGACGGCCAACAGCGAGTGGCCACCCAATTCGAAGAAATTATCGTATCGGCCCACCTGCGGCACCGCCAGCAATTCGCCCCACAGGCGGGCCAGCAGGGCTTCGGTATCACCTACCGGCGCCTCGAAGGCCCGTGCCTGCAACACGCTGTCCGGGGTGGGCAGGGCTTTGCGGTCAAGCTTGCCATTGGGCGTCAAAGGCAAGCGATCCAGGTGAATGAACACCGCGGGCACCATGTGCTCGGGCACGTGCTCGAGCAAGCCCTGGCGCAGTGCCTCGGGGGCCTGCGGGTCACCGGTGTACCAGGCAGCCAGCCGGGTGGCGTCCACCGCGAGCACTACCACGGAGTCCACACCAGGCAAGCGCTGCAGGCAGGTTTCGATCTCGCCGGGTTCGATCCGCAGGCCGCGCAGCTTGATCTGCTGGTCGAGGCGGCCGAGGAATACCAGCTCGCCCTGAGCATTCAGGCGCACCAGGTCGCCACTGCGGTAAAGCCGCTCGCCCTCGACGAAGGGGTTATCGAGGAACCGCTCCGCTTGCTGCTCGGGCAAGCCCAGGTACCCGCGGCTGACGCCAGCACCGCCTATGTGCAGGTGCCCGGCAACGCCGGGCGGCACTGGCTGGTCGTGTGCATCGAGTACATACAAGCGGGTGTTGTCCACCGGGCTTCCGATGGGCAGGCCAGCGACGGGGATGGCGGCAGTGGGCTGCAGTGTCCAGACGCTGCAATCGACCGTGGTCTCGGTGGGGCCGTAGACGTTGTGCAGACGCACCTGGGGCAACTGCTCGCGCACTTGGCTGGCCAGCGCACAGGTCAGCTCCCCGCCCCCACACACGATGTCCGTCAACCCTGAACACAGGCGGCTGCCAGGGTGGTCGAGGAACTGCTGCAGCAGCGCAGGCACGAACTGCACCACGCCTATCTCCTGCGCCTGGATCAACCGCGCCAGGTAGTCCGGGTCGCGCTCGCCCAACGGGCGGGCGAGCACCAGGCGCAAGCCGCTGCACAGCGGCCAGAACAGCTCCCACACTGAGGCGTCGAAGCTGATCGGCGTCTTGTGCAGTACAGCCTGGGTCGCAGCGAGCGGCCACTGCCCTTGGCTCCAGTGCACCAGGTTCACCACGTTGCGGTGCTCGACCATGACGCCCTTGGGTAGCCCGGTGGAGCCGGAGGTGTAGATCACGTAGGCCAGGTTGCGTGCAGTGAGCCCTGGCACCAGGGGAGCCAGATGCGCTTGCTCCCCCCATTGAGCGGCGTCCATGTCCACCCTGGGCGCCTGGGTGGGCAGCGCCAGCTCGCCGATGGCGCGATGCACCAGCACCGCGCGTGGGTCGCTGTCGCGCAGCATGTGACCGATGCGCTCGGCGGGGTAGCCAGGGTCGATCGGCACATAGGCCGCGCCGGCCTTGAGGATGCCCAGCAGGCCAACCACCAGCGCGGCACTGCGCTCAAGGCAGATCGCAACGCGGTCGTCAGGCTGTACGCCCAGCGACAGCAGATGGTGAGCCAGGCCGTTGGCCTGTCGATCGAGCTCGGCGTAACTCAGCTCGCCCTCTTCGGCCACCAGCGCGATGGCCTGTGGGCTGCGCCGGGCCTGTGCTTCGAAAAGACCGTGCAGGGTCTGCGTCAGGTCATGTGGGCAGGCGCGGTGGTTACCCAGCACCGCTGCGCGCGCCGCAGGGTCAAGCAGTGACACGCTGTGCACCGGTAGGGCCGGACGCCGTTCAAGCGCCTCCAGCAGCTCGACCAGCACATGCGTCAATTGCTCGCACAGCGGCCGTGCGCCAATGGGCCTGCACACCTGAGCGGTGATGCGCAGCCCTGAGCCCAGGTCGTCGACGTTGACGCTGATCGGGTAGTTGCCATGCCCACCGGCCGGCAGCACTTCGATACCCTCAAGGGCCTGGTCGCGCGCCTGCTGCTCTTGCTCGGTCGCGCCGTGACGGTAGTTGAGCATCGCGCTGAACAGGGGTGTGGGTGCAGCCACGCCGCTACAGCGCTGGGCCAGCGCCAGCGAGGCGTGCTCGTGGACCAGCAGCGCAGCCAGGCGCTGGTGGGTCAGCTGTAGCGCTGCCCGTACGTCGAGCCCTGCCAGGTCCAGGCGCAGCGGCAGGGTGTTGATGAACATGCCCAATGCCCTGTCGGCGCCCTCGCCGCCTTGCAGCCGCCCGAGCAGCACGGTGCCGAAGACCACGTCGTCCTTGCCGCTGGTGGCTGCGACCCACCGCGCCCAGGCCAGGTGCACCAGGCTTGCGGCGCTCACCCCGCACTGGCGGGCCAGAGCCCGCAGCCGTTGATACTGCTCAGGGGCCAATTCGGTACTGGCCAGCTCGAAATCACTGGCTTGGTGCTGCAGATCGGCAAGCCCATAGGGCAGCGTCGGCTCTTCGACATCGCGCAGTTCGGTCCTGAAAAACGCCTCATGCTCGGCCTCGCTGATACCCAGCAGAGCCTGGGCCACATAGTTGCGGTAAGGCACCGGCGCCCCTGCCGGCGTCTGGCCCTGCAAGTGATCGCGAATCTCTGCCAGCACCACTTTCATGGCGGTGTGGTCGAGCACGATGTGGTGGAACTGCAGCACGACCTGCACCCCTGCCGCATCATGCACATGCAACAGCCGGATCAGCGGCGCCGAGGCAAGCTCGATGCGTTGGCCGTCGAGCATCACGTCCTTTTCTGTCACCTCGATCAACGCCAGGTTCGCCGAGCGCAGTACAACCTGCACCGGCTGGGGCAAGCCATCCCAGAGCACCGCCGTGCGCAACACGTCGTGGCGGGCCACCACCTGGTCGAGGGCCTGGGCAAAGGCATGCAGCCTTTGCAGCGAATCGAAGGCAACTCGCCATTGCAGCAGGTAAGGGTCGACACCGTCTGCACTGAGATGGTGATAGAGAATGCCCTCCTGCAGCGGCGCCAGTGGGTAGATATCCTGGACGTTGGCCGCGCCGCCGGGGACTGCAGCGACGATGCGGTCCAGCGCAGCCTGCTCCAGCGTCAACAAGGGCAGCATGGGCGGGGTGATGCGGGCGCAGTGGGCCGGGATACCGTTGGCAGGGATGCGTACCTGACGGGCTGTGCCCAGCGCCCCGGCCAGTGCCGCCACCGTCGGTTGCGCGAACAAAACGCGCACATCCAGGGCCAGGCCTTGTTCGCGCAGCCGCTCGATCAGGCTCACGGCCAACAGCGAATGCCCGCCCAGTTCGAAGAAATTGTCGTGCCGGCCGACTTGCTCCAGGCCCAGCACGTTGGCCCAGACCTGGGCGATGATGGCCTCGGTTTCACCCAGCGGGGCCTCGTACCCCTGCTGCACCAGGTCATGGGGCTGTGGCTCGGGCAGCGCGCGACGGTCGAGCTTGCCGTGGCTGGTCAGGGGCAGCGCCTGAATGCGGATAAAGGCCTGGGGCATCAGCTGACCCGGCAAGCACGCCTGCAAGCCCTGGCGCAGGTCGCTCACCTGGACGGCAGACGTCTCGGTGAACCAGGCCAGCAAGCGTTCGCCGCGCACCAGCACCACAGCATCGCCGACACCGGCTTGCCCCCTGAGCGCGGCCTCGATTTCACCCAGCTCCACCCGGACGCCACGCACCTTGACCTGGTCGTCGTTACGGCCCAGGTAGTCAAGCGTGCCATCGCCGTTCCAGCGCACCAGGTCGCCGCTGCGGTACATCCGGGCGTTGGGCAGGCGGCTGAACGGGTCACGCAGGAAGCGTTCTGCGGTCAGGTCCGGCCGGTTGAAATAGCCTCGCGCCACTTGCGCGCCACCGATGTAGAGCTCGCCGGTGACCCCGACCGGCACAGGCTGGCCCAGGGCATCGAGCACGTAGACACGGGTATTGGCAATGGGCATGCCGATGTGCAGGGCTGCGCCGGGTGTCAACGCACCCGAGGTGGCGACCACGGTGCATTCGGTGGGGCCGTAGTTGTTGACCACGGTGAATCCTGGGTCCTGCTTGAACTGACCCAGGCGATCGCCGCCCACCAGCAGGGTGCGCAACGTGGCGTGCTGGTGTGGGCGGCGCAGCGCCTGTTCAGCCACAGGCGTCGGCAGGAAGCTGACCGCCAGGGGTTGTTCGAGCCACCAGTCCAGCAACGCCTCGACCTGCTCATTGCCCAGGCAGGCCGGCGGCAGGTGCAGCGTGGCCCCCGCGCACAGGGCTGGCCAGACTTCCCAGGCCATGGCGTCGAAACCGAAACCAGCCACGCTGGAGGTGCGTGTGCCCCCCTGCACGGCAAATGCCTGGCAGTGCCAGTGGACAAGGTTGGTCACTGTCTGGTGCTCGACCATGACGCCTTTGGGCTGGCCGGTGGAACCTGAGGTGTACACCAGGTACGCCAGGTCAGTGGCAGTCAGCCCCGCCACGTGCGGGTTGTCGGCACGGCTCAGGCCCGCATCCGGCTGGTCGAGGTCGAGGCGGCGCATGTGCGGCGGCAGGCCGCCGATATCGGTCTGGGCCAGTACCAGGGTCGGTGCGCTGTCTTCGAGCAGGTAGGCGATACGGCTGGCCGGATAGGCCGGGTCCACGGGCACATAGGCGGCCCCGGCCTTGAGTACGGCCAGCAGGGCGACGATACGGTCCAGCGTGCGATCCAGGCACAAGGCGACGCGCTCACCCTTGCCTACGCCCTCTGCGATCAGTCGATGGGCCAACGCGTTCGCGCGTCGGTTGAGCTGGGCGTAGGTCAGGGTCAAAGCGCCCTGGCACACCGCTGTGGCATCGGGCACCGCGGCAGCCTGGGCCTCGATCAAGCCATGAACGGTCTGGCCTTGGGGGTACGCTTGCGCGGTCCCGTTGAAGCCGCCCAGCACCTGCTCGCGCGCCCCGTCGTCCAGTATGGACAGGCGCTGAACGCTGACCTGCGGCTCGTGCTCCAACGCCCGAACCAACTGCGCCACGGCCATTGCCATCCACCCGGCAACCCGCGCCGCGCCGATGTCGATCAACGCCAGCACGTTGAAGGTAAAGCCATCTCCCAGGTCGTTGACGCTGAGGGTGAGCGGGTAGTTGCTGCGCTCTTCTGCCCCCAGCAGTTGTACGCCCTCCCACAGCCCATCATTTGCCTGGGCTGCCGGGTCGGTGCTGTGGCGGTAATTGAGCAATGCGCTGAACAATGGCGTACCGGCGGCCACGCCGCTGCAGCGCTGGGCCAGTGCCAATGACGCATGCTCGTGGGCCAGCAGCGCCGACAAGTGGCGGTGCGTGGCCAGCACGCCCTGCTCTACCCCGGCGGCAGTATCGACGCGCAGTGGCAGGGTGTTGATGAACATGCCCAGCGCGCGGTCGGCGCCTTCGCCTGCTTGCGAGCGCCCCATGAGCACCGTGCCGAACACCACATCGCTGCGGTTGGCCAGCACCCCCAGCACACGGGCCCAGGCCACGTGCATCAGGCTTGCAGCGCTCACCCCCAGGCGCCTGGCCTGGGCACGCAGACCCTGGGCCAGGCCGTGGTCGAGCGGCAGCAGGGCGTGCTCGATGCCAGCGCCGTCGCCTTGCACGTCGGCATGACCAAGCGGCAGGGTGGGCTCATCGATATCGGCCAGCAAGGTCTTGAAGAAGGCCTCGTGGGCGCTTTCATCGCCCAGGCAGGCCTGGGCAACGTAATTGCGGTACGGCACGGCCGGCGGCAGGGTATGCCCTTGCCCGAACAGCAAAGCGCGCATCTCGAACAGCACCACGTCCAGGGCCGTATGGTCCAGTGCCAGATGATGGAACAGCAACACGGCCACCACCTGGTGATTGTCAGGGTCCAGGCTGTAGTGCAGCCGCGCCAGGGGTGCCTGGCCCAGGTCCATGCGGTGATGGCGGGCATCGAAGCGCGCCTGCAACTGGTCGATGCGCGAGGTGCTCGAACCCTCGGCCAGGTCGGTCACCTCAAAGACGCCCAGCTCGGCCTTGCGCCACACCACCTGCAGCGGCTGCGGCAAGCCATGACTCACTACGGCGGTGCGCAGAATGTCATGGCGGTCGATGACCTGTTGCAGGGCCCCGGCCCAGGCCAGCAGGCGCTCGATGCTGTCGAATGCCAGGCATGTCTGCAAAAGGTAGGGGTCGCCCTGCTCTGCGCTCAGGTGATGGTAGAGCACGCCCTGTTGCAACGGCGCCAGTGGGTAGATTTCCTGAACGTTGGCCGCGCCGCCTGGCACTTGGGCAACGATGCGGTCGATCACGGGTTGCTCGAGCGCGATCAGGCTGAGCATGTCTGGCGTAATGCGCTGCGCGCCCGTCGGCACGCGATTGGCCGGCACCTGCTGGGCCGGGCTATCGCCGACCACAGCGGCGAGGGCGGCGACAGTGGGCTGGGCGAACAGCACGCGCACGTCCACCACCAGCGAAGCCCGGCGCAGACGTTCGACCAGCGTGACCGCCAGCAACGAGTGCCCACCCAGCTCGAAGAAGTTGTCATGGCGCCCTACCCGGTCGACCTGCAGCACCTCGGCCCATATCGCGGCCATGGCCGTTTCGGTCGGGGTGTGCGGGGCTTCAAACGCGGTGGCCGCAAGGCTGGCGGTGTCCGGCGTTGGCAACGCACGGCGGTCGAGCTTGCCATGGCGGGTCAGCGGCAGCGCATCGAGGCAGGTCACTGCCGCCGGCACCAGTTGCGCCGGCAGACAGGCCTGCAAGGCCTCGCGCAGCGCCAGCGGCTCAAGGGGTTGGGTTTGCGTGTACCAACCCAGCAGCCGCCCGTCTCGCACCAGCACCACGGCGTCTTCGACACCGGGCTGGCATTTGAGCGCAGCCTCGATTTCACCCAGCTCGACGCGCACGCCGCGAATCTTCACCTGATCGTCATTGCGCCCGAGGTAGTCCAGCGTGCCGTCGGTGTTCCAGCGGACCAGGTCACCGCTGCGGTACAGGCGTGCCTGGGGATCATCGCTGAACGGATCCTTGATGAAGTGCGATTGCGTCAGTTCTGGGCGGTTGAAGTAGCCCCGCGCCACCTGGGCACCCCCGATGTACAGCTCGCCTACGACGCCCACAGGCACCGGTTGCAGGCCGGCGTCCAGCACGTAGACCTGGGTGTTGGCGATCGGGGTGCCGATATGGAGGGCACCGCCAGGGCGCAGTTCTCCAGAAGTGGCGACCACAGTGGTTTCAGTAGGGCCGTAGTTGTTGACCAACGCAAAGCCTGGGTCGCGCTCGAAGTGGCGCAGGCGATCGCCGCCCACCAGCAGGGTGCGCAAGGTCGGGTGCTGGCGCTCGCGGCGCAGCGCGTGCTCGGCCACCGGCGTTGGCAGGAAACTCACCGTCAGCGGCTGCTCCAGCCACCAGTCGAGCAGGGCCTCCACATGCTCATTGCCAAGATCGGCCGGCGGCAGGTGCAATGTTGCCCCGGCGCACAGGCAGGGCCATACCTCCCAGGCCAGGGCATCGAAACCGAATCCGGCCACGCTCGAGGCATGGCCGTGCTCGTCCAGGTCGAAGGCCTGGCAGTGCCAGTCCACCAGGTTGGCCAGGGCATGGTGTTCGACCATCACACCCTTGGGGTGGCCGGTCGAGCCTGAGGTATAGATGAGGTAGGCCAGTTGCCGATCATCCAGACCCGTGACTACAGGGTCGTGCGTAGGGGCGTCGGCATGGGGCTGGTCCAGGTCCATGCGCGGCACGCCCGTGGGCAGGCCCTCGATGCCGGACTCGGCCAGCACCCAGGCGGGCGCGCTGTCGGTCAGCAAGTAGGCAATACGGTCTGCGGGGTAAGCGGGGTCGACTGGCACGTAGGCCGCACCGGCCTTGAGCACCGCAAGCATGCCGACCAGCCTGTTGGCATTGCGCGGCAGGCACAGGGCGACGCGCTGGCCTGGCTCCACACCTTCTGCCAGCAGCCGGTGGGCCAGCTGATTGGCCTGCTGGTTGAGCGCGGCGTAGCTCAGTGCCTGGCCGTCCTGACGCAACGCGATGGCGTCTGGCGCCACGCGCGCGCGCGCTTCGATCCGTGCGTGCACGGTGTCGCCCTGGCGATAAGTGCAGGCGGTGTCGTTGAAGCGACGCACCACCTGATCGAATTCCTGCGTTGGCAGCACGGCCACGTGCAGCAAGGGCGTGTCGGGCGCCTGTTCCAGGGCGTGCACGAGATTGGCGAGCACCTGCTGGAACTGCTGGCACAAGCGTGCGGCATCCCACTGAGGCAGGCTCTGCACGGTCAGGCGCAGGTCATCGCCCAGGTCGTCGACGCTAACCGTCAACGGGTAATCGGTACGCTCTTCGGCGTCGACAATGTCGATGCCCGGCGCCACAGGAATGATCTCGGCGGCATCGCCGGCGTCGCTGTGACGGTAATTGAGCATGCTGTTGAACAGGGCCGTGGGCGCCGCCACACCGCTGCAGCGCTGGGCCAGGGCCAGGGACGCCTGCTCGTGGGCCAGCAGGCCGGTCAGGCGACGGTGGGTGTGCAACAAGCCGTCCTTGACCCCCACCTCTGCCAGGTCGATACGCAGCGGCAGCGTGTTGATGAACATTCCCAAGGCTTGCTCAGCACCCTCCCCGGCGGTCATGCGGCCCAGCAATACGCTGCCGAACACCACTGCCTGACGCCCGGCCAGCTGCCCCACCCAACGGGCGAAGCCCAGGTGCAGGACACTGGCTGGGCTGACCCCCTGCTGCCGGGCTTGCTGGCGCAGGCGCCGAGCCAGGGGTGTCGGCAAGGTCACCCGCGCTTGCTGCAGGCGCTGCTCGGGGCTTGCCTGGGCACCGAAGGCCAGGGTCGGCTCGTCGATATCGGCCAGCATGTGCTCGAAGAACTGGGTATGGGCCTGTTCGTCCAGGGCCTGGCGCGCCGCCGCCAGGAGGTTGCGGAACGGCGTCGGCGCGGGCAATTGGGCGGCAGTACCGGCCAGGTGCGCCTGAATTTCCCGGCGCACGATATCCAGCGCCGTGTGATCCATGATCATGTGATGGAAGGTCAGCAGCGCCACCCACGTCTGCCCTTCACCCTGGGCATGGGCCAGGTGCATCAGGGGCGCCTGGCGCAGGTCCAGTCGATACCGGCGTGGGGCGAGGCGCTCGCACAGCTCGGCCAGTGCGTCATGGCCCTTGAACGGCAACGCTTCACGCACCAGGGCCGCTTCGCGCCACACCACCTGCACGGGCTCGTCCAGGTATTCCCAATGCACGGCAGTGCGCAGGATGTCATGGCGCTGGATGACCGCTTGCAGGGCATCGGCGAAGGCATCGAGGTGCGCCTTGCTGGCCAAGCGCAATTGCACCTGCGACAAGTAGGGGTCGCCGTCCTGGGCCGAGAGGTGGTGGTACAGCATGCCCTGCTGCAGGGGTGCCAGCGGGTAGATGTCCTGTACGTTGGCGGCGCCGCCCGGCACGCTGTCGACGATACGGTCGATGGCCACCTGGTCAAGGCTGACCAATGGCAGCATGTCCGGGGTGACCCGAAATGCTGGGCTGAGCCAATCGTCATCCTGACTTGCAAGCATCTCCAGCAAAGCCGGCTTGTGCCGGGCCAACGCCTCCCACAACGGGTCGTCCAGCGTCTGATCGTCACCCAGGACGATCAGGTCCTGATCTTCACGCTGCAGACGGATGGGACGGGTGGAAAGTGCGTTGATCAGTTCGCTGAAGTGCATCGGTAAGCATCCTGCTTTGCCTGGAAGGGTTGATGGCCGACACGCTAAAGCAACGCGACCGGCCGGTCTGACATGGGAAGTGGGGACAACTGCGCAAACGATTGCCGGGGCCGGCTGGCCCCGGGCCTGGCGTCAAAGGCGCCTGCGTTTGCCCAGGCTTGGGATGGTGGTAGGCGCGATGACGGCCTGTTCAGGCTGCGCCTGGGTACTGGCGGCGAGCCCCGAGAGCGTGGGCTGGGTGAACAGCGCCCTGGCATCGACATGCAGCCCGGCCTGGCGCAGGCGCGCCACCAGGCTCACGGCCAACAATGAATGCCCGCCCAGCTCGAAGAAGTTGTCGTCACGGCCCACTTGTTCGATCTTGAGCAACTCGGCCCAGATGGCTGCCATGGCCGCTTCCAGCTCGCCTTCGGGTGCACGGTAGGCACGGCTGATGACCGCATCGGCGCCGGGCTCGGGCAAGGCGCGTCGATCCAGCTTGCCGTTGGCGCTCAAGGGCAACTGCGCCAGGCGCACGAAGGCCTGGGGCACCATGTACTCCGGCATGCAGGCCAGCAGGTGACCGCGCAGGGCTTCGAGGGCCGGCGCGGGCTGGTCGTCGCACAGGGTGAAGTAGGCCACCAGGCGCTCCTCGCGCATCAGCACCACCGCCTGCGCAACCGCCGGGTGGGCGGTAAGCGAGGCTTCGATTTCACCCAGCTCCACGCGCAGGCCGCGCAGCTTGACCTGGAAGTCGTTGCGGCCCATGAACTCAAGGTCGCCGTCTTCTCGATAGCGCACCAGATCGCCTGTGCGGTAGAGCCGGTCGCCGTCGACGAAGGGGCTGGGGATGAAGCGCTCGGCTTGAAGCTCAGGCAGGCCCAGGTAGCCGCGCGCGACGCCGACTCCACCGATATGCAACTGGCCCACGCCACCCAGCGGTACCGGGCGGTCGTGTTCATCGAGCACGTAGACGCGGGTGTTGGGGATCGGACGGCCGATGGGCGGTGCCTGCACCGGCAATGGCGCATGGGCCGGCAACGACCAGGCGGTACTGTCGACTGTGGCCTCGGTGGGACCATACACGTTATGCACGCAAACCCAAGGCAAGCGCTCGCGAAGGCTTTGCAGCAACGCTGGGGTGAGGTCGCCGCCTCCGCAGAAGATGTCGGTGAGGCGGGTGCACCCCTGCACACCTGGCTGATCGAGGAACTGCTGCAACAGCGCTGGGACGAACTTGACGATGCTGACCTGCTGCGCCTTGATCAGCTCCACCAGGTAGCCAGGGTCCCGGTGCCCGCCAGGGCGAGCCAGGACCAGGCGCAAGCCCGCGGTCAACGGCCAGAACAACTCCCAGACCGAACCGTCGAACGTGCACGGGGCGCGCTGTAGCAATGCGTCACCCGCGCGTGGGGCCCGGATCTGCGAACCCCAGTGCATCAGGTTGCACAGGCCGCGATGCTCGATCATCACGCCCTTGGGCGTGCCGGTGGAACCTGAGGTGTACATCACATAGGCCAGGTGCTGTGGGCCGAGGCCTGGCACCTGAGGGTCGGTGCAGGGGCGCTCGGTCACATCACAGCGGTCCAGGTTCAGGGTGGGCTGTTGCAGCGGCGCGAACAGCCCTGCCGTGGCCCCGTGCACCAGCACCGTGACCGGGTCGCAGTCCTGCAACATGAAGCGCAGCCGTTCTTCCGGGTATTCGGGGTCCAGCGGCACGTAGGCGCCGCCTGCCTTGAGCACCCCGAGCAATGCGATCATCAGGCTGACACCTCGCTCGATGCACACCGCCACGCGGCTATCAGGTGTCACGCCCAGGCCGATCAGGTAATGCGCCAGGCGGTTGGCCTGTTCGTTCAGCGTCTGGTAGTCCAGGCTCTGGCCGTCGGCCTGCAGGGCGATGGCCCAGGGCGTACGTTGCACTTGGGCTTCGAACAGCGCTGGCAGGGTGTGGTGAACAGGGCTGGTGGGATCTTCGGTGGCGTTGAAGTACTCGAGCATCAACGCCAGCTCCCGTGCAGGCACCGGGCATAGCTGCTGGAGCATACCGGACGCCGGGGCCGACAATGCCTGGCCGATCTGCTCAAGCGCCGTGTCCAGGTAGTCCAGCATACGCTGCGCCCCGAGCGCACGCGGGGCGCGCACGGCCAATTGCAGGCAGTCTCCCGGGTCATCCACCGTCAATACCAAGCCATGGCTTGTCACTTCACTGGCTTCGACCAGCGCGACACCCGGCATGACCTCGCCCAATGGCACGGCACCCTGGCGGTAGTTCACCAGGCTATCGAACAGTGCGCTGCCGGCCGGCAGACCGCTGCATTGCTGAGCCAGGATCAGCGGCGCATCTTCATGGGCCAGCAGCGCCGCCAGGCGAGCATGGGTGTCCGCCAACGCCTGCGCTGGCGTGCAGCCATTGAGGTTGATGCGCAGTGGCAAGCTGTTGATGAACATCCCCAGCGCCCGGTCGGCGCCGGTGCCGGCCATGCTGCGTCCCAGCAATACCGTGCCCACGACGACCTGGTCGCGCCCACCCAGGCTACCGAGTGCATGGGCCCATGCCAGGTGCAGCAGGCTCGCAAGGCTGGCGCCATGCGCCCTTGCCAGGCTGCGCAGGCCGGCAACCGTGGCGGCGGGCAGGTCATGGCTGGCGTTCTCGAGGTCGGCCTGATCGAGCGCCGCCCCGCCCCAGCCTGCCAAGGGCTGCTGCGGCTCCAAACCCGCCAATTGCTCGGTGAAAAATGCCCGGTGGGCGGCCTGGCGCTCGGCGCGGTTAGTGAGCGCCACGTAATCCCGGTACGGCACAGGCGCTGGCAATTGCGCGCCCTGCCCTGCCATCCAGGCCTCCAGCTCACCCAATAGCACTTGCAACGACACCGCGTCATTGACCAGATGGTGAAACCGCAGCAGCGCCAGCCAACGGCCCTGTTCAGGTGCATCCATGCACACCAGCGCCAGCATCGGGGCCTTGTCCAGACTGAGCGGGCGCCGGCTGGGATGATAGTGCTCACGCCATTGACCTTCAGGCCCCTGCCATCGTTCGACCGGCAGGCGGGCATGGCGCCAGACCACCTGATGCGGCGTCTCCAGCCCTTCCCAGGCCAAGCTTGTGCGCAGGATGTCGTGGCGCTCCACCACATGCTGCAACGCAGCGGCGAAGCTATGCATCTGTTGCTCGGTGGCGAACGAGAACACAGCCTGTTGCTGGTACGGGTCGACCGTGTCCGTCAGGTGATGGTACAGCAGCCCCTGCTGCAAGGGCGCCAAGGGGTAGATTTCCTGCACATTGGCCGCGCCACCCGGCACCCTCGCTACGATGCGGTCGAGCGCTGCCTGACCCAGCGTGGCCAAAGGCAGCATACCGGGCTCGATGCGCTGGCAACCCGACGCAATGCAAGGCGCGGGGGTCTGCACGCACTCGGTGGCCCTGGTGCTGGCGGCGACCGCTGCCAGGGTCGACTGCCCGAACAGCACCTGGACATCGACCTGCAGGCCTTGTTGGCGCATGCCCTCGATCAGTTGGACAGCCAGCAGCGAATGCCCGCCCAGTTCGAAGAAGTGATCGTAGCGGCCGATGCGCTCGATGTGCAGCAACTGGCTCCAGAGCGCGGCCAAGCGTTGCTCCATCTCCCCTTCTGGCGGCTCGTGTTCGTGCCGCACCATGGCCGTGTCATTGGCTGGAGGCAAGGCGCGCCGGTCGAGCTTGCCATTGGCAGTCAAGGGCCAGTGGGCGACCTGCATGTAGGCGACCGGCAGCAGGGCGACAGGCAGGCTGTCGCGCAGATGATCGTGCAAGGCCCTGGGAATGACCGGATAGGGCGCCGTGAACCAGGCATGCAGCTGACCCTCGCAGAGCATGACCACGCCGTCGCTTACCGCCGGGTGACGGCTCAAGGCGGCTTCGATCTCCGCAAGCTCCACCCGCATGCCGCGGATCTTCACTTGGTCATCGTTGCGGCCCAGGTACTCGAGCGTGCCGTCGGGCAACCAGCGCACCCAGTCACCGGTCCGGTAAAGCCGGGCGCCAGGCGCGCTACTGAACGGGTCTTGTACGAAGCGCTCGGCGCTCAGTTGCGGCTGGTTGAGGTAGCCCCTGGCCACGCCCTGGCCACCGATGTACAGCTCGCCGGCCGCGCCGGGCGGCAGCAGCTGGCCCTGGCCGTCCAGCACATACACCTGGGTGTTGGCAATCGGGACGCCGATGTGCAATGACCCACCCGGCAGCACCTGGCCTGACGTGGCCACCACCGTGGCTTCGGTCGGGCCATAGTTGTTGATCACTTTGTACGTCAGCGCTGGGCCCAGTCGTCGCAGGCGGTCACCGCCCACCAGAAGGGTTTCCAACGTTGGATGAGGCATCCCCTGGGCCAAGGCGAGCTCCGCAATCGGCGTGGGCAGGAAGCTGACGTGAAGCGGTTGCGCCCGCCACCAGGCGAGCAAGGCGTGCACGTCTTCGGCGCCCTCGCGCACGGGGGCCAGGTGCAAAGTGGCGCCACTGCACAGCGCTGGCCAGACCTCCCAGGCCATGGCGTCGAAGCCAAAGCCGGCCACGCTGGACTGATGGCGACCTGGGCCAAGCGCAAATTGGGTGCAGTGCCAGTCCACCAGGTTGGCCAACATGCGTTGCTCGACCATCACCCCCTTGGGTTGGCCGGTGGAGCCAGAGGTATAGATGACGTAGACCAAATCCGTACTCGTTTGCGGTGCGAATGAGAAACTGGCTACGGGCTCGGTGGGCCACGACGGGTTGTCCAGTTCGATCTGTAGCCTGCCGTGCTTGGGCAGGCGCGGTGCGAACCGCGAAAGGGTCAGGACCGCGTGCGGGGCGCTGTCCTGCAACAGGTAAGCGATACGCTCTGCCGGGTGAGCCGGATCGATCGGCACGTAGGCGCCGCCTGCCTTGAGCACCGCCAGCAGCCCAACCAGGGTCTCCAGCCCTCGCTGGGCGACCACCGCCACGCGCCGTTCAGGGCCCACGCCCAGGCTGGCGAGGTGTTGGGCCAGGGCGCTTGCGCGGTGGTCAAGCTCACCGTAGCTCAAGGTTTGGTCGCCGAAACAGGCTGCCAGGGCTTGCGGACGAGTGCGGGCTTGCAGCTCGATGCGTTGCTGAATCAGGCAGGGCGCAGTGTCGGTCGCCGGCAGGGCTGTCAGGTTCCATGCTTTGAGGCGTTGATGCTCGGGTGCAGTCAGCATGTCGAAGGCCGATACCAGGGCCTGGGGTTGGGCCAGCCCCTGCTCCAGCACGTGCAGCAACCGTGCGCCAATGGCCTCGGCTTGTTCGTCGCTGAACCAGGCGCGGCTGTGCACCAGGTGCAGGCGCGCCGTGCCTGCGTGGGTGTTGCAGCGCAGATGGATGCTCAAGGGTGAGGGTTCATGGCCATTGCAGATCATGACCGTCGCACCTGCTGCATCGCCGATTCGCAGTGCGTTGGTGTCTTCTTCGAACGACACCAGCAGCTCGAACAACTGCGTGCGCCCTTCATGTTGCGCGGCGAGGTCGCGCTTGAGCGCGCTCAGCGGGTAGCGCTGATGACGAAAGTCCTGCTTGAGCGTAGCGGCAATGGCTTGAATCAGGCCCGCGAAGGGCAGGTTCCTGCCAAAGTCCATGCGCAGCGGGCTGACCTGGGTGAACAATCCCAGGGTCGCCTTGAACTGTGCGTTGGCCCGGTTGCGCACCGGCAAGCCGACCATCCACTGATCGCGCTGCCACGTGCGGCAGACGCAGACGTGCAGTGCCGCCAGCAACACGGGCAACGGCGACACGTCCAGGGTGTTGGCCAGCGCTCGCAGGTTGCGCATCAGGTCAGGCGCAACCGCCAGGTCATCCGCATGGCTAGGTGAGCCCTCCAGCGACAGGGCCGACGGGTTAGGCCGCAGCAGGGGGTCGGGCAGTTGGGCAAGCCTGGCCAGCCAGTAGTCACGGTCTCGCTGATAACGTGCCGAGGCCTGATAACGGGCGTCATCCTCGATGTAGGCGCAGTACGAGGGCGCACTGGCGGGCAACGGCTGGTGGTCTTCGAGCTTGTGGTAGAGGTCGGCTAGTTGCTTGAACCACTGGTCCACGCCCCACCCATCGAGCACCAGGTGATGGGCGCGCAAGGCCAGCAGGTGCTCGTGGGGACTCAGCCTGATCAGCCTGGCCTCCCACAGTGGCCCTTGCTCCAGTGCAATAGGGCTGCGCATCCAGGCGTCGAGAAGGTTCAGGGCGGCATCGGCGGGGTGGGCCTCAGCCTGCAGGTCTTCCCACATCAATTTCACGGGCAGTTGGGTGGCGAAACGCTGCTGTGCCAAGCCACCGTCCTGCACCCAGGTGGTGCGCAAGGCATCGTGCAGGCTAGCCAGATGATCCAGTGCCTGCGCCAGCCTGGTCCTGTCCACCTGCCCCTCCAGCGCGACATAGGCGCCAATGTTGTACAGCGGGGACGAGCTTTGGCTGAGTTGCTCCAGCCAGATATCCCGCTGGGCAACGGTCAGGTCGAAAAGGTCGGCGGCAGGCATGATCGGTCAGGTCCTTCTGAGGGGTCAGCGTGTGATTCAAACACCGGGCGCCTGCTGTGTATGGCCCATTAAACCCGGACAGCCCTGGAAGCAACGCGGGCTGCTGAAATCCTTGTAGGAGATTACCTACACGGGGCCGGCGACGATGGCTCACGGCATACCGTATTCGCTGCATTCAGGTCCCATGAGCCACCGTTCTGACGCCAATTTGCTGGCATATGGCCCGTTTCCTAGCGTTCCCCCGCGCTTGAGTTGACCTGCGCCTACCACCTTTTGCTGGCATTTTCTGTCCCTGAATCCCACTACAGACGCTTTCCAGCCAGCGGGCTTGAATACGCCCATACACCCTGTCCGGCTGCAATGTGGTTGCACGGGCAGACGCAACTCCAGCAGGCCTCAGGAACCCATCGACATGATGTTGAACGCTCGCTCCGACTACCGCCCGGACCCTCACCTCTACCTGCAACTGGGTGAATTGATCGCGCTGACCGGAGGCGCCTGTTTCGCCGAACAGATGCTTCGCCTGGTACAGGATCAAGTCAGCATCGACGGGTTGGAGATCAGTGAATGGACCCTCGATGCACCGCAGCTGACGGACAGCCGCGTCGAAGTGCTCGGCCGCGCCGGTGTGCATGCCAGGCAGGTGGGTTCACGCGCGCCTCAGCCCCTGCTGCAGTCGATCGAGCGGATGCACGACCCGTTGCTCATCGAGTTCAAGGCGCCCGACGGTAGCAATCCGCGTAACCTGCGGCGGGCCCATCAATGCCACCTGGTGTCATGCAGCGGCAGCAAGCGCTGGGTGATCAGTGCCTACCGGTTGCCCAGCGAGCGACGCTTTTCGCTGGCAGAGCTGTCGCAGCTCAAAAGCCTCTCGAGCACCTTGCTGCCGCTCGTGGAACATCACGGCCAATTGCTCGGTCATGACGGCGCCGAAGTGATCGGCCAGGCGTTGGATGACGCGGAGGTCGGCAGACTGCAGCAAGCCTTCGGCAGGCGCCTGCTTCAGGCGTCGGTCAAGCTCTCGGTGCGCGAACAGGAGGTTTGCGTGGGCTTGCTGGGCGGCTGCACTGTCCCTGAGCTGGCCCAGCGGTTGAATGTAAAGAACAGTTCTGTTGAGACCTATCTAAAACGCGCCGCTGCCAAGCTAGGCGTAAGCGGCCGTAATGGCCTGACCAAATGGATGACAGCTGGCTAGCGACCTGCTCATTACCGCCTGCGCATACAGAGCACAGGTGTAAACCGAAACAGATGCATTTGATAATGATTCGTAGTATTTTTCGCGGCGCGGTTAAACCTCCAACATCAGCGCCCTACTTAGGATCGTACTGTCGATGCGTCGCACGTTCGTCTCGCTTTGTGTACTTCACGCCGTTTCTCCCCTGGCGTTTGCCGACCCGGCCTCCCCGCCCGACACCGCGCAAATCGAACTTCAAGCCTTGAGCATTACCGGCAGTGCCGACGCCGAGCGGGCCGATGGCCCGGTCGAGGGGTACAAGGCCAGTCGCTCGGCCAGCGCCACGCGCACTGACACCGCACTGCACGAGACGCCTCAGTCGGTCAGCGTGGTGCCCAAGGATGTCCTGCAGGATACTGGCGCCACGCGCCTGCAGGACGGGCTCGATTATGCCGGCGGCGTAGGCCGTGCCAACAACTTCGGCGGCCAGGGCCTTACCACCTTCACGGTGCGCGGCTTTACCACTGGCGAGTTCTACCGCAACGGGTTCCCGATCAACCGGGGCTACCCCAACGCGCCCGACGCCAACACGGTCGAGCGCCTGGAAGTCATCCGCGGCCCGGCGAGCAGCCTGTATGGCCGTGGCGATCCGGGGGGCACCTTCAACGTGGTCAGCAAGCAACCCCTACCAGACCCTAAAGTGACCCTGGGCAGTCAGTTCGACGACCAAGGCATGCACCGCGCTACCCTCGATGCCACCGGGCCGCTGAACGAGGATGGCTCCGTGGCCTACCGGCTCAATGTGCTGGGCGAAGGCGGCGACAGCTTCCGTGACGATGTGCAGGGCGAGCGCTATGACGTAGCGCCAGTACTCAGCTGGCAGGTCAACGACAGCACCAAGGTGGTGTTCGAAGGCGACTTCATGCGCAACAACCACCCCCTCGACCGTGGCCTGACCCGCTACGCTAGCCAACCGCGCAGTGCCTCGCGGGACACCTACATCTGGGAAAAGGGCAGTGACAACCTGCTGCACAACGACAACAACATGGCCCAGGTACGCTTCGAGCATCTGCTCAACCAGGACTGGACGCTGGCTGGCGGTTTCCAGTTCCTCGATGGCAGCCTGCACGGCAACGCCGTGGAGGCCAACAAGGCCCCGGTGGATGGCCGCACCCTGGAGCGTAACTTCAACTGGCGCAAGCTGCAGTGGACCGACCGGGACTGGCAACTGAACCTGACGGGGCACTTCGACACAGGCGCGTTCAGCCACACCTTGCTGACCGGCGTCGAATACGAGAACTACGATTACAACTCCATCATCCAGCGCTCCTCGGCGCGCGATGGTACCTACCCCATCGATATCTATCACCCGGTACTGGGCCAGCCTCGCCCTGCCCTGACGCGCACCACCACCTGGGACAAGGAGAACCTGCAAACCTGGGCGTTCTTCATTCAGGACCAAGTGGCCCTGACCGAACGTCTCAAGGCGCTGGCCGGGGTACGCCTGGAGCGCTTCGAGCATGACTACGACGACAAGATGCCCACCAACCGCGACTTCAGCAAAGGGGAAAATGGCGTCACGCCGCGCGTTGGGCTGATCTACGACCTGACCGATACCCTGGCGGTGTACGCCAATACCGCGCGCTCGTTCAAGCCCAACACCGGCACGCCCGCCAGCGGTGGCGGCTTCGATCCGGAAAAGGGCAAGTCTTATGAGCTGGGGTTGAAGTGGGCGTCGCTCGATGGCCAGCTGAGCGCGGATGCCGCGGTCTATCACATCATCAAGGAAAATGTCCTGGCCAACGATCCAGGCGACCCTACCAACACCTTCAAGGTGGCCGCAGGCCAAGTGCGCAGCCGCGGGCTGGATATCAATGTGGCAGGCAACCTGACCCCCGAATGGCGCGTCATCGGTGGCTATTCCTATGTCGACGCCGAAGTCACCAAGGACACCAGCCTGCCCAGCGGTACGCGCCTTGCCAATATCCCGCGCAATACCTTCAGCCTGCTGAACACCTACGAGTTTCAGGACGGTTTGGCCAAGGGGCTCGGGTTGGGCGTTGGGGTGAAGTATGTGGATGACCGCGCCGGCCAGACCGCAACCACCACCTACACCATGGAGCGCTACAGCGTGGTGGACCTGCTGAGCTTCTACAAGGTGAACGAGCACGTACGCCTGAACCTGGACGTGAAGAACCTGTTCAACAAGGGCTATGACGAAGGCTCGTTCAACACCTACGCCTATCCCGGCGCGCCGCGTACGGTGCAGGCCGGGGTGGCCTACACCTTCTGACAGGCACTCGACCGGCTCGGCGGCAACGCAGCCGCCGAGCCGGGCTGTTCATCAGAAGCCTTTGCTGTAGAACAGCGAGTACGACTCGATGCCATCGTTAGGCTGGCGGATGCCGGCGTTGGAGTAATGGATGGCGCGGATGCCGACCTTCTGCTCAGACGGCAACTTCAAGCCCAGGCCAATACGGTCTTCGAAGTTGAAGGACGAGCCCAGGCGCTGGTCGCCGACACGGGTCTTGGAAAATGCCGCGATACCGATACCCGCTTCGATGTAGGGGGTGTAGGTGAAGCCGCTGAACTCATAGGTGAACACCGGGCTGAAGGACAGCGAGTGGGCACCGCTGGCGTCACCGCCTTCCCAATAGGTGTAGCCCGCGTCCCAGTAGCCGGTCAGGTGACCAACACTGGTTTCGAACCACTGCTTGTCCCAGTCGAAGGACAAGCCTGCACGGTAGGTCATGTCGCCTTGGCTGGTAACACCGACAGCGCCGGAAACCTGAGCAGCCTGGGCCAGGTTCGCCCCGGCGAAGGCCAGCACGGCGGCAGCCAACGAAGCAGCGATACGGGATTTCATCTATGACATCTCCTGATGGTAAGTGCGACAACTGGAAGTCTGGACCCTGGGTCAGTCGGTTGCATCAGCCTGCTGAGCATCGACTGGACGGCCTGGGGCTTTGACCTCTCGAAATTTTTGGTAACCGAATCTCATGTTTCGGTCACACGATGTAATAATTGCCGGATTATGGTCAGTTGTATAGGAACTTGGAAGTAGATTGCTATCACTTCTCGTGTTCCTTAGCCGTTTACTACTTGGATTGGGCTGGATAGGCGCGCTAGACCGCTTTCCATATCCAAGGCCCTGGCATAGTGGTCCAACGCATCGAGCCGGCAACGGATGCCTAGACTGGTCGCTGTAAGAATCGTTCAAAATCATTTTGAATCAGGTAGATGAGATACTTTCTTCAAGTAGATTCACGAACGTTGACAAGCTGCGCGAGACCGTTCCACGGCGCCAGACCAGCCAGGTCTTGAGGTAACGGAAGTCTTCAGACATCGGCCAGGCACTGACCGTGCTGCACCCTGGCATGTTCTCCAGCATCGTGCGCGGCATCATGGCCAAGCCTGCACCGGCGCTGACGCACGCCAACATGCCATGGTAGGACTCCATTTCGTGGATCTTGCGTGGGACGGCCTGATCGTTGACGAACCAGTTCTCGAAATGGTGCCGGTACGAGCAGTTGGCGCGAAAGGCGTAGATGTTTTCGCCGTTCACGTCTTGCGCCCGGGTCACGGGCGCGTGGTTGAGGGGCGCGATGATCACCATCTCTTCTTCAAAGACCGGCATGCCCTCCAAGGTCGGGTGCAACACCGGCCCGTCGATGAACGCGGCCACCAGCCGACCCGACAGAACACCCTCGAGCATGGTGCCGGACGGTCCCGTGGACAGATCCAGGTCCACCTTGGGATAGCGCTGGTTGTAGGCTGCCAGCACGGCCGGGATCCGCACCGCCGCGGTGCTTTCCAGGGAGCCCAGTGCGAACGTGCCCTGCGGATCCTCCCCTGCCACCGTGCTGCGCGCCTCCTGGACCAAGTCGAGGATGCGCCGGGTGTACTCCAGAAAATTCCAGCCGGCCGGGGACAAGCGCAAGCGGCTTTTTTCGCGGATGAACAGGTCTACGCCCAAGTCCTCTTCCAATTGCTTGATGCGCGTGGTCAGGTTGGAGGGCACCCGGTGGATATGCTGCGCCGCTGCACTGATGCTGCCTTGCTCGGCGACTGCCTTGAACATCTCAAGTTGTATCAGGTCCACGGCTTTCTCCAAACGTGAATGAGTGGCTCATTATTATTCAGTTTTCATTAAAGCCCTAGCCCACTAGTCTGAGCCCACTGCATACCTACAGCGAGAGTGTCCCGCCATGAATGCGATCAGCAGCCAGACCCACGCCATCTCCCTTGACCCGTACACCGGCGAACAGATCGGCGCCTACCCGTTCGACACCGATGCCGCGCTCGAAGCTGCGCTAACGCGGGCCAAGCATGGCTACGGCCAGTGGAGCCGGCTGTCGGCCGATCAGCGCAGCGAACACCTCCTGGCGCTGGCCACTGCCCTGGAGACTCAGGCAGAGACGTTTGCCCAGATGATCAGCCGCGAAATCGGCAAACCCATCACCCAGGCCCGGGGTGAAGTCAGCAAGTGCGTGGGGCTATGCCGCTGGTACGCCGAGCACGGCCCCGCGATGCTCGCGCCTGAAACGACCCAGGTCGAAAAAGCCCGCATCGAATACCGCCCGTTGGGCCCGATCCTGGCCGTGATGCCTTGGAACTTCCCCGTCTGGCAGGTGCTGCGCGGCGCGGTACCGGCGATTCTGGCGGGTAACACCTACGTGCTCAAGCATGCCCCCAATGTGATGGGCAGCGCCTACCTGCTGGACAAGCTGTTCAAGGATGCGGGCGTCCCGCAGGGTGTGTTCGAGGTGCTCAACGTGACACCGGAAGGTGTGACTCGCGCCATCAACGACCCGCGCATTGCCGCGGTGACCTTG
The DNA here is from genome assembly GCF_007678615.1 of Pseudomonas sp. DE0157. Classification (NCBI taxonomy): domain Bacteria; kingdom Pseudomonadati; phylum Pseudomonadota; class Gammaproteobacteria; order Pseudomonadales; family Pseudomonadaceae; genus Pseudomonas; species Pseudomonas sp. DE0157. The sequence goes on from NZ_VEJN01000003.1 coordinate 164,404, forward strand.
ACCGGCAGCGTGCGCGCCGGCATGGCGATCGGCGCCCAGGCCGGTGCTGCGCTGAAGAAGTGCGTATTGGAACTGGGCGGCTCGGACCCATTTATCGTACTGGCCGATGCCGATCTGGATGCAGCCGTGCAGGCAGCAGTGATCGGGCGGTACCAGAACACCGGGCAGGTGTGCGCGGCCGCCAAGCGCTTTATCGTCGAGCAGAGCATCGCCGAGGCCTTCACACGCAAGTTCGTTGAGGCAACGCAGGCATTGCAGGTGGGCAACCCGCTTGAAGAGGCGACCTATATCGGCCCCATGGCCCGCTACGATTTGCGCGACGAGCTCGATGGCCAGGTGCAGGCCAGCCTTGCCGAGGGCGCTACGTTGTTGCTCGGCGGTCACAAGGTCGAGGGTGTGGCCAACGTTTACGCACCGACCGTGCTGGGGGATGTGACGCCGCAGATGACAGCCTTCAGGCAGGAACTGTTCGGCCCGGTTGCGGCGATCACCACCGCGCGGGATGCCGACCATGCCGTGGCGTTGGCCAACGACAGCGAGTTTGGCCTGGCCTCGACCATCTACACCGCCGACTATGCCTTGGCCGAGCGCATGACGTCGGCGCTGGAGACAGGTGCAGTGTTCATCAATGGCTACTGCGCCTCCGACCCCCGTGTCGCCTTCGGCGGGGTGAAGAAAAGCGGGTTCGGGCGTGAACTGTCGCATTTTGGCGTGCGTGAGTTCACCAATGTGCAGACGGTGTGGTTGGATCGCAACTGAGGCGCTGTCTGGCTTGGGTGCCGTGTTGTGACGGTGATGGGGGTTTAGCTTCGCGTTTTACACCGTCGGGGGCCGCTGCGCGGCCCCGGCGATCTAGAGTGCGAGCTGAATCCGGGGGCCTGCCGCGACCGGCCCGGCGACCCGGCAACTCGCAGATGAGGTGCAATTGTCACACAGGCTTTACGCGAGTATCACGGTTATGCGGTCCCCGTGGGAGATCGACAGCACTGGCTCTGAGCCTACTATGCAGATCGGGCCCAGCGCCCGACAACCCACTTACCCTCACCCACCATCACCCCCGCCCCTGATCCTTCACCCAATCGAGCATCCCACCTGGCACGATCAGCTCGTGCCGAGCCCTGGAACACGCCGTATACAACCCCGCCAGCAGCCGGGCGCGCTCGTTGCGGTTGCCTGTCACCTGTTGCGGCACCATCAGCTCTGGCGACACCATCACCCGCGCGAACTCCATGTTCCTCACATCCCTGACCCGCCCCAGGAACAGCTTGGGCGCTTTGTCCCAGCGGTAGCGGCTCTTGGCCTTGGCAAAATGCTGCGAGGTATATCCCTTGCCCAGCATCGAAGCCACCGCGATGAACGCCTTGTCGTCCCCTTTGTGCTCGGCCAGCGCCTGCCAGCTGGCGTACCGGAACAGCATCGGGTGCCGCGGCCGAGTACCGTGGCGGTACAGTTCGATGCAGTCTTCGACAAACAGCTCGAAGTCCTTGCGTGCCCCGTGCAGCATCACGAACGCAACGCCAAGATGCGTCAGGCGCTGGAACCAACCGAACAGGCCCCATTCGTCCTCGACGATCAAGGCCGTGGGCTGCTGGGGCACGGTCACGCTGTCGAAGAAACTGACGCGTGTGTAATGCTCGGCACTGCCGCTGAACGCGGCCTGGATGGCAGCCGGATGCGCTTGAATCAACGGGTTGAGCACATTGTCCATGGCCGGCCCGACCCGCAATGAATGGTCGATGTAGCGTTGACGAATGAACCCACCATGATGGGCGCTAAGGCCATTGAGGTTCTGCAACTCGTCACCCAGCGCAATCACCGATTGTGGGCTACGGTCGAGCACCTCGAGCATGGGCGCTGACAATTCGTGGGCTTCGTCCACGATGACGTGGGTATATCGCGCATCGATCAGGTAGCCGGTCAGGGCAAGCAATTTGACCCGGTGATAATCGCGCAGCGGCAACTGAATATCGCTGGCCGGGGGGCGGATCAGCGCCTGCCAGTAACGGCGCGCCGTTTCGAGCAGCACGTGCTGGTCCAGCGGCGTGATACCCGGTACGGACGACGGCAAATGGTGCAAGTCAATCTGCGCGTCGCCACTGTGGCAAAAGGCGCGCACCGCGCGTACGCAAACGCCCACCACGTCGACGGCGGCCAGCGGCCCGACGTCGGGCAAGCCGAGCCAGCGCACGATCTGCGCCTCCTGCGGTCGCCAGGACTGCCGGGTGCGGTACGGGTCACGCAATCGCCAGCCGGTGCGGGTCAGATCACGGTTCAAGAGCTCATCGGCCAGTTGCCCGAATGTCATGGCCGTGTAGGCCTTTGCATCCTTTACCCGCGCCTGCAGCGCCCGCAGCTGCCCCTCGGTCAGGGCCAGCAGCAAGGTGCGCTGCGGATCGAGCAACCTGGCGAACTGATGAATCAGAAAGGTCTTGCCGGTGCCTGCAAACCCCTGCACAGCCACCGATTCGTCCACCCCGCTGAGAAACTCACGCAACAGACGGTTTTGCTGATCACTGAGCCTAAGATCGCTGGCCAGCGACGGCAGGTGTACGGCATGCAGGGGCGTGACGCGCTGCCGGTACAGATCGGCGAACTGGTAGTTCCACTGCCCCTGATCGTCCAGCAACTCGTCCGGCGCATGAGCAACCTCAGGCGACAACAGCGCAACACCATTTTCGCCCAGCATGCCCAGGCCCATGGCGAACACTTCGCGGTCGAATTGCTGCTGCACCTGCGCCTGAAAACGCCCGGGCGCTGCCTGCTCGACCTGCTGGGCAATGCGCAGCACCTCGGCGAAGCGCCGCTCCTGGGCGTCGGCCGTGAGCGGCGTCCGTTGACTGGCCAGACGCTGGACAAACAGCACGGCAGCCGCTTGCAGCACACTGGCAGAGACAAGTGGATCGGCACAGGTGCCGGCGGCGAGGTTGTCGGCCTGGTCACTGGGCAAAGGCAGGTAGAACATCGGCACCTCAGGTGTTTATAAGGGCGGCACGATAGCAACTTTATCGCCCTGATGCAGGCACCAAACACCCGAGGACCGTCCTGCCGTAATGCGGGGGCTGCTCAACTCTTGGCGCGCCGCAGCGTGTCGCTGGGAAGTTCCTTGAACAAATGCCTGTAACTGTTTGAAAACCTTCCTAAATGCCAGAATGACCACCGCATCGCTACTTCGGCCACCGTGCCGCTGGCCCCATTGAGCAGATCCCGCCGGGCGCCGTTCAGGCGTCTTAGCCGCATCCAGTGCGCAGGGGTCATCCCTGTGAAGGCCTTGAATGCCTGTTGCAATTGGCGCAGCGAAACGCCTGCAACGCTGGCCAGCTCGACTAGGTTCAGGGTCTGCTCGGGGCAATCGGCGGCCCAGTCACTGACACGGCGCATGATGGCCCTTGCCTCCCCCCGCTGCCCCAATGCCACGCCCTGCAGGCGCTGGCAGGCGTTATCCAGAATGAACAGGCAATCCTGCAGCAGTTGCTCGGCCAGGGCTTGCCCCTGCACACAGCCCTGTGACTGCCCCAGGTGGGTGAGCGTGGCGCTGAGCCAACTGCTGAACAGCGCCGTTTGCCCGCTGCCCAGCGGCACCATGAACAGGCCATCAAGGCGTTCGAGGTTAAGCCCATGGCTGAGCAGGAAGGCCTGCTCGAACACCACGGCCACTTCCTGGTAGTGCTCGGGGGTGATCCAGATGTTGCGGGTATGCTCATTGAGCAGGTACAGGTTGTTCTCGCTTCGGTCGAAGCAGAAGGTCAGCGAGCCCGAAGGCGGTCGAAAGAATTGTTCCACCCGGGTGTTGAGCCGCTCTTCGTACACCTGCAGCCCGTCCAGTCCCAGACAGCGCAGCTCGCCGCTGAAATGACCCGGCGACATTTGCCGGTAGTGCTGCTGCCACCCAGGTGTGACGCGGATCTGCTCGGTAACATCGTGAGTGTGGTAAGCCTGGACCTGCAAGGCATCTGCGGTATTCACGCGACATCCTTTGTGCACTCTTATGGTGCATTCGACAGCGTAGAAAGTGGATAGATCGTAGCCGGGACTGCGACCAAGATAGTCGCCAGCGCGTCGACTGGGAAGCCAATGCCTGTTCACCTGTGATGCCGCGCACTCACCGATAACCTCAAGAGGTCCGTATGAACGCCCCCTTCGATCAGCTGTCCGCCTGGCTGAAAGAGCACCGCATCACCGAGGTCGAATGCGTCATCAGCGACTTGACCGGCATCGCCCGCGGCAAGATCGCCCCTACCGCCAAGTTCCTGCACGAACGGGGCATGCGCCTGCCCGAGAGCGTACTGTTGCAGACCGTCACCGGCGACTATGTCGACGATGACATCTATTACAGCCTGCTCGATGCGGCCGACATCGACATGATCTGCCGGCCTGACCCCAGTGCGGTGTACCAAATTCCCTGGGCCATCGAGCCGACCGCCATCGTGATCCATGACACTTTCGACAAACAGGGCAACCCGATCGAGCTGTCACCTAGAAACGTTCTCAAGAAAGTGCTGCAACTGTATGCCGATAAAGGCTGGCAACCCATCGTAGCCCCTGAGATGGAGTTCTACCTCACCCAGCGCTGCGAAGACCCGGACCTGCCATTGCAGGTGCCGCTGGGCCGCTCCGGGCGTGCCGAGAGTGGGCGCCAGTCGTTCTCCATTGACGCGGCCAACGAGTTCGACCCCTTGTTCGAGGACGTCTACGACTGGTGCGAACTGCAGGGGCTGGACCTGGACACCCTGATCCATGAAGACGGCCCGGCGCAGATGGAGATCAATTTCCGCCACGGTGACGCGCTTGACCTGGCCGACCAGATCACGGTGTTCAAGCGCACCATGCGCGAAGCGGCCCTCAAGCACAACGTGGCGGCCACGTTCATGGCCAAGCCCATCACCGATGAACCCGGCAGTGCCATGCACCTGCACCAAAGCGTGCTCGACGTGGCCACCGGCAAGCCGGTGTTCGCCAACGATGACGGGACCATGAGCCAGTTGTTCCTGCACCACATCGGCGGTCTGCAACGGTACATACCCAAGTTGCTGCCGATGTTCGCCCCCAACGTCAACTCGTTCCGCCGGTTCTTGCCGGACACCTCCGCCCCGGTCAACGTCGAGTGGGGCGAAGAGAACCGCACCGCGGGCCTGCGCGTTCCCACGTCCACGCCCGAGTCGATGCGCGTGGAAAACCGCTTGCCGGGCGCAGATGCCAACCCTTACCTGGCCATCGCCGCCAGCCTGCTGTGCGGCTATCTGGGCATGGTCGAGCAGATCGACCCCAGCGCGCCGGTCCAGGGCCGGGCTTACGAACGGCGCAACCTGCGCTTGCCGATCACCATCGAGGATGCGCTGCAGCACATGGAAGACTGCCAGACCGTGCAACAGTACCTGGGCAAGTCATTCGTGCAGGGCTACGTGGCGGTCAAGCGGGCCGAGCATGAGAACTACAAACGCGTCATCAGCTCATGGGAGCGCGAGTTCCTGATGCTGAGCGTCTGATCCTGCAGGGGCCGCAACGCGGCCCCTTAGCACCGTACACCCACAACAATGCCAACGAGGTGTCGTCATGCATTACCTGAAAGCCCTGATCCCTTCTGCATTCACCCTATTGTTCGCGGCCACCAGCCAGGCAGCGCCGACGGTCAGCGTGTACAACTGGACCGACTATATCGGTGACACGACGCTGGCGGACTTTCAGGCCAGCACCGGTATCAAGGTGGTGTACGACGTGTTCGACTCCAATGAGACCCTCGAAGGCAAGCTGCTGGCAGGTCGCACCGGCTATGACGTGGTGGTGCCGTCCAACCACTTCCTGGCACGCCAGGCTCAGGCCGGCGCCTTCCTGCCGCTCGATCGCAGCAAGCTGACCAACTGGCAGCACCTGGACCCCAAGCTGCTCAAGCTGCTGGAGCAGAACGATCCCGGTAACCGCTATGCAGTGCCCTACCTATGGGGGACCAACGGCATCGGCTACAACGTGGACAAGGTCAAGGCAGCCTTGGGCATCGATCGGGTGGACTCCTGGGCGGTGCTGTTCGAGCCCGAAAACCTCAAGAAACTCAAGCAGTGCGGCGTGGCCTTCATGGACTCGCCCGATGAGCTGTTCCCGGCCATGCTCAACTACCTGGGCATGGACCCGCGTAGCGAGAACGCAGCGGACTATCCCAAGGCCGAGGCGCGCCTGCTGGCCCTGCGGCCCTATATCACCTACTTCCATTCCTCCAAGTACGTCTCGGACCTGGCCAACGGCAACATCTGCATCGCCTTTGGCTATTCGGGCGATGTGTTCCAGGCTGCCAACCGCGCGGCAGAGGCCAACAATGGTGTGAAGATCGCCTACAGCATTCCCAAGGAGGGCAGCAACCTGTGGTTCGACCTGCTGGCCATCCCCAAGGATGCCAACAACCCCGAGCAGGCCCTGGCCTTCATCAACTACCTGCTCGACCCACAGGTGATCGCCAAGGTCAGTGCGACGGTCGGTTATGCCAATGCCAACCCCGATGCCAAGGCATTCATGGACCCGGCGTTGGTGAACAACCCCGAGGTCTACCCACCCCAGCAGGTGCTGGACAAGTTGTACATCTCCACGACACAAAGCCCGAAGATCATGCGCCTGATGACGCGCGCCTGGACCAAGATCAAGTCCAATCGCTGAGTGAGCCTTACCCATGCCTTTATCTGCCGAACATGCCGCGTCCTACTATGCGGCCACTGCCCGTGATACAACCCGCTATCCGTACCTCGACGGCGAAGTCGATGCCGATGTGTGCGTCGTCGGCGGCGGCCTGACAGGGGTCAACACCGCATTGGAACTCGCCGAGCGCAGCCTGTCGGTGGTGCTGCTCGAAGGCCGGCGCGTGGGTTGGGGTGCCAGCGGGCGCAATGGCGGCCAGCTGATCCGTGGCATCGGCCATGATGTCAACGGCTTCGCTCGGTACGTGGGCGAGGACGGCGTGAGGTATCTGAAGCAGGCAGGCATCGACTCGGTGACCTTGGTGGCTGAGCGCATCGCCCGCCACGGCATAGCATGCGACCTGCGCTGGGGCTTCTGCGAGCTGGCCAATACCCCCGCCCAGTTCGCTGCCTTTGCCGCCGAGCAGCAGGAGCTGGCGGCCTTGGGCTACCAGCCTCACACCTACCGGGTGCCGGCAGAGCGCCTGCGCGAAGTGGTTGGCAGCGACCGTTATGCAGGCGGCATGGTGGACATGGGCTCAGGGCACCTGCACCCATTGGATCTGGTGCAGGGCGAAGCCCGAGCGGCGCAGTCCCTGGGGGTGCAGATCTTTGAACAGAGCCCGGTCATGCGCATCGACCATGGCTCCACCGTAACGGTGCACACCGCGCACGGCAAGGTACGCGCTGCCAGCCTGGTACTGGGTTGCAATGCCCACCTTGAGGGCCTGGAGCCCAGGCTCAGCGGCAAGGTGCTGCCAGCGGGTAGCTACGTGGTCGTGACCGAGCCACTGGAGGAAACGGTCGCAATGTCACTCATTCCCCAAGACATGGCCTTGTGTGATCAGAAGGTGGGGCTGGACTACTATCGCCTGACCGCCGACCGGCGCTTGCTGTTCGGCGGTGCCTGCCACTACTCCGGGCGCGATCCCCGCGATATCGCCGCGTACATGCGGCCCAAGGTGCACCGGGTGTTCCCGCAGTTGGGCGAAGTGCGCATCGACTATCAATGGGGCGGCCTGATCGGCATCACGGCCAACCGCTTCCCACAGGTCGGGCGACTGCGTGATCATCCCAACGTCTACTATGCCCAGGGTTATTCGGGCCATGGGCTGAACGTCACACACTGGACGGCCAGGCTGCTTGCCCAGAGCATCGCGCTGGGGCAAAGCAAGGGGCTGGATGTGTTCAGCGCCGTGCCCCACCTCACGTTCCCCGGCGGCAGAGCGCTGCGCTCGCCCCTGCTGGCCCTTGGCATGTTGTGGTACCGGCTGCGCGAGGCCCTGGGGTGAAGACGTTCAGGTACAGGCCATGGGCCATGTGGTAGTCTGCGCCCCTCGAAATGCATGGTCGCGCCGACCATGCCAAAAGGAAGCGGGCCACCCGGCCCAGGCCAGATCAGGACCCCTCCCATGCTGTTTCACAAGAACATCAACGCCCTGCGGGCGTTGGCCGTCATATCGGTCGTGCTGTACCACTTCAAGATCCCGGGGTTCTCGGCCGGGTTTCTCGGCGTGGATGTGTTCTTCGTGATTTCGGGCTACCTGATGACCCGGATCATCGTGAGCGGCCTGGACAAGCAGCAGTTCTCGCTAATCGGTTTCTACGCGGCCAGGGCCAGGCGAATCATTCCGGCCCTGCTGGGGTTGTGCATCGCCCTGGCCGTGTTCGGGTATTTCTTTCTGGCAACGGACGACTACCGGGAGTTGCTGCGCACCAGCAAGGAAAGCCTGCTGTTCACGTCCAACCATTATTTCGCCCGTGACGGCAGTTATTTCGATGCACCGCTTCAGGAAAACTGGCTGCTGCACACCTGGTCGCTGTCGGTGGAGTGGCAGTTCTACTTGATCTATCCCGTGATCGTGATGGGCCTGCACAACGTGTGCGCACCGCCTACCTTCAAGCGGCTTGTGTTGGCGCTTGGTGCCGCCTCGCTGGTGTTCTCGGCGCTCTACAGCCCAGGCCATCCGGTCGCATCGTTCTTCCTGCTGCCTACCCGAGCCTGGGAAATGCTCGCCGGTGCTCTGGTGTTCCTGTATCCGCTCGCGCTTTCGCCCAGGGCGGCGGCACTGTGCGAAGCCCTGGGCCTTGCACTGATTGCAGGCGCCCTGGCACTGCTGCCCCACGACGCTACCTGGCCGGGTTACCTGGCCCTGATACCGGTGATCGGCACCCTGCTGGTGATCCACGCCAATGCCAACAGCCTGTTCGCACGCAACCGGGCACTGGCATTTCTGGGCAAGACGTCTTATTCGATCTACCTCTGGCATTGGCCATTGGTGGTGTTGCTCTATACCTGCGGGCTGCTGCAAGACTGGCGCGCGGTGACCTGTGCGGTGCTGTTGTCGGTTGCGCTGGGCGCGGCGTCCTATGGGTTGATCGAAAGCAGGACACGCGCCCTCAAGCGCCCGGTACTGGGCCTTGCCCGTTACGCAGGCATGGGCCTGGTGTGGGTGGCGGCGGCAGGGGCCGTGGCCTCGGCAATCAAGCACAACCCGCAACTGCGCTGGGCCCACGATGACGGCAAGCCGGAGTACGACAGCAAGCTGTACGCACAGCACTGCGACACCAACCCGTACGGGGCCGCACAGTGCGTATTGGGCACCGGCGATATCTCGGCCCTTCTGCTGGGCGACAGCCATGCCCAATCCACCGCCGCGGCCTTGATGCTGGAAAACCCCGGCGCGGCGATGGGCTGGGCACGGGCCGGCTGCCCTACCCTGATCGACTTCGAAATGGGCGACAAGGACGTCGAGCAGCACTGCAAAGCCTTCAACGCCGACAAGTTCGCCCAACTGGCCACGGACTACCCTGGCGTACCCTTGTTCCTGTTCAGCCGCGCAGCGCTGTATACCGACCAGCGCCGGCACAGTGGCTATAGCGTCTACTTCAACGGCGACAAGCACCAAAGCGGCCCGCAATTCGAGCAGCAGTTCATCCAGACCTACACCCAAACGGTGTGCATGCTGGCACAAAATCGCCCGGTGTACATCGTCAAGCCGGTGCCGGAAATGCCGTTCAGTGTCTACAAGGGCCTGACCCTGCAGCACCGGCTTCTAGGCATGAACAGCGACATCGTCACGCCTGTGAGCGATTACCAGGCGCGCAACCGCCTGGCCCTGGAAGCCATCGAGACGGCGGCCGAACGCTGCCACGCAGGTATCGTTGACCCGGTGCCCTACCTCTGCCCGGACGGCAAGTGCATGGGTTCAAAGGACGGCAGGCCGCTGTATTTCGATGACAACCACTTGATTGACGCGGGCAACGAACAACTCAAGGGCCTGTTCAAACAGGCCATGCACAGCAGCCCGGGTTCGACTGCCCTGCGCTGAAGCGCAGGGTGCTCAACACTCCACGAACGCAACGGCCAGGCCGCCGCGAGAAGTTTCCTTGTAGTTGGCGTGCATGTCCGCACCGGTGTCGCGCATGGTGCGGATGACGCGGTCCAGGGAAATGAAGTGTTCCCCGTCACCGCGCAGCGCCATCTGCACAGCGTTGATCGCCTTGACCGCGGCGATGGCATTGCGCTCGATGCAGGGCACCTGAACGAGGCCGCCGACCGGGTCACAGGTCAGGCCCAGGTTGTGCTCCAACGCAATTTCAGCGGCATTTTCCAGCTGCGGGGGCGTAGCGCCCAGCAGCTGCGCCAGGCCTGCGGCTGCCATCGAGCACGCTGAGCCCACCTCGCCCTGGCAGCCCACCTCGGCACCGGAAATTGACGCATTCTTCTTGCACAAGATGCCCACGGCCGCAGCCGCCAGGAGGAAATCCACCACGTCGTCATCGCAGGCGCCGGGGTTGAATTTCATGAAGTAGTGCAACACGGCCGGGATGATGCCGGCCGCGCCATTGGTGGGTGCGGTGACCATGCGCCCACCGGCGGCATTCTCTTCATTGACGGCCAAGGCGAACAGGTTGACCCACTCCATGGCGCTCAAGGTAGAGCCGATGACGTTGGGCTTGCCCAGCTCCTGCAAGCTGCGGTGCAGCTTGGCCGCCCGGCGCTTGACCTGCAAGCCGCCCGGCAATACGCCCTCGTTGCGCAGCCCATTGTCGACGCACTCGCGCATGGCCGCCCAGATGCGCAACAGCCCGTCGCGCACCTGCGCCTGGGGCCGCCACGCGCATTCGTTAGCCATCATCAACTGCGCAACGCTCAGGCCATGCTGGCTACACAGCGCCAGCAGCTCGGCTGCGCTGTCGAACTCGTAAGGCAGCGTGACGGTTGGCGACAGACCCACCGGCGCGGTCAGCTCGGCCTCCTCGACAATGAACCCGCCGCCTACCGAATAGTAGGTCTGGTGCAGCAGGCTGGCATGCTGGTCGAACGCCTCCAGGCGCATGGCGTTGGGGTGATAGGGCAGGTTTTCATCGAGCAGCAGCAGGTCGCGGGCGTAGTCGAACGCCACAGGATGGCTGCCGTCGAGCATCAGGCAATGCTCTTGCAACACTTGGCCGATGCGCGCATCGATGCTGGCAGGGTCGATGCGGTCTGGCCATTGTCCCATCAGGCCCAGCAGGCAGGCTCGATCAGTGGCATGGCCCACGCCAGTGGCCGACAGCGAACCATACAGGCGTACTTCGACACGCTGGGTGCTGTTGAGCAAGCCTTGCTCGCGCAGCGCTTGGGCAAACGTGGCGGCGGCGCGCATGGGGCCGACCGTATGCGAACTGGATGGGCCGATACCGATTTTGAAAAGGTCGAAAACACTGATAGCCATGCTAATACCTGACGGGCGGTTGCTGCTGCCAAAACGCCCAACACTTGAAAACCTCAGGCGCACAGGCCCGTTTCGCGAGATACTGCGCCCCTGTGCTACAAATGACTAACGAAACTTCCTAAGCCAGCCTTTAGCAGGACTAAACCATGAGACGCCAACTGACAGGGCAATCCTTCGTCTGGCTGCACGTGTTCGCCTGTGCCGCCCGTCACCTGTCGTTCACCCGCTGCGCCGAAGAGCTGCATATCACCCCCGGGGCCGTAAGCCAGCAGATGCGCCAACTGGAGGAGCGCCTGGGTTATCGGCTGTTCCTGCGCCGCGCCCGTGGCGTGGAACTGAGCGCCGAAGGCCAGCGCCTGGCTCAGACGGTGGCGGACGCCTATGGCAGCATCGAGGCAGAACTGGTGCGCCTGGATGCAGGTGAAATACGCGGCACCGTACGGGTGCGCTCGATCCCCTCGTTCCTGGCCAAGTGGCTGACCCCGCGGCTGTCACGTTTCCAGCAACGCTACCCAGACATCGAGCTGCGGCTGGTGGCCGAGGACAGCGCACAGGCCCTGACGCCTGGGGATTTTGACCTGGCGATCGACCTCAATGACGGCAGCTACCCCGGCATGCTGTCGACGCCGCTTCTGGCCGAGCAGATCTTCCCGGTCTGCTCCCCAGCCCTGCTGCGTGGGCGTCCCCCGCTGCACGGGCCAGCGGACTTGGTGCACTACCCGTTGCTGCACGACATCACGGCCTGGCGAGGCAGCTCGGAATATGCCGAATGGGAGTTCTACCTGGAAGGCATCGGTGCGCCTGCGCAAGCCGTACGGCGTGGCCACACCTTCAACCGCAACCACCTGACCATCGAGGCGGCCATTGCGGGCCTTGGCGTGGCCATTGCCCGGCGTACCCTGCTCAACGACGAACTGGAGCGTGGCGCGCTGATCGTGCCATTCGGGGTCGCCATCCCCAACCACAAGCGCTACGTGGTGCACTACCCGCCTGGCGGGTTGAACCAGCCCGGCGCACGTGCGGTACACGACTGGCTGGTGGCAGAAGCGCAGGCGTTTCGAGAATTGCATCCCCTGACTGGCGCACCGCAAGATCTGTAGCGCAAAACACCCAGCCTGTCTGGCTTGGGTCGCTAGTACGCCTGCTTGCCGGTGAAGGCGTTTAGGGTGCGCACCAGGATCACGAAATCCAGCCACAGGGACCAGTTGTTGATGTACTCGATGTCCGAATCGACACGCTGGATCATCTGCTCGATGTCCTTAGTTTCACCCCTGAAGCCCCGCACCTGGGCAAGGCCGGTCATGCCTGGCTTGATGTTGTGGCGCGCGAAATAGTCGACGATGTCCTGGGAGTACAAGGTGTCATGCTGCAATGCATGGGGCCTGGGGCCAACCAATGACATCTCGCCCGTTAGTACATTGAACAACTGCGGCAGCTCATCGAGGCTGGTGCGCCGGATGAAGGCGCCGACCCGGGTCAGGCGCGGGTCGTTTTTCTGTGCCTGCTTGATCTGCCCGGCTTCGGGCTGGTGAACATGCATACTGCGAAATTTCCAGATCCGAAACGATTCCCCGGTCCAGCCCGTGCGTTCCTGGCGAAAGAACACCGGGCCTGGGCTGTCGAGCTTGATCGCCAGGGCCACAGCCAGCAACACCGGCGATGCACACAGCAGAATCAGTGCCGCCAGGACACGATCCTCGAGGTTCTTCAGGAACAGGCTCATGCCGGTCAACGGGGTTTCAGACAGGGTCAGGACAGGAATACCGGCGATTTCGCGCACGCTATGGTTGATCAGGCGTAGGGAAAAAATGTCGGGCACCCAGTTCACTGCGATGCACTTGTCGAGCAGTTTGAAATAGACGTCGCTGATGACTTGCGAGCCTCCCAGTGGCGTCACCAGGTAGACCGTGCGGATGCCATGCTGGGCGACGATGCCGTCCAAATCGCTGATATGCCCCAGCACCGGCAGGCGCTGCTTGCCGTGCTCGACGTCGTCGCCGAGCGGCGCGGCTTCTGCGGTCAACACGCAGCCTACCACCCGTTCCCCGAACCAGGGGTTGCTGCTGATTTTCTGATAGAGGAAATTAGCCAGGTCACCGTCGCCGATGATCAGGGCGTTCTCAAGGCGAGCGTGGGCGGTAAAGCGTTTTTGCAGTTCACGCACGGCAACATGCAGAAACAGCTGGGCGATGTAGCCGATAACGAACAATTCCACCACCAACAGCCGTGAATAGGTTTCGCTCTGCTTGGTCAGAAAGGCCATGACCACCAGAAAGCAGAACGTTGCCGACCATGCCTTGAACAGCCGGAACGCCTTGATCGACAGCCCGACGTTGGTGCGATAGATGGCGTAGTGATCGTAGATGACCGCCAGTGCCCCGATCAGCAACAGCAACATGATGACGTAGTCGGACGTGATGTAGCCGAACTGGTCGTAGATCAGGTACCAGGCAATGCCGGTCACCGCCACGCCATCCAGACCGGCTTGCACGGCGTTGCTGACGCTGCTTCTGCGCTGAAGCAAAGACCGGCTGCTTCGGGGTTCGAACACCATTTCAGACCTCATCGATGGGTACATGGCCAGGGCCTGTAATCGCCCTTTGATACTGAAGGACAGCGTTGGCGAAACCGGTACAGCAGCAGGCGCGCGCGGGTGTCTGTAGCGGTGATATCACTGTAGCAGCCCGTCCTTGGCTGCGCGGTAACTTCGGGCGACCGCGCCATGTCGTCAGCCGCCAGGATGCAGCGCTCGCCCTGCCCGGGCGAACCGCCGGGCGCGTAACAGGAACAGCGGGTTGCCCACCACGTAGCGCATGAACAGCCGCCGGGGCTCGCACAGCAAGCGGTACAGCCACTCTGCACCCAGCCGCCTGACCCAGGCCGGTGCGCGATGGACCTTGCCGCCCATGAAGTCCAACACGGCGCCGCCGCAAACGATCGTGCACACAAGGCCCGTGCCTTTGAGCGCAGCCGCCACGGCCTCCTGCTTGGGCATGCCCATGCCTAGCAGGATCAGATCCGGCCGATGCTCGGTCGCCAGGTGCAGGTACGTCGACACGTCGGCGAAGCCGTCATGCACCGAAACCGGCGTGACGCCATAGGTGGCAACGCAGCACTGAACAGCCTGCCCCAGATAAGGCTGGCGGGTGCCCCAGAAGGCCACGCGGCGGCCTGCGTAGGCGTGCACCAGCCGAGGAATGAAATCCGTCCCGTTCATGTTCAACCCTGGCGCCAACCCCAGCTGACGGTACAGCATCGCCATGCCCGAGCCATCGCGCAGCAGCACATCGGCGCCCAGCAGCGCCTCGCCATAGGCGTCATCGCGAACGATCAGGTTCATGGCATGGGCATTGACGAAGCCCAGCACGGTCGGGGCTACAGGGGCAGCCAAGGCGTGCAGCAGGCGCTCAGCAGCCTCGCTATCCTCGACCACCTGCAGCTGGTCGATCACCGCGTGCCACCGTGCTGGCCACTGCTTTGCGGCCATCAATCGTCCTCCCGGCGGGAGCGCACCCACTCCACCTGGCGCTTGATCAGAAAGCCCACGTAAACCGGCACCTTGCGCAAGGCGTAGAACGGCGCATACAGCAGCACCGAGAACGGGATCACGTCGCGGCAGAATCGTGCCCAGGCCAGCAGCACGGCAAGCGCCAGTAGCAGCAACGCACTCAGCGCCATCCAGGCAGGTGTCGCCACGTCTGCTACGGCGTAGGCCACCCAGGTAAGGGCGTTGAGCCCCAGCAACATCAGGACCAGCAGGGCCAGCGGAGGCACCAGCACGTCCAGCGTCAAACCGGCCAAGGCCACGTTGCGCTGGCTGAAGGCAGCCCAGGCGCGACGGGGCGCATCGGCCAGCATCAGCCCCAGGTGCCCGTGCTCCCAACGCGTGCGCTGGCTGTTAAGGCCTTGCTCACTGGTCGGGAACTGACTGGTGACCAGCGCCTGCGGGCAGAACAACGGCGGCGTGCCCCGCTGGCAGAGGTCAAGGCCCAATTTCACGTCTTCGACCAGATGCCCGTTGGCCAGGTCCACGGCGGCCAAGTCCTGCCACGGGAACGCCATGCCCGAGCCCATGAGCTGGCAGGGCAAGCCCACCCGTGCCCAGCCACGGGGCCGGACCAGGTTCTTGACCCGCCAGGCGAACTCGGCCACCTGCACCTTGAGACCGGCACCTGCCGGCGCCTTCATGAGGTACAGCGCCTGCACCGGCCGGCCGCTCTGCGCGCAGCGAAGGGCCAGTTGTTCGAGCGCCCCTTGCTCAGCACGGCAATCGGCATCGACGATGATCACCACCTGGGGCGGGTCGGCGGCCAGGTGACGCATACCGAAGTCCAGCGCATAGCCTTTACCCCGGCGCAAGGCATCCTGACGCACAACCACTTCAGCACCGCCCTCCTCGGCCCGTCGCGCTGTGTCGTCGCTGCAGTTGTCGGCCACGACCAGCAGGCGGTCACCGGCTTGCAGTTGCGGCACCAGGCTCGCGAGCGTGGCGGCGATGATGCTGGCCTCGTCATGGGCCGGGACCAGCACGGCAACCTGCGGGCGCGCCCGGGCAGCGACGGGTTGCGCACGAGCGGGAAGGTAGGCCAGCAACACCTGCCCCAGCAGCACCAGCACCGGAACCGAGACTAGGAGCGCCAGCCCCCCCAGTAAGAACGTCAATACAGTGATCATGCCGTTGCCTTGAAATACTCGGCCAGCCGGGCCGCCTCAGTGTCCACATCATGCCGCTCCAACACCCGCGCATGGCCGGCTGCGCCCATCCGCTGCAACGCCTCGACCGGCTGCCGGAGGCAGTCAGCCATGGCTTCGGTCAATTGTTCGACGTCCCCCGCTGGCACCAGCCAGCCGTTCTCGCCAGGGCGCACCAGTTCGGGGATACCTGCCACATAGGTGCTCAGCACAGGACGACGCAGCGCCATGGCCTCCATCAAGACCACGGGCAACCCTTCGGCGAAGCTGGGCAGCACCAAGGCACGCGCCGCAAGCATGTGCTCGCGCACCTGCTCACTGCCGATCCAGCCGGTGATGCATACCTGTTGCTGCAAGCCATGATGGGCGATCAACCGCTCTATCTCGCCACGCATCTCGCCATCACCGGCCAGCACCAGTTCGAAGGCGATGGAACGCGCCGCCAGCCGGGACGCGGCCTCCAGCAGCAGTAACTGGCCTTTCTGCTCGCACAGGCGGCCCACGCAAACCAGTCTCGGGGCCTGGGGTATCGCCACGCTGGGCACCTCATGAAACGCGCGTTCCAGACCGCAATGCACCACCTTGACCTTCGGCCAGTTGGCGTGGGCCACCCAGCGATATAGCTGGCTGCGTCCGTAGGCACTGACAGCCGCTACGAACGCTGCACGGTCGACCTTGTCGCCCAGGTGCAGGAACTGCGGCTTGTCGAACTCCTCCGGTCCGTGGACGGTGAAACTGAACGGCGGCCCACCCAGTGCGTGGACAAGCATGACGACTTCAGCGGAGTTGGTGCCAAAGTGGGCATGAACGTGGGAGGCTCCGCTTTGCTGCAGCCAGAGCAGTACCTGGCAGGCTTCAGCCAGGTATACCAGGTGATACGGCCAGGCGCGGTCCGCCCTGTATCCCATGCGCAAGGCCAGGCTCAGGGTTTGGCAGAAACGCCGTGGTTGTGCCCGCAGCACGCGCCAGAGCGGTTTGAGCAAACCCGCCAGCCCATGCTGCAGCACATACACCGTTTTGGCTTTCTCGCAGACATCCTCAGGGTCCTGCAACTGGGCGTCCCATCCGCGCAGGGCAATGCGCTGAACCGTAATGCCCAGGCGTTCAATCGCCAGGATTTCGCGCCGTATGAAACTGTGACTCACCTTCGGGTACTGATTGACGAAGTAAGCAATACGCATACGAATCCAGATCCAAACCCGCTTGATGACACACCACGCCCGACAAGCCTTATGTACGGCCTTCTGTCAGGGGCGGAGCGTCCACTGCCGATGCATGCCCAGCGCATGCATCCCCTTGTAGTTCTTGTAGTTCATGGTTGCCGGCAGCGCCTGCCAAAGCCTTGTGCATGCGCGTGAAAACACTGTCGAGCAAAGCTTGCCGGCGGCGGTACATCGCCCGTTTCTTGGCGGGAATGTCCGATTCGGCGCGCTGTGCAGCCACCAGGGGTAGCTCGAAAAAACCGTTGCAGGGCGTCGGCTGGCCGCCGTGCTCCTGCCAGATAGCATCGTAGTCGGCTGCCAGTTCACGGGCGGTGTCGGCGCCAAAATAGGGATGACGGTGGTGCCTGCAGCCGTCGCTGACGGCCAGTATGCGATCGACCGAGAGCGAGCGGGCCAGGCACTTGAGCGCTTCGAGCACCAGGCTGCGCGGGCGCAGGCCTTCGAAATGC
Organism: Pseudomonas sp. DE0157; assembly: GCF_007678615.1. Classification (NCBI taxonomy): domain Bacteria; kingdom Pseudomonadati; phylum Pseudomonadota; class Gammaproteobacteria; order Pseudomonadales; family Pseudomonadaceae; genus Pseudomonas; species Pseudomonas sp. DE0157. Next base: position 182,145 of record NZ_VEJN01000003.1, read on the forward strand.
TTGGTCAGGTCGCGGTAGATGCCCAAGGACGTTTCACTGTCGATACCTTTGTGGATGCCTTGCACGGCGCCGATGAAAAGCGTCAACCTGTTCCCGTCGTTACACAGGGTGAAGGCCAGTGACGCGACCCGCAGCTCGCCCTGAAACAGGTTCAGGACCAACTCGCCTTCGCGCTTGAACCAGATCGGCCGGTCCAGCACCAGGCTGCAGGCCGGTGAATGGTCCCCCAAATCGCACAACACGCGGCGCTCATCGCGGCCTGTGATCAGCAGCACCGGCGCTTTAGCAGTCACCACTTCGAAATGCGAGGCCACGGTGTCGAGCCGTTGGGCCACGTTCCAGCCGCTGCTGATGTAGGGCCATTGCACCATGCCCAGCGCGTCGTCCCCTACGCGCTGCCGCCATTGGGGGCCCAGTGCAGTCCTCATGCGCCCCATGAAATGCTCGAGCGCGTGGCGATGGCTCACCATCAGCACGGCCAGCGCGTACTTGCTCTTCAAGGCTCGCGGGGTGAAACCGGGTTGCAACGTCGATAGGCTGCTCAAGAGGCGGACAAGCATCATGGGGTCATCTCACTTGTACTCGATCAGCGCTGATTTGCCGGGCAACAGCCGCTGGCGCCAGAATTTCAGTTGCCCCACTGCCTCTGGGAATTTGCCCAGGACCAGAAACAAGGCCTGCAACCTGCGTTGCCGGGGCGCCAGGCCGCCGCGCCTGGCCAACCGCAGGACTTGCAGTGGGTACAGCAGCAAGAGCGCCAGCCCCCCTGCCCCGAACAGCAGGCATGCCGCCAGTGTCAGCAGCGGGATCCCCAGCCCCCAGACCCAGGCACGGCGGGACTCACGCACCCAGTGCCGCTCGGGTGCAGCACCATGCAACCAGGCGCCTTCGGCATAGGCGTAGCCGGCGCGCATGCTGCGTCGCCACCATTGGCCGAAGCGCGTCATGGCTGCATCGTGCAGGGTCATTTCGGCGTCCAGGCGCCATATTTTCCAGCCCGCGGCTCGCAAACGTACACACAGCTCCGGCTCCTCGCCGGCAATCAGCCCCGCCCGGAAGCCGCCTACGCTGGCGAATGCCTGGGCACGCATCAATGCGTCACCGCCACAGGCCTCGGCTTGGCCAACCGGGGTGTCCCACTCCAGGTCGCACAACTGGTTGTAGACGCTATGCTGGGCAAAGCGCTCACGCCGCCGCCCGCAAACCACCGCAACCTCGGCGTGCTGTTGCAAGAAGGCGTGGGCAGTGGGCAGCCACTGGGCGTCGATCTCGCAGTCGCCATCAACGAACTGCACCATGTCCAGACCAGGCTGCAACTGGTGCAGCCTGGCGAAGCCTTCGTTGCGCGCGCGGGCGGCAGTGAATGGGATACTCAAGTCCAGGGCCAGGACGTGTACACCCAACTGATGCGCGAGCTGAACCGAGCCATCGGTGGAGCCGGAATCCACGTACACCACCGTATCGACACGGGTCACCAGCGCGCGCAGGCAGCGCGCCAGGCGCTGGCCTTCGTTGCGGCCAATCACCACGACGCCAATGCTCTCCAGGTGTGCGCTCACGGCATCACCTGCGTCGCAGGGCTGCGCCTGGGCTTGACCACCGCCGGCACGCCCACGGCAATGCTGTTGTCCGGCACATCGACCAGCACGACGGCATTGGCGCCAATCACCACATTGTTGCCAATGCGTATGTCGCCCAGAATCTTGGCGCCGGTACCAATGTCCACATTGTTACCGAACACGGGCGCCACAGGCCGATCGACCTGCTTGAGCCCCACCACCACGCCGTTGCGAATGCGACAGTCGTCACCGAACCGGGCGTAGCCGCTGACGATGATGCCGCCGAAGTGATCGATGACGAAATTGCGACCCACCAACGCCTCGCAAGGCAGTTCGACCCCGGTCAGGATCTGTACCAGTTTGAACAACACCTTGTAGACCAGCGAACAGAGCTTGCGCAGTGGCGCAGGCTTTACGCCATAGCGCCAGCGACCGAACCGGTAGACCAACATCACCCAGAACCCCTGGGCTCCCCAGTCGCCACCGTGGGCCCGCAGATCGGCACGAATATTCTCGAACATGGCGCGCTACCTTGTCGGCTGGGTGGCGTAGCGGGTTTTGAACAGCAATGCCCACGTGGTGCGGCTATGCAGCCAGCAGGCCTTCAAGGCCTCCCGCCCGCGCCGCTTGATCATTGCCTTGAGCGCCAGTATCACGTCACCCAGGCTCACCAGCCCCATATGCAGGGCAAGGCCCGCGCGGCCGTGGTGCTTGCGAAAGTACAGCAGCTCGCTTTCGATCTGATACGTGGAGATCTGTCGGCTCGCGGCTTCGAGCTGGGCCACCGACTTGGAGCTCTCGCCGCCGATATGCACCACCGTGGTGTGCGGGTAAAACACCACCTTCCAGCCCGCGGCCTTGACGCGCTTGCAGTGGTCGACCTCTTCGTAATACAGAAAGAAACGGGGGTCGAACAGCCCCACCTGGTCAAGGACTTCGCGGCGCACCAGGTAGAAACATCCAGGCAGCCAATCGCATTCGCGCACCGAGCCATGGTCCCAGCTCATGTCGTCGACGCGCTGTACGCCGGGGACGAAGCGTTCGAGCCCGGTGCGGGCGAGAAACACGTTGAGCGGCGTCGGAAAATACCGGCAGCTCGGTTGCAGGCTGCCATCGCGACCTTCGAGCCGAACACCGAGCACGCCACATTCCGGATGCGCCTGCATGTAGTCCAGCGTTTTGTGCAGCGCGTCCTGGGCGATGAAAGCATCAGTGTTGAGCAGCAGGGCGTACTGGCCTTGCAGGTGCGCCAGCAACTGGTTGTTGGCACGACCAAACCCTACGTTCTTCGGGTTGCTCAGCACCACTGCCTGAGGGCAGACCTGGGTCAGGCGTGCAAGTGAGTCATCGGCCGAGGCGTTGTCCACCACCAGGTAGCGCGCCAGATGCTCACTGTCGGCGCTGCGCAAGGCATCGAACATGGGCTGCAGCAAACCGGCCGTGTTGAAATTGACCACCATCACATCCACCGGCTTAGCCATTGTCGCTGTCCCCGAAGAAGTACTGGCGCCGCTGGGCCATCAGCATGGGCTCCACCTGCGGGTCGAAGGCGCCCTTGCGCTGCTTGACGATGTCGATCCAGGGATAGGCTTCGCAGCGGGCTTCCACCCGTTTGATCAGCGCGTCGGTGGTGCAGATGAAGGCCGCGGGGTTACCCCCGTAGACGGTGCCAGGCGGCACGTCCTTGGTCACCACGGCCCCGGCGGCCACGACGGAGTCCGGGCCGATGGTCACGCGTGGCATGACGATTGCGCCGTGACCGATGAAACAGTTGTCCTTGATGTCGATGAAGCCGACCGAGTCCAGGTGCTTGCCGAAGCGGTGCTCGATCAGTAGCACGACGCCGTCATGGCCGATGAGGGTGCAATCGGACAAGCCCACGCTGTTGCCGATGCGCACCAGCGATGGATCGGTCACGTTGCAACCCTGGTTGATGTAGACGTTGGTGCCCACGGAGTGAAAACCGCCCCAGCGGGCCAGGTAGGTGCCCCATTCCAGCCCCGCAGGGTTGCACATCTTCTTGTACAAACCGCGCGCCCGTCCCGTGCGGTGGGCATACTGCATTACGGCTCTGCGTATCCATCCCATCATGCTGCCTGGCCTCGCAATCGATGCAACCTGAGTTATCCCTGGGCGCCGCCGGTCTCATTCTTGTGTGTGCTGACCGCCGCACCCCTTTTCCTAAAGCGGGTGGATCACGCCGCGGCGCTCCTCTGGGCGCTCATGCGGGCATCGAGGTGTTCGGCCAGGCGCACGGCGAATTGCAACAGTGGCATGGTCGGGTTGGAGGCACCGCCGGTGGCGAAGATGCTGCTGCCGGCTGCATACAGGTTGTCGGTGCCGAACACCTTGCAGTCGCGGTCCACCACGCCATGACGGGCGTCGGCGGCCATGCGCGTGGTGCCCATGTGGTGGGCGTGCGGCGACAGCCTGAGCGGTACCGAGGTGTCGTAGACGAAGTCGTTGAGTTTGACGAACCCCAGGTTCTGCTTGGCCCACTGGGTCGCAAGCTCGGTGCCGATGCACTTGATCGTGTGCCGGTCCTGCTCGTCGAGTACCCAGTTGACGTTGACCTTGGCCACGCCCAGCGCATCCTTCTCGTCGAGCAAGGAGATCCGGCTGTGCAGGCTTGGGAACTGTTCGATCATGGTGCTGATGATGCCATCGCCTGGGCAGCTGAAGCTGGCGACGAAGGCCACCTTGCTGGCCACGCCCATGTCACAGGCCAAGGTTTCCAAAAAGTACTTGACCTCGGCGGTACGCCCGTAGGTTTGCACATCGGCCAGCAGGGCCGCGCGCACATTGCCCTTGCCGATCTTGAAATGCTCGATGAAGGCGTCGGTGGTGTAGTACTCGCGCGGATCGGGATCAAGCCCCGACTTGAGGATGAACGTGCCCATGTCGATGTTCAGGTGCTCCATGAAGCACCGGCCCACCAAGCCGTCCTTGCTGATCACCCCGGCCGCTGCCAGGGAGGTGCTGTTGAGCAGTTGCCGCGCGTTCTCGATGGCGCCTGCGGCGAGGATGAACTGCCGCGCGACCTGACGCTGGCGGTTGCCGGCGTAGTCTGACAGCAGCACCGCTGCCAGCCGACCAGAGGCGGGGTCGAATTCCAGGTCTACGCAGTTGCAATTGATGAACACGTCCAGCCCTGGGGTTTGTTCCAGGGCGGTGGCGTACTTTTGGGCAAATCGGGTTGGGGTACTGAGCAGGAAGCGGTCCGGTTCGAACTCGTCGCCGTCCAGGCCCGTGTTGATGGCGTGAAAGTCCGCACCGGCGGGCAAATCGACGATGTCCATGGCGGCGGGCAGGTAGCGCGCGATTTCGGCGTAGGCAATGGGCCAGCCTGGCAGGTCGCCTGGCGGAGCGATGGAAAAATCGGACGGGGTAAAGGGTCGGCAGCGGCCTGCCCAATGGTTTGAAGTACCGCCCAGGTAACGCAGCCGGGTCTGTTCGGCATACAGTTGCAGCCCACTGGAGGTGCAGGCGTACAGCTCCTGAGAGCGAGGTGCATAGTCATGCCCACCCCCCTCTGCCAGCAACACGCTCCAGCCAGCCGCCGCCAGGCGCAACCCAAGCGTGATGCCGGCCGGGCCGGCGCCGATGATGCACACGTCGTAGCTGTCGCGCAGCGTCTTGTGTTCCTGAAAATCGGTGATCATGCCGACGGGCTCTTGAAATACTGGGACGGCAATACCCAGCCATTGATGACCACGAACGCCTCGCTGGTGTCAGCGGTGTGCCGTGGCAGCGTTTGGCCGGCGACCGCCGTCATCGGACCCAGCACGGCGCCTGTCGCCCCTACCACCGCGCACCCCTTGAGAAACCTCCTGCGACCTACCTGTGACGCACACACGCTCTGCTTGCCCATGATCACCTGGCCATCCTCACAAAATTCCGACAGGTAGCGCTCAGATCCACTCGAACAACGCGGTTAGCCCAGCCCCGCACAGCGCCCCGGCCACAAGGGCCGGCAACACTGCAAGCTCGCGCTTGAGGCTGAACATACCCAGTTTGCTGTTCACGTAAACGATCAACACCAGTGTGGGCAGCGTGTGCAGGGCAACGCCCCAAATCGCCCAGTCCACCCCACCGAAATACAGCAGTACCGGCAGCAACCCCCACAACGACACCAGGCGGATGATGTTGTCCATGGCCTGGTACTTGGTCAGCCCCAAGGCGATCCAGACCTGATGGGCCAATGTATAGCGCAATGTGAGGAAGGACAGCGAGAGAATTGCGAGCATCGGCCCTGCTTCACGGTACCGCTCGTCGTACATCCAGCCAATCAGCAGCGGGCTGGCGGTCAGAAACCCCCCGCAGGTGAACAGCACCAGCAGGTCCACCAACAGCCGGAAACGGTGATACAGGGCCACCAGACGTTCGCGATCGTCAGCACGCGCTGCCTCGCTGAACGCTGGCAGCGCCACGGCGCCGACCACCTTCATAATGGCCATCTGCACCGCACCGAGGATCAACACGGCGATGGAGTACACCCCCAGCTGCGCCGCCGTCATGCTGGCACCGAACCAGATACGGTCACCATACATGGCCAGCACCCCGACCATCGAAGACAGCAGGATCCAGCGCCCGAACACGATCAGCTCGTTCAGGGCGGCGCGGTCCCAGTGCAGGCGGTTGCCAGGGCCTTCCAGCGCAGTGTGGCCCAGTACCGTCCAGGCCAGGGCAGAGACCAGGCCAGCGCTGACCAGCGCCCAGATGGAATGGGTCAGGTAGCCCACCACAAGCATTACCAGCAGGCCCGCGACTTGGGACGCCAGGTCGACCAGCACCACGCGCTTTTGTTGGAAGGTTCGCACTGCCACGTCTATCTTGGTGGACTGAAAACCCCAGATCACGGCAGACAGGCCGGTGATGGCCAGTACCGCCGGCAACACGGGTGCTGCATACGTCGCGTCCGCAGGCCATAGCTCAGCCACCTGCGCCAGCCACGCGCCCAGGGCCAGAAGCAAGGTCAAGGCGAACAGGATGAAGCCGCGAATGATCTGCACGGTCCAGGCCGTGTTGAGGAAAACGGGGTCGTCACCCCGGTGGCTCTGGATGATGTTCTGGCGCAGGCCAACATCGGAGAGCAAGTGAAGCAGTACCGAAACCGTGGTGGCGATGACCATGACCCCGAACATCTCCGGGACCAGGATACGCGCCATGATCAGGTTGCCGCCCAGGCGCATCAGTTGGGAAGCCACTTGCGAGACCAGGTTCCATGAACCCGCCCGCAAGGCCCGCGAGCGCAGGCTCGGGGTGGCTGACACCTCAATCGACGGCATGGGTTCAATCTCTGACTGAATGGCTAAAAGTCACTATAGTTTCAATTAGCCATGATGCTAGCCGTGGCCCACCGAAAGGAAGGTGTAAATAGCTGATGCCTGAACATTTTCGCGCGTTGATCGTCATCCTGTTCCTGGCCAGCGTGGTATTCGTGCTGGCTCGGCGTCCTGCCACCGACCTGATCCCGCTGCGCGATTTCAAGCGCCGGCGCAACCTGTGGTTTTTGCTGACGGTACTGGCGTTCGTCTCCCACAGCTTCTGGCTGTACCTGGCGGCAGGCGGGCTTATCCTGTACCTGGCCGGGCGCCGTGAGCATAACCCCATGGCGCTGTTCTACCTGCTGCTGTTCCTGATCCCACCGGCGGCGGCGCAGGTACCGGGGTTCGGCGTGGTCAACTACCTGGTCGACCTCAACCACATCCGCCTGTTGACGCTGTGCGTGCTGCTACCGGCCGCACTGACCCTGCGTCGGCAGCCGGACACGCTGCGCTTCGGCCGCACCTGGCCAGATCGCCTGCTGGCAGCGAGCCTGGTGTTGATGAGTGTGCTCTACTTGCGCGAAACCACGCCCACCGACACCCTACGCCAGACGCTGTACCTGTATGTCGATGTGTTCCTGCCCTACTACGTGGCCAGCCGTGGGTTGCGCCAGGTCAGCGACTTCAAGGACGCCATGCTGGCCTTCGTGCTGGTCGGTTTCCTGCTGGCGTTGATCGGGGTCGCCGAGTACGTACGCCACTGGTTGCTGTACAGCGCCCTGATCGACGCCATGGGTGTGCCCTGGAGCCTGTCAGGCTACCTGAGCCGCGGCGGGGCCCTGCGGGCCAGCGTTACCACGGGCCAGGCCATCGTGCTGGGTTATGTGATGAGCGTCGCCATTGGTCTGTTCCTGTTCGTGCAAGGTTACCTGCGCCGTCCGTTGCACCGCTGGATGGGCGCGTTGTTGCTGGCTGCCGGTCTGTTCGCGCCGCTCTCACGCGGGCCCTGGATCGGCGCTGCGGTGATCGTGGTGGTGTTCGTGGCACTGGGCAGGGGTGCCGTGCGGCGCCTGGCCCTGCTGGCTACGGCGGGGGTGCTCGCACTGCCGCTGCTGGGCGTGATACCCGGTGGCGATAAAGTGCTGGACCTGCTGCCGTTCATTGGCAACCTTGAAAAAGAGAACATCACCTACCGCGAGCGGCTCATGGACAATGCCTGGATCGTCATTCAGCGCAATCCGTTGTTCGGCTCGTTCGATTTTCGCAACACGCCCGAAATGCAGTCGATGATCCAGGGAGAAGGCATCATCGATATCGTCAATTCCTACATCAATTTGGCCCTGCACGTCGGCTTGGTCGGGCTTGGATTGTTCGTGGCCTTTTTTGCCGTGGTGCTGCGCGGCCTCTACAAGGCCATGCGCAGCTTCGACGACAAGGATGACGAACGTCGCCAGCTTGGCCGGGTGTTGCTGGCGACATTGATCGGCATCCTGGTGATCATCTTCACCGTCAGCAGCATCACCTTCATCCCGGTGGTGTACTGGTCCATCGCCGGACTGGCTGTGGCCTACACCCACATGGTCCGCCGGCAGCACGCGCTCGCTACGCCCGCTTACGACATCCCCTCTGCGCAACCCAGGAGCCTTTCATGACCCTGCCTGCCATGCGTGCCCTGCTGAGCCTGACCGCCCTGTGCGCCCTGGCCTTGCCCATCAACGTTCAGGCCGAGGCGTGGCAGGTCAGCATCGATGAGCAGAACGGCCTGCCGGTGGTGACACAGGGCGGCGGGCCGGTGATGAGCGCCAAGTTCGACTTCTGGGGGCAGGACTGGAGCTGGACGGGTTTCCAGACGGCCCTGAGCGTCGATGGCCCGGCACGCTACACCTTGCAGGGGCAGAACAAGGATCTGGATTTCGAGCTCAAGGCGGCAATCACCCAGGTGCAACCGCAAACCCTGGCGTGGGACTTCGACCTTGATGCCCATAGCCGCCAGCGCGATGTGATAGGCGGGGGCATGGTGTTCCAGTTCGACCCGGCGCAGATCGCAGGGCCCATGGGTGCCCCGCAACTGCTGGCCGGTAACCGCGGGTGGTCCTGGGGCGGTGCCGAGCAGGGCCGGCGTGTAGAGATGCGTTTCGACCCACCCTTGGCCAAGGTCTACTTCGAGCGCGGCAACCCCTCGGAGCTGCGCGCCTTCTTCTACAAAGACGACATCGCCCCCGGCAAGCAACAGCTCAAGGCCACGCTGAACGTTACGGGGGACATTGCACTGGCGCCCACGCCAACCGAGCGCTTCGGCCTGGTGGACCCAAAGACCTGGCCACTGGACCAGTTGGACTGGCGCACATCACCGGTGGACCTGTCGTTTCTCAATGCGCAGCAAAAACCCGCCGGCAAACACGGCTTCGTCAAGGCGTCCGGTGAACAACTGGTGTTCGAGGACAGCACGCCCGTGCGGTTCTGGGGCACCAACCTGTCGGCCTACTCCCTGTTCAAGAGCCCTGACGAGGAGATTGTCCAGCAGGCCAAACGCCTGTCGGCGCTGGGCTTCAACCTTGTACGGCTGCACCATCACGACTCGCCCTGGGTGAGCCCCAATGTGTTTGGTGACGGTACGCTGGTACGCAACACCCAACAGGTGGACGCCGAGTCCATGCGCAAGCTTGACCTCTGGATCAAGGCGCTGAAGGACGAGGGCATCTACATCTGGCTGGACCTGCACGTGCAACGCGCCCTGACCACCCAGGACGGTATCGATGACTTTGGCGAACTGGCCAAGGGCGAAGCGCGGGTCGACCTGAAGGGCTACGCCTACGTCAACGCCAGCATCCAGCAGGCGATGAAACGCTTTGCCACTCAGTACCTAGGCCATGTAAATCCCCTGACAGGGCTGGCTTACAAAGATGACCCCGCCATCGCGGCTATCCTGCTCACCAACGAGAACGACATCACCCAGCACTACGGCAACGCCCTGCTCCCGGACAAGGACGTGCCCCGCCACAGTCAGCGTTACATGGCCGCTGCCAAGGCGTTCGCCAGCCAGCACGACCTGCCTGCGGACCTGACCTGGCGGGCCTGGCAGCCTGGCCCCTCCAAGCTGTTTCTCAACGACCTCGAGCAGCGCTTCAATGCCGACATGATCGCGCACCTGCGCGCCTTGGCGGTAAGAGTGCCGATCGCCACCACCAGCACCTGGGGAGGCAATGGGCTGAGTGCCCTGCCCGCCCTCACGGTGGGTGATGTCATCGATGCCCACAGCTACGGTGCCAGCGGCCAGCTGGAGAAGAACCCGCTGACCAGTGATGGTTTGATCGACTGGCTGGCCGCCGCCCAGGTCGTGGGCAAGCCGTTGACGGTCAGTGAATGGAACGCCGAGCCATTCCCGTTGCCTGACCGGCACTCCCTGCCGCTGTATATCGCCGGCACCGCCAGCCACCAGGGTTGGGACGCCATGCTGCAGTACGCCTACAGTCAACAGGCGTTCAACCCCGGCTGGCGCACGGCAGACAACTGGCATGCCTACAATGATCCGGCATTGCTTGCCACCCTGCCGGCTGCGGCGCTGATGTATCGGCGCGGGGACGTTCAACCCGCCAGTACCCAGTACGTATTCGCGCCCAGCCCCGATACCTTGTTCAATCAGGAGATCACCCCGCGTACTTCGGCGCTGCTGCGCACGGCGGTAGGTCTGGGCCAGCTGCAGATCGCCTTGCCTGCCACGCCCGAGTTGCCCTGGCTCAAACCTGCTGCCATCGCTGACGGAGCTACCGTGTTGCACGACCCTGCCCAGGCGTTGCTGCCGGCAGACGCGACTGAGTCGGTGAGCGATACCGGCGAGCTCAAGCGCAACTGGCAGTCGGGCCTCTACACCATCGACACGCCGCTCACCCAAGCGGTGACGGGCTGGCTGGGCGGGCGCACGATCACGTTGGCTGATGTCCAGGTGCAGGCAAGCACGCCCTACGCCAGTGTCGCCGTGCAAAGCCTTGACGGGGTCGTGCTAGGCCAGTCGCGCAGCATGCTGGTGTCCCTGGGCACACGAGCGGTGCCCCAGCCTGAGCAAAACACGCGCTTTCATGTCGAGCCGCTCAAGGCCGAGCTGAGCATCAAGGCGCCTGCTGGGTTGAAACTGTTCGCCCGCGATGCCCAGGCGCAGCTCAAACCCCTGCCCGCCAGCTACCGAGATGGGCGTTATCACATCATCCTGGACGGCACCTACATGTCCAATTGGCTGTTCTTGAAATAGGGCAGATGGCCATCTACGCTCAGGGCACCTGTTAGCCGAGCATCCCGCCTGCATGTTCCAGGGACGGTTCACGGTGTCTGTCGACAGCGGCTTCGTGGAGGTGTGGATGAGGTACCTGGTGGTGGGGGGCTCGGGCTACATTGGCTCGCACATGGTCGGCTATCTGTTGGCTGCCGGGCATTCAGTGGTTGTAGCAGACCTGGTATCGCCAGGGCCGGGCGTTCAGTGGGCCCGATTGGATATCGCCGATGAAGCTGCGCTAAACGTGCTGTTCGGCATGTGCACGTTCGACGCGGTGTTTCATTTTGCCTCATTCATCCAGGTCGGCGAATCGGTCAGCGCACCGGGCAAGTATTACCAGAACAACGTCGCCGCTACCCTGTCGCTGCTGCAGGCGATGGTCAACGCAGGTATCAAGTGCCTGATTTTCTCCTCCACGGCGGCTGTGTATGGGGATCCGCAGTACGTGCCCATCGACGAGGCCCATCCCAAGTCGCCGATCAACCCGTATGGGCTGAGCAAGTGGATGGTGGAACAGATTCTTGAGGACTTCGATCGGGCCTATGGGCTCAAGTCGGTGTGCCTGCGCTATTTCAATGCCGCAGGCGCCGACCCGGCCGGGTTGCTCGGCGAGCGCCATGAGCCGGAGACACACCTGATCCCGCTCATCCTCCAGGCCGCCTCGGGCCGGCGCGAGGCAGTCACGGTGTTCGGCCGGGACTACCCCACCCCGGACGGCACGTGCATCCGCGATTACGTCCATGTGACTGATCTGGCCTGCGCCCATGCACTGGCCGTGGACTACCTGCTCGAAGGCGGTGAGCGTGCAGTGTTCAACCTGGGCAATGGCCAAGGGTTCTCGGTGCAGGAGGTCATTGATGCGGCCAGGACCGTGACGGGCCGCCCCATCACCGTGCTGGATGCACCGCGCCGCGCAGGCGACCCGCCTCGACTGGTGGCCGATGCCAGCAAGGCCATGCAGGTGCTGGGTTGGCGGCCTGTGCACGCGGAGCTGGAAGTGATCGTGGCCCACGCCTGGCAATGGGAGCGGCAGTACCCGTGGCCTGCGATGTCGTGGCGTTGAGCGTCTGCCGGGGCCTGCGTGGTGGCGCCCCTGCACGCGCTCAGTAGTAGGGCTGCGGTTTTTCGTCGGCCTTGTTCAGGACGGTGCCAATCAGGTTCGCCGTGCCCAGATGGTGCAGGCAGTCCTCGATCTCTTTTTTGGTGTTCATGCCGTTGGCCACCACCAACAGCACGCAGTCGAACGTGGGCAGCACGGTGATCGCATCGTCGGAGCTCAGCAGCGGTGGCAAGTCGAAGATGCAGATACGCGAGGCATAGCGATTGCGCAGGTCGCTGACCAGGTGGGTGACCTTGGGTGAGCACAATACTTCAGTCGACATGGGGACCGGCACCCGCGTCGGCAGTACGACGAAGCGAGGCAATGTCGGGTTCACCAGGCAATCCTGCAATGGCGCCTGGTCATCGAGAAACTCGTTCAACGAGCAGTCCATGGGTAGCCCCAGGCTTCTGCCGACGCGGGGGCGCCGCAGGTCGAAATCCACCAGCAAGGCCGTGCGGGTGGTGTAATGGGCAATGCTCATGGCCAGGTTGATAGCCAGTACCGTCTTGCCCGCTTCGGGGGTGGGGGACGTAATGGCCAGGGTGCGCCAGCCATTTTCCTCCATGGTCCTGAGCACCTGGGTGCGCAGCAGGTCAATGGGCCCGTTCATGCTGGAGTTCTTGTTGTAGGCAACGATGCGATGACGTTCCAAGTGGTCGGCCTTGAGCGCCACCACCTTGGTATTGACGTAGTCGAACTGCCCCGGGACTTCGGCAAGCGCGGTGCCCGGTGCCGGGGTCACGGCCTGGGGCGTACCTGGAGTGACCGGGTGAAGGGTATTGCCATAAGCCGGTGTATTCCTGTCCATCACTGCTTTCCTATGCAAACCTGGAAGTGAGCTTGAGCAACAGCACATCCAGCGGCATGTAGAAGAGGTGTACCAGCCCTACCAGGATAGCCACCAGACACAACGCTGCCAGAATCAGGCCGTTGCGCCAGCGCTTGCGCCTGGCCACGTCGGCGCGGGTGTCGATGTAAGGCAGCGCCACCAGTACGCGCCTGCCCAGCAGGTTCTCAAGGGCGCCCACGCCCCGCACCCGTTGGTTGAGCATCTCCAGCAACATGACCAGCGCCCCACCACCTGCCGGCGCCAGCACCAGCCCCAGTGCCGCGATTTTCTTGCGGTTGGGCTTGATAGGCTTTTCGGGCATCAAGGGCGGTTCGAGCAGTACGAAACGCTCGGCCTTGTTTTCCTGCTCGAGGCTCTCGGTGATTTTGGCGCCCATTTCCTTGGCCCGGATCTCCTCGTATTTCTTGCGCGCGTTGTCATGGTCGCGCATCAGCGTCACCAGGCCGCGCTCAACCTGCGGCGCTTCGAGAATCTCGGCTTCGTACCCTTCCATCTTGCGGGTCAACTCGCGCTTCTGCTCGGCCAACGAGGCAATACGCACCTGTGCGGCGCTCATCTTGGCCCTTACGCGTGCCGCATCCAGGCTCACCGTCGAGGCCACGCTACCGGTCTGGCCACTGGCCTCCAGCGCTTGAATCTTGCGTTTGACCGCGGCCACGTCGGGGTGCGCTTCCTTGTAGCGGGTCAACAAGCGGGCGTATTCGGCCTTCAGGCTGGCCAGGTCCTGAGGCTGATCCGCGCCCGCTGGACGCGCGCCCTCCCCGGTTTTGGTACCAAGGCCGGCATTGGCGGCGGACAGCTCAAGCTCCAGGTAGCGCAGTTCCTCCTGGGCCGCCTTGTAGTCGCGGTCTACCTCGCGGAACTCGAGCTCTGCCCGCGAAAGCATGTTCATGCGCAGCGTCTGATGCTCAGGCAACGCGTTGGCATGGGCCTGCTTGAAGTCGGCCAACTGGTTCTCCAGGCTGGCCAGCTCTGCCCCCAGCTTGTTCGCCTCCTGGGTCAGAAACTCGGTGGTCTCGTTGGCCCGCTCCGTGCGCTGCTTGAGGTTCTCATTGAGAAACAGTGTCACCAGTTCATCGGCGACTTCTTTGGTCAGCTCTGGTTGACGATGTTCGAAGGACACGTTGAAGGCCACCGTCGCCTCGCCGCGTCCACGCACGAACGTGGTCAATGTCTGGACCGCGATGGCGTTGCGCATCTGGTCGATCTTGTCGCTTTCGCTCAAGCGCTTGTCAGCAAACAGTCCGTACTTGTCGATGATGCGCAGTAGGTTTTCCCGCGTCATCACCCGCTGGCGAATAACCTCGATGCGCTCGTCGGCAAAGCTGGTGGTGTTGGTTGACACCAGTTCGGGTGAGATCTGCTGGGACTCCACCAGGATCGTGCCGGTGGACTGGTAGATCGGTGGCACCATCAACGCCACGGCGACGGTGGCGGCCAGGATGACGGCTGCGCTGACCCCCAACACCACGGCCCGGTCCTTGATAATGGCGATGTAATCTCTGAGGGAGAGCTCGTAATCGGACTTCATGGGGCCACCTGTAAGCGGTTCAGATGTCGGGATAGCGGTATGTCAGGGTCAAGCCAACGATCGTGGCGGTCGCATCGCCGTCAAGGTCCTGCTTGCGCTCCTTGTAGGTCAGCGCCAGGCGCACGTCCCAATAGGGGGACAATTGGCGGCTGGCCCAGAGGCTGTAGATCTGCAAGGTATTGGGTATCTGGCCCTTACTGTCCTGCCAGGCGGCGTCGGCGCCTACCCGGGTCAACGGGTCGAGGGCATAGCTCCAGACCCCACGCACCTGATCGAGCTGGGCGAAGCCGCCTTGGGCACTGGCCACGGTGCTGCGCTCGACCGTCAGGCTGGCATCGCTGCGTGCCCCGGTGTACAGCAGCGCCACGCCGCCCTCACCGCGCCGGCCCCCTTGGCTGCCCGACACCTTGTTGACGCCCAGGTGCGCATCGGCACTCAGTGACTCGGAGAACTGGTACTTGATGCCCACCGCCGGGCTGTAGCTGTTGGAGGCCGTGGCGGTCAGGTCGTCATCGGGTTCATAACGCCGAGCACCGAAGCGGGTATAAACGTCGGCGCGCTCGCTCCAGGCATAGGTCCAGGTCAGGGTATTGGCCAGCTCGTCGTAGCCGGTGAGGCTGTTGATATCGTAACGGGCGCGGTTATAGGTCGTTTCGTTGCTCAGGGTACTGCGTTCGGTGATCGCCTGGCGCCAGTTACCCGTCAAGGTGTACAGCTTCTGCGTGCCATCGGTGGTGACTACGCCCGTATCAAGTACGGTCCCCGACAGCGTCGAGGTTTCGTTGTAGCGTGCCAGGAGCCCGAACTGCCCTCGTTCGGTGGTGCGTTGCCAGCCCAGGCTGATGTCCGGGTCTTCGCGGTCGTCGACGACGTTGGTGTCGGAGGAGCGCAGAATGTCCAGGCCCAGACCCAACCGGAGTTCATCGCGGCCGAAACTGCCGATCAGGGTGTAGTCAGGTGCGATCAGGGTGCGTGTCACCCCTTTCTCGCCCGACGATAGCAACAGCGGGTTGCTGTCGTGTTCGACCGAAGTCGGTACCACCACCGTCGACTGCCAGGTAGCGGCCTGGGTTGAGTGCGCAAGTGGCAAGACAACAATTGCCGCGGCAATGCGTGTTGTTCTTGGAAGAGGCATCAAGTCTACTTATTAAAAGGCATGATCAAGGAACGACCAGCGTGTCACCGGCCTGAAGTTGGAAATTTGTAGACATGTCGCGGCCCGTCACCAGGTCCTTGTATCGCACGGGCAAGATTCGTTGGGACGTGCCAGTGCCACGCACGACCATTATTTCGCTTTCATCGGCAAACTTGTCCAGCCCACCCGACATGCTCAACGCCTGCAGCACGGCCGTGGGGCCTGACATTTGCACAGGGCCGGGCTTTATGACCTTGCCTTGGACATACACCAAGTTGCCCGCGTTACTCTTGACCACCACGCTGACGTTCGGGTCGGGCAAGAACTTTTCAAGTTTGCTGGCCACTTGTTTTTCAACCGAGGCCACATCCAGCCCTGCAACATCTATGCGGCCCGCCAGTGGGAACGTGATGCTGCCATCGGGGAGCACGGTTGCCTCCTGCTTGAGGCTGTCCTCCTGCCAGACCGAGACCATCACCACATCGCCGGGATTAAGGCGGTAGGCCGATTCCGAGGGCGCGGCAGCGCACTGACCCGACCACATTGCAACCAGGCCAACGACGGCGAACAATGAACGCACCATGAGGGTCCCTCCGGCCAAATGGCCCGACTAGAGCATTGAAGAGAACAACACACCAACTCTCGCTCCACTTCGCAGTCACCACCGCAAGCGCCACGCTCTGCCGGCCGCTAGGCGGCACGTCGAACCCTGTTGACCAGACTTCGAGAGGGTAATGGCAATATAGCAACGCTTGACGAATTCACAAGCCAACTCAAGCGGTCTTACCTGAGTGACTGTAACAGCGGTCTTTCAAATTTTTCTTCGATTGGCCACGGCGACAAAACCCACGACTGCAAATGCGAAGAACCAACCCGCGGTTGCAACAGGAATGATACTGCTCTGGTTGATATACGAATCAGCCGCGCGGGCGGCACCGCTTAGCAGCACCAACAAAAAGATCGATTTCACAATCAGAGTCGTGCGCATACGCCGTCCTTTCAACCAGGATAATCAATGAGTAAGTGGCGCGATGATGCGGGGTGTGTTGCGGTATTGACTTGAGCTTATGGGCACTCTGACATTACGTCAATGAACCGACACCATAATAAATCTCAATGGGCTTAGTCCAAATAAGTCAAAAAAACGTCGCTTGAGTTGTGCAGGTGGTGGGAATGTGGCCTGGTGAATTCAAGGCGGTGGGAGCCTGTTGCTATTCGCGGGCCAAGGGTCGGCTGAGAGAAAGCACCTTGACCACAGCCTTGCACCTCACCTTAAAGCAAGACGCAGTGCTGTGGTCATCAGCAGCCGCTACGGCATGACCGGGGGCGTGTATTGCAGCGTGGTGCCCAAGGCCCACAGCAGGAACAGCACCAGGGGGACGTGCACGAGCAGCTGCACGAAGGAAAACCCGATCAGGTCGCGCGCCTTCAGGCCAAGCACACCCAGCAACGGCAACATGTAGAACGGGTTGATCAGGTTGGGCAACGCTTCGGCTGCGTTGTAGATCTGCACGGCCCAGCCGAGGTGATACTGCAGGTCGTTGGCCACCAGCATCACGTAGGGCGCCTCGATGATCCACTTGCCGCCGCCTGACGGGATGAAGAAGCCCAGTACTGCCGAATAAACACCCATCAACAGGGCATAGGTATCGTGGGTGGCAATTTGGGTGAAGAACAGCGAGATGTGATGGGCAAGCGTCTGTTCGTCGACCCCTTTGACCTGGGTGAGGATCGCGGCAATGGAGCCGTACAACGGGAACTGGATCAGCACGCCGGTGGTGGTGGGCACGGCACGGGCCACCGCGTCGAGGAAGCTGCGCGGCCGCCAGTGCAGCAGTGCGCCGAGCATGATGAACAGCAGGTTGTAGGTGTTCAGGCCGGAGATGGCCGTAATGGCGGGTTTACTCGCGAACTCCTGATACAGCCAGCCTGCGGCGAGTGCAACGAGCAACAAAATCAGCACTGGGCTGTGCTCCAGCCACTCGCCGGGGCGTGTACGCGCCGGTGCCGGCGGGGCGCTGAAGCTTGGGTCCACGCCACAGGCCTCGGCGCTGCGCGCGCTGTTGGGACCCGGCGCCGTGGCATAGGCGATGACCAGCGATACCACGACCAATGCCGCCAACATCACGCCTGACTGCCAGAGGAAGATGGTTTCGGTGAATGGAATGACGCCGGTGATCGACAGGATCGAGGGCGGAAGGCTGGCCGGATTGGCCTGCAACTGAGCCGCCGAAGAGGACAGCCCCAGCGCCCAAACGGCACCCAATCCCAGGTAGGCCGCCGCACCGGCAGCCCTGTAGTCCATCTTGAGGTCGGTACGACGCGCCAGCGCGCGCACCAGCAGGCCACCGAAGACCAGGGACAAGCCCCAGTTGAGCAGTGACGCCAGCATCGAGATCAGGGCTACCCACGCAACGGCTGAGCGACCGTTGCGCGGAATGCGGGCCAAACGATCGATCAGCCGCGCGGCAGGCGGCGAACTGGCGACCACATAACCGCCGATGACCACGAATGCCATCTGCATGGTGAACGGAATCAGGCTCCAGAATCCATCCCCGAAGGCCTTGGCGGTGTCCAGGGGCTTGGCGCCCATGGCCAACGCGCCCAGGCACACCAGCAGCACTGCCAAGGCGGCGAATACCCAGGAGTCGGGGAACCAGCGCTCGGCCCAGTTGGAACAGCGCAGGGCAAAGCGTGCAGAGCGGCTGTCTTGTAGTTCAGCGGCCACGGAAGCGTCCTTTTATTGGTTTTATAGGTAGATGAAAGGCCGCGCATAAACGCGCGAACCCTGCGCCAACCAACCCGCCCGCCAGGTACCGTGGTGAAGGCGGCAACCTGGACGAGCGGGTTCGTCGCAGCAGGGCGACATTGCATGTGGGGTTAGAAGGTCATTTCCTTCACATCATCGGCCACGATGAGCTTGCCGGCCGTCTTGGCGACGATTTCTTCGACGCTCACACCGGGCGCGGTTTCGCGCAGGATGAATGCACCGTCCTCAATCTCAAGATAAGCCAGGTCGGTGAGCACCTTGCGGATGCAGCCCGCGCCGGTCAACGGCAGGCTGCACTGGGGCAGCAGCTTGGACTCTCCGTCCTTGGAGGCGTGGGTCATGGTGACGATGATGTTTTCCGCACCGGCCACAAGGTCCATGGCGCCCCCCATGCCCTTGACCAGCTTGCCCGGGATCATCCAGGAAGCGATGTTGCCCTGCACGTCCACTTCGAAGGCACCGAGCACGGTCAGGTCGACGTGACCGCCGCGGATCATGGCGAACGACTGCGCCGAGTCGAAGATCGATGCACCAATGCGGGCGGTGACAGTCTGTTTGCCCGCGTTGATCATGTCAGCATCAAGGGTCGCTTCGGTGGGGAATTCCCCCATGCCCAACAGGCCGTTTTCCGACTGGAGCATCACGTCCATGTCGGCCGGCACATAATTGGCGACCAAGGTGGGAATACCGATACCCAAGTTGACGTAGTAACCGTCCTTGAGTTCACGTGCAACGCGTTGGGCCATCTGTTCGCGGGTCAGTGCCATGGTCAGGATCTCTTTGTTGTTCTGTAGGGGCGCTCAGGCCTTGACGGTGCGTTTTTCGATGCGCTTCTCGAAGGTGCCGACGATGACGCGGTCCACGAAGATGCCTGGGGTATGGATTTCACTGGGCAGCAGCACGCCAGGCTCAACGATTTCCTCGACTTCGACCACGGTGATCTTGCCGGCTGTAGCGGCCAGAGGGTTGAAGTTCTGGGCGGTGTTGCGATAGATCACGTTGCCGTAATGGTCAGCCTTCCAGCCTTTGACGATGGCAAAGTCCCCGGTGATGGCTTCTTCGAGGATGTACTTGCGACCATTGAATTCCCGCACTTCCTTACCCTCGGCGACCGGGGTGCCATAACCGGTGGCAGTGAAGAATGCAGGAATGCCCGCTCCGCCAGCGCGCATTTTTTCGGCCAGGGTGCCCTGGGGCGTGAGCTCGACCTCAAGCTCCCCGCTAAGCAGCTGGCGCTCGAATTCGGCGTTTTCCCCCACGTAGGAAGCGACCATCTTGCGAATCTGGTGGTCTTCGAGCAGCACGCCAAGGCCGAAGCCATCAACGCCGCAGTTGTTGGAGACCACGGTCAGGCCCTTGACGCCGCGACGCTTGATCTCGGCGATCAGGTTTTCAGGTATGCCGCACAGGCCGAACCCCCCGGCCAGTACCGTCATGCCGTCGGTCAGCCCTTCCAGGGCCTGTTCGTACGTAGCTACGCGTTTGTCCAATCCGGCCATGCTGGTTCGCCTTTTGTAGTTGTTGAGCCGACGGGGCGTCGGTAAGCGTGTGGGGGTATCTTCTCCCCTGTTCACTGATTTGTTAATTTTGTTTTTATGATCGATTGATAAGCACTTCAAATCAAAGCATAGGCGATTCCCATGAATGTGAAGCAACTGCGCGCCTTCGTCGCCGTGGCCAAGTTCCAGAGCTTTGCCCAGGCCGGCGAGCACCTGCACATCTCACAGCCCGCACTGAGTCTGACCATCAAGGCGCTGGAGGAGAACCTGGGCGGCGCCCTGCTCAGCCGGACCACACGTAGCGTCAGCCTGACGGCAGAAGGCGAGGTACTGCTGCCGCTGGCCCGTCGCCTGCTGGCTGACTGGGACGACACCGAGGAAATGCTGCGCCAGCGCTTCACCCTGCAACTGGGCCGGGTGGCCATCGCGGCAATGCCCTCCTTTGCCGGCAACCTGTTACCAGGGGCCCTCAAGCTTTTCCGTCAGTGCTACCCCAAGGTCAACGTGACCGTGCACGACGTGATCAACGAACAGGTGCAGGAACTGGTCAGGCATCGGCGCGTCGAACTGGGCATCGGCTTTGAGCCAGACAATGTCGAGGGCTTGCACTTTCACCCGCTGTACCTCGACCGGTTCGTTGCAGTCGTGCCGGCTGACTCGCCCTTGGCCCGGCTTGCGCAAATCAGTTGGGCGCAGCTTCTTGCCGAGGATTTCGTGGCGCTGCAGCGTCCTTCTGCCGTGCGCCTGTTGCTTGAGCAGAACGTGGCGGTGCAGCACGGCAAACTGGCTGTGGCTTTCGAAAGCCATCAGCTTGCAACCGTTGGCCGCATGGTCGCGAGCGGTCTAGGCGTCAGCGCGGTACCGGCGCTTTGCATTACCCAGATGCAGGAGCTGGGGGCCCGCTGTATCCCCCTGGTCGAGCCTGCCGTCGAACGGCGCATTGGCGTGATAGCCCTGCGCGAGCACACATTGTCCACGGCAGCCCAGGCGCTGCTGGATGTTCTACTGAACAATACCCACCCACCGGAGGTAACATGCGTGACGTGAAATTGGCAGGCGCCAACGTGCCGAGCATCGGCCAGGGTACGTGGTACATGGGCGAAGACCCGAGCCGTCGGGCGGCCGAAGTCGCCGCCTTGCAACAAGGCATCGACCTGGGCATGCGCCTGATCGACACCGCCGAGATGTATGCCGAAGGTGGCGCGGAACAAGTGGTGGGCCAGGCCATCGCCGGGCGTCGGGACGAGGTATTTCTGGTGAGCAAGGTGTACCCGCACAACGCTAGCCAGCACGGCACGCAGGCCGCCTGCGAGCGCAGCCTCAAGCGCCTGGGTACCGACTGCATCGATCTGTACCTGCTGCACTGGCGCGGCCAGTACCCGTTGCACGAAACCGTGGACGCTTTCGAGCGGCTGCGCGAGGCTGGCAAGATCAAGCACTGGGGCGTGTCCAACTTCGACGTGGATGACCTTCGCGAATTGGACAACGCCGATTGTGCCACCAACCAGGTGCTCTACAACCCTGCGCAACGAGGGATCGAATTCGACCTGCTGCCCTGGTCGGTGCAGCATGGATTGCCCATCATGGCCTATTGCCCCCTGGCCCAGGCAGGGCGTTTACTGCAACACCCAGTGCTCAAGCAAATCGCCAACGACCATGGTGCTACTCCGGCCCAGGTCTGCCTGGCCTGGGTCACGCGCCACAACGGCGTCATCGCCATTCCCAAAGCCGTGACGCCCGAGCATGTCAGGCTCAATGCCGAGGCAACGCGTTTGAACTTGACCGCCGATGACCTGAACGCCATCGACCAGGCATTCGAGGCGCCTACCCGCAAGCAGCGCCTGGCGATGGTGTAAGCGAGGCTGTGCTGCAGGGGGTCAGTGGAAATCCCGGCTGCGTACGTCCAGCCCCTGCAGCAGCACGCTGAGATCCTCCAGGCGTCGGGCCACCAGGTGGCGCACGCCATTTTCCTGTTCCAGGCGGCCACTGACCTTCATCAGCCGGGCGCCGACCAGCGCACGCCGCTGCCGTTCGGCCAGGTCCCGCCACACCACCACGTTGACCATGCCGAACTCATCCTCGAGCGTGACGAAGGTCACACCACTGGCGGTCTGTGGCCGCTGCCTGCCCACCACCAGCCCGGCCATGGCGATGGCGTCGCCGTGTTCGACACCTTGCAGCTCGCCGGAACTGCGACAACCCAGTGCCCGCAGACGGGACCGCAGCAAGGTCAATGGATGCGGCCCCAAGGTCGTGCCCATGGCGTGATAGTCGGCTACCAAATCCTCGCCGACGGTAGGCGCCGGCAGCTCGACCGGCTGCTCGGGGGCCGCCTGCACGTCGGCGAACAAAGGCAGCTGCGCCTGTACCGCCGCCACTTCCCAGCGTGCCTGGTGCCGGTGCCTGGCCAGCGCGACCAGGGCGCCTGCATCCGCCAGACGAGCCCGGGCGCGCTCATCTAGGGCCGAGCGCAGGCACAGGTCCTCGACGTCTCGCCAAGGCTGCATGGCCCTTGCCTGTTCGAGCCGGCGCACATCGGCTTCGGCCAGGCCGCGGACCAAGCGCAAGCCCATGCGGATTGCCAGTTCACCCCCAGGCCCTGGCTCGAGCGTGCAGTCCCACTGGCTGTGACACACGTCCACCGGCCTCACCTCAATGCCCTGGCGGCGAGCCTCCTGGAGCAGTTGGTCGGGGCTGTAGAACCCCATCGGCCAGCTGTTGACCAGCGCGCAGGTGAAGATGGCCGGCTCGTGGCACTTCAACCAACTGCTGGCATAACACAGCAGTGCAAAACTGGCGGCGTGGGATTCGGGGAATCCGTAGCTGCCAAAGCCTTTGATCTGTTCGAAGATGCGTTCGGCGAACGCCAGTTCGTAACCATTGCGCTGCATGCCGTCGAGCAACCGCTCGCGGTGCGGCTCCAGCCCGCCGTGGCGTTTCCACGCGGCCATGCTGCGGCGCAGTTGGTCGGCCTCACCGGGGCTGTAGTCCGCCGCGACCATGGCCAACTCCATCACCTGCTCCTGGAACAGCGGCACGCCAAGGGTGCGCTCGAACACCGCCTTGAGCTTGGGCGATGGGTACGTCACCGGTTCCTGCTTCAGGCGCCTGCGCAAGTAGGGATGGACCATGTCGCCCTGGATGGGACCGGGACGCACGATGGCGACCTCGATGACCAGGTCGTAGAAGGTCCTGGGCTGCAGGCGCGGCAACATGGCCATTTGCGCCCTGGATTCGATCTGGAACACGCCCATGGTCTCGGCGCGGCTGATCATGGCGTACGTGGCCGGGTCTTCGGCAGGGACGGTGGCCAGGGTCAAGTGTCGCCCACGGTGCTGCTGTACCAGCGCAAAGCAGCGACGCAGTGCACTGAGCATGCCCAGTGCCAGCACATCGACCTTGAGCAGGCCGACCATGTCCAGGTCATCCTTGTCCCACTGGATCACGGTACGCTCGGCCATGGCCGCGTTTTCCACGGGCACCAGCTGATCGAGGGGTTGTTGCGAGATGACGAAGCCACCTGGGTGTTGCGACAAGTGCCGGGGAAAACCGATCAGCTCACCGGCCAGCACCAGGATGCGCCGCACCACCGGGCTGCCTGCATCGAACCCCGCCTCGTTCAGACGCTGCTCATCGGGGATGCGGTCGCTCCAGCGGCCGCAGCACTTGGCCAGGGCGTCCACCTGGTCGGCTGGCAGCCCCAATGCGCGAGCTACATCGCGTACCGCCCCACTGGCGTGGTAGGTATTGACCACCGCTGTCAACGCCGCGCGGTGTCGACCATAGCGCCTGAATACATACTGGATGACTTCCTCGCGCCGATCGTGCTCGAAGTCCACATCGATATCCGGCGGCTCGTTGCGCTCGCGTGACAAAAAGCGCTCGAACAGCAAGCGATGCTTCATGGGGTCCAGCTCGGTGATCCCCAGCACGAAGCACACCACCGAGTTGGCTGCAGAGCCGCGCCCCTGGCACAGGATGTGCTGCTCACGGGCAAAGGCCACGATGTCGTGGACGGTGAGGAAATAACTCTCGTAGCCCAGCTCGCTGATCAAGGCCAGCTCTCGATCGAGGGCTTGGCGGACTTGGGTGCTCGGGCCCTGGGGCCAGCGCAGCGGCAACCCTTGTTCGCACAGCTGACGCAACCAACTGGCAGGGGTATGCCCGGCGGGCACCAGTTCTTCGGGATAGCGGTAGCGCAGCTCGGCGAGGTCGAAACGGCAATGCTCGGCTATCACCAAGGTCTGGGCCAGCAAGTCGGCAGGATACAACTCGGCCAATTGGGCAGGGGTACGCAAATGACGTTCGCCGTTGGCGTACAGAAAGCGCCCTGCCTCAGCCACTTGGCACCGTCGGCCAATGGCCGTCATGCAGTCTTGCAGGGCGCGCCGACCGCGCACATGCATGTGAACGTCCCCGCACGCCACCGCCTGCACACCCAAGGCCGTCGCCAATGCGCGCAGACGCGCCAGGCGCTGGTCGTCATCGACACCGCGGTGAAGATGCACGGCCAGCCATAGGCGGTGCTCGAAGACTTCCCTCAACCACTCGCCCACCGCCTGATCGGCCATATCGTCAGGCACCCATAATGCCAACAGGCCCGGGCTGTGCGCAGGCAGGTCCTCGCGAAATAGCTGGTAGTTCCCCTTGGACGCCCGACGCCGCGCACGGGTGATCAAGGCGCAAAGGTTCTGGTAGCCCTGCAGGTCTTGCACCAGCAGCACCAGCTTGGGCCCGTCCTGCAGTTGCACTTCGCTGCCGACGATCAGCCGTACACCCTGCTCTTTCGCCGCTTGCCATGCGCGCACGATGCCAGCCAACGTGCATTCGTCGGTAATGGCCAGGGCTTGGTAGCCTTGCTCGCGAGCCCGGCGGAACAACTCATCGGCGCTTGAAGCCCCGCGCTGGAAACTGAAGTTGCTCAGGCAATGCAACTCGGCGTAGCCAACGCCGCTCATCAGAACCAGCCCTGCAGCCACAGCGGGCCGCCTTGGCCGAGGTCGCGGTAGGCCCACCCACGCAGGCCCTCACGGGTTTCGATGCGATAGTAATCACGGCGCACGTCCCCGCCGTCCCACCAACCGGACTCGATGCGCTCGGCCTGCCCCTGAACCTGGTACGCCTGCTCTTCGAGCACCGTGGGGGTTGCCAGCAGCCAGCCAGGACGGCTTCCGGGTGCAACGCACAGGCTGGACCACTGGCCGATTTCATTGGCCTGCCATGCTTGTTCAGGACGATGGTCCGCCAAGGCACTGAGCCCCGTCACGGCCTGGTCACCCAGGCGTGCACGCAAGCGTTCGCGCAGTTGTTCCCACGGTTGGGCCTGCTGGGCACGCGGGTCGAACAACGCCTTGTGTTGAGGTACGAACGGTGGCAAATCCTCGGCCACCAGGCGCAGGTTACGCACCGGCGCCTTCAGGCGCACCGATTCCAGCCTGCCACGGGCCAGTTCCAGCAACATGGCCGGGTCGCGTTCTGCAGCCAACAATCCAACGTCGAGCTGGGTGTCAGAGCCCTGCGCGTGCTCCATGTACACCTTGAAACGCTGGACACCACAGTCGCGCCCCGCCAGGAACGCGGCCAGGTCGGTCAGCAGGCGACGTAATGGGAACAACAGCGCCTGATGCGACTCCACATCGAAGTTCAGCTCCAACCGCGCGTCGAAACGATCGGGCGGTTCGAAGAACGCAAGGCCCAGGTTGCGCATGCCCAGCAACTGATCCAGGTGCAACTGCACCTGGGGAGCAAAGCGCCTGGCCAGTGCATCACGCGGCAGCGCCAGCACATGATTGAGCTGGCGCAATCCCATGCGGCTAAAGGCCTGGGCATCCTCCGGTCGCAGACCGATCCGGTCGATGGGCATTTCGGCCAACGCTGCACGGGTCGAAGCGGCATCTTCCAACGCCAACCCGTCGTGAGCATTGGCCAGCATGCGCGCAGCCACCGGGTTGCTGGCCAGGACGATGCGCTGACGCAGGCCCAGCGCAGACAGTTCCTGGCGCAGGCGCGCCTGCAATACTGGCCACGGCCCGAACAACTGCAGGCTGGACCCTACCTCCAGCAACAAAGTTCGCGGGTAGTGCAAGCTGACCTGGGCACTGAAACGGTAGGCCCAGGCGGCCAGCAACTGCTGCAACGCATCGATGCGCCTGGGGTCGACTTCAAGGCAGGTGAAGCCGTCAGCCAGGGCACGGGCTGCCGTCAGGGTTTGACCGGCGCGAAGCCCCAGGGCGGCGGCCGCTGGGTTGACCGACTGCAGGACCCGGCGCTGACTGGGACCACCCAGCAGCACCAGGGGTGCGTCACGGTCGTCGCGCTCGCGCAGCAGGCTGTCCAGCGCCAACTGCGGAAATAGAATGCAGGCCCACAACATGATCCATCATCCCTGCCTTGAACACGCGATCGGTTGGGCTGGCGGCATGCCGCCACGGCATTTGAGCACCCGCCACTGGGGTGGGCGTACGTCGATGGCCAGGCGCAATGCCGCAGGCGACGGATTGTGCAGGGCCGCTTGCCCGCGGCAGGCGAACGCCAGGGCCTGCCCGGTTTCCGCCGCGACCTGCAAGCGGCGCAAGGCGCGGTCGTCGGCGCGTTCTGGCCAGCAC
This sequence comes from Pseudomonas sp. DE0157, assembly GCF_007678615.1. Lineage (NCBI taxonomy): Bacteria > Pseudomonadati > Pseudomonadota > Gammaproteobacteria > Pseudomonadales > Pseudomonadaceae > Pseudomonas > Pseudomonas sp. DE0157. The sequence continues at coordinate 208,730 of NZ_VEJN01000003.1, forward strand.
ACCACAGCGGCACAACTGCCCGAACGCAGGCACTGCTCGGCGGCCCACAGGGTGTCGGTGGTGCCCGCGTCGACCTGGAACAGCCAGCGCAGGTCGATGCCCGCCGCCTGCCAGGCTGGTGCAAAAGGGATGAAGGGAGGTGATACCAACACCACGCGTCCGCCCTCGCCGCTCAGGCGCGCCAGCGTGGGCCAGAGCAGTTGCAGTTCGCCGCTGCCAGGGCGGGCGAGCAACAATTCGCTGAGGGCCGCTGCCGGCCAGCCGCCTTCGGGCAGGCGTTCGTCCAGGCTGGCATGCCCGGTCGGTTGCAGGCCCAGTGGCCGGGCCTGGGCTTGACGGCCGCGCCACACCCGACGCTGGTCGAGCAGCCTGTCCAGATCGACGACCGCGCCCATCAGTCGCGCCGCACCAGGCCACAGAAGATGCCTTCGATGAAGAGATCCTGGTCCGGCCCTACGTCAATCGGCGCGTAAGCCGGGTTGCGCGGCAGCAGCCGATAGCCCTCGCCCAGGCGCTGGAGGCGCTTGATGGTCACCTCGCCGTCCAGCCGAGCGACCACGATCTGCCCGTCCCGCGCATCGCCCTGCTGGCGGATGCCGACCAGGTCGCCGTCGAGGATGCCGTCACCTATCATCGAGTCCCCACGCACCTTGAGCAGGTAATCGGGGGTGCGGCGAAACAGGCTGGGGTCGAGCAGCAATTGCTCGTGGATGTCCAGGTCTGGCCCGATCGGCGCACCGGCCGCGACCTGCCCGAGGACCGGCAGTTCCAGCATTTCAGGCCGGCGTAACGGCCTTGCCAGGCGAATACTGCGGGCCTGATTGGGGGTGACGTCGATGTAGCCTGCCTGGCACAGCGCGGTGATGTGCTTGCGGGCCACGCTGCGTGAGGCAAAACCAAAGCGCGTGGCGATATCGGCCAGGCTAGGCGGTTGGCCTTGTTCGGTGATGCGCTCGCGAATGAAATCGAAAATGGCGCGGCGCTTAGGGGTTAGAGTGTCCATGGAGCACATTTGTACTCTTTCCGGAGCACGCTGACCAGCCCCCTTCGTCGTCGTCATTGGTTATCATCGTCTGGCCACCCCGTACCTGACTGGGAAATCCTGATGTTCAATGCTTTGCTGTTCGACCTCGATGGCACCCTCACAGACACCGATACCCTCCATTTACAGGCTTTTCGCCAGCTACTGCATGAGTACGATGGCCGCGAATTGAGCCAGGACCAGTTCGATGCCCAAATCAGTGGCCGGGCCAATGGCGAACTGTTCGCCGAGTTGTTCGAAGGCGCCAGTGCCTCGCAGTGCCAGGCACTGGCTGAGCGCAAGGAAGCGCTTTTCCGTGAAATGTCGCCAAAGCTCGAGCCGCTGCCTGGGCTGATTCGTCTGCTCGATCACGCCAGCACCCACGGCGTAGGCATGTGCGTGGTAACCAACGCCCCACGGCTCAATGCCGAACACATGCTCGCAGGCCTGAAGTTGAGCGACAGGTTCGACCACGTGGTAATTGCCGATGAACTGGCCAAGCCCAAACCCGACCCGCTTCCCTACCTGACCGGCCTGCAGCGGCTGCAGGCCCATGCCGACCAGGCGTTGGCGTTTGAAGACTCGCTGCCGGGCGTTCGGGCAGCCAGCGCTGCCGGGATCTTCACAGTCGGCCTTGCCACCACCCAGACGCCACAACGTTTGATCGAGGCAGGTGCGCGCCTGGTCATCGATAACTTCGAAGATGCGCGCCTATGGGCGTTATTGGGCACGGACAGGGCGCCGGCGGGAATCGATGAAACAGCGGGCTGAACTTCACCTGCGCAGCCCGCTTTTGTTTCGCTGCGTAGCCCTGGGGCTGGGATTGGGCATGGTCGCAGTGTGCAGCCTGGCGATGTATGCCATCTGGATGGATGTGCTGCCGGTCTTTGGCCGCCTGTACCGCAACGCCCCGGTAGTCGAGACTTCGTTCAAGGCGTTCTTCATGATCGGTGTGATTCCGTTGACGCCCATCGTGGTCCTCGCCGCCATTATCGGCCTTTTTACCGGCCGCAAGTTCGACCCGCCGCGGGCGTCCCGGCTTGACCGTTTCCAGCTCCGCTCCTTCCAGGTCACGCTCATGGCGATATGCATCGCGGCCCCGGTGATGATTGCAGTGACCACGGCAACGCTCATGATCAAGGACTATCGGCCGTGCGCCCAATTGCGTCTATCCGGATCGAGCGGCCACATGTTCTGGGTCAACGATGACCGGGTGTGTTTCACCCCGGATGCTTACATCAATGATCATTGGCCCTGCAAAACGGTGGGCGACCGACAGGTGTGCGTCCAGGTCGATGGCCACGCTCCGCTCAGCTCGCAGGCTGCCCGGTAGAACTCCCTGGCCGCTTGAAGCGTCCTACAGCGTGCGATCCCCATTCGACCGCAGGCCACACACGTGATCGATTGCCTGCTATGTCTTCCCGACCCAACTGCCAAGCAAGGACAGCCACATGCCAAGCGACACACCTGCCTTCAGCGGTTTCATTCGTGTACGGGGTGCGCGCGAGCACAACCTGAAGAATGTCGATGTCGATGTACCGCGCGACGCATTGGTGGTGTTTACCGGCGTGTCGGGTTCCGGCAAGTCGTCCTTGGCTTTCTCAACACTGTATGCCGAGGCCCAGCGCCGCTATTTCGAATCGGTGGCGCCTTACGCTCGGCGCCTGATCGATCAAGTGGGTGTGCCCGACGTGGACGCCATCGAAGGCTTGCCGCCAGCGGTGGCGCTGCAGCAACAGCGTGGCAGCCCGAGTGCGCGGTCTTCGGTGGGCAGTGTCACCATGCTATCGAGCTCCATCCGCATGCTGTACTCGCGCGCAGGCCAGTACCCTGCCAACCAGCCGATGCTGTATGCCGAGGATTTCTCGGCCAACACGCCTCAAGGCGCCTGCCCCGCGTGCCATGGGCTCGGCCGGGTCTATGAGGTCACCGAGGCGACCATGGTCCCCGACCCCTCGCTGAGCATCCGGGAACGGGCAGTGGCTGCCTGGCCCATGGCCTGGCAAGGGCAGAACCTGCGGGACATTCTGGTCACCCTGGGCTATGACGTGGATGTACCCTGGCGCGATCTGCCCCAGAAGCAGCGTGACTGGATTCTCTACACCGAAGAAACTCCCACCGTGCCGGTCTACGCGGGCCTTACGCCCGCCCAGGCACGCGCTGCCCTCAAGCGCAAGGCAGAGCCCAGCTACCAAGGCAAGTTTACCGGCGCCCGGCGCTATGTGCTGAATACGTTCATGCACTCGCAAAGCGCGCAGATGCGCAAGCGCGTGTCCCGCTACATGCGCCCAAGTCCTTGCCCCACGTGTCAGGGCAAACGTCTCAAGCCCGAGGCATTGAGTGTCACCTTTGCAGGTTTGGACATCGCAGCGTTGTCGCAACTGCCCCTGCAGGCCCTGGCCGAGGTACTGCGCAAGGTGGCGGCAGCCGAGTACCTGACCCAGGACGATGACCTGACCGTTGAAAAACGCCTGGCCGCGCAACGCATCGCCAGTGAGCTGCTGGTGCGCATCGACACGCTGCTCGAGCTCGGCCTGGGTTACCTGGCGCTCGAGCGCAGCACCCCTACCCTGTCATCGGGCGAGCTGCAACGCCTGCGCCTGGCCACGCAGCTCAATTCGCAGCTCTTTGGCGTGGTCTATGTGCTGGACGAGCCCTCCGCCGGCCTGCACCCCGCCGACAGTGAAGCCTTGTTCGAAGCCCTGCAGCGCCTCAAGCAGGCGGGCAATTCGGTGTACGTGGTCGAACACGACCTGGACACCATGCGCCGTGCGGACTGGCTGGTGGACGTGGGACCGGCCGCCGGGGAGCACGGAGGTGAGGTTCTCTACAGCGGACCGCCGGCTGACCTGGCCCAGGTCGAGCAATCGTGTACGGCCCGCTATCTGTTCCAGGTACAGGACAAGACACCGCGCCCATTACGCGAGCCCCAGGCATGGCTACACCTGGAAGGCATAACCCGTAACAACCTCGACAACCTCAGCGCAGCGTTCCCGCTGGGCTGCTTCACGGCGGTGACCGGCATCTCGGGCTCCGGCAAATCGAGCCTGGTCAGCCAGGCCCTGCTGGAGTTGGTGGGCGCACACCTGGGCCACGTCGAGGCTTCACAGGATACTCAGGAGGCGGACCTGGAAGATGAGCCAGAGCAGGTGAGCACGGGCCGCGTCAGCGCAGGCCTTGAGCACATCAAGCGGCTGGTGCAGGTAGACCAGAAACCAATCGGCCGCACGCCTCGCTCCAACTTGGCCACCTACACCGGTCTGTTCGATCATGTACGCAAATTGTTCGCCAGTACCGAACAGGCCAAGGCCCAGGGTTTCGATGCCGGGCGTTTCTCCTTCAACGTGGCCAAGGGCCGATGCCCTACGTGCGAAGGCGAAGGGTTTGTCAGTGTCGAGTTGCTGTTCATGCCAAGCGTGTTCGCTCCTTGCCCGACCTGCCACGGGGCCCGCTACAATCCAGAGACCCTCGCGGTTGTCTGGCGTGGCATGAATATCGCCGAGGTGCTGCACCTGACCGTGGAACAGGCGTTGAGCGTGTTTGAGGATCAGCCATCGGCGCGGCGTGCGCTTCAGGTGCTGCAAGACATAGGCTTGGGCTATCTGCGCCTGGGCCAGCCGGCAACGGAGTTGTCAGGGGGCGAAGCGCAACGGATCAAGCTGGCCACCGAGCTGCAACGCCAGGCGCGCGGCGCCACCTTGTACGTGCTCGATGAGCCCACCAACGGCCTGCATCCACAAGATGTCGACCGCTTGCTGGTGCAGCTCAATCGCCTGGTGGACAACGGCCACAGCGTGGTGGTGGTCGAACATGACATGCGCGTGGTCGCCCAGTGCGATTGGGTGATCGACATCGGCCCTGGTGCGGGCGATGCCGGCGGCAAGGTGGTCGCCAGCGGCACGCCCGAACAGGTAGCCACGACTGAGCACAGCCGTACAGCCCCCTTCCTGGCACGGGCTTTGTAGCAGCGCTGGATGACATCGACGCGAGCGCATGCGGCCAAGCAACGGCCGCTTTCAACACCTTAGATAGGCTGGTTCATGGACAAGTACGCACCCCGCCAGTGGTTGCCCCACGAGAAACCGACCCTGCCAGGTTCGCCGTCTACGCCCCTGCACAGCCCAGCCAAGCGCCTGGCCTATGGCCTGGTCGGTTTGCTGGTCGCCATCACCGGCGGGCTTGGCAACGCGCTGGTGACCGCAAACCTTGTGTTTCTGCAAGGTGCACTGGGCGCGACCACGGCGGAAATGGCCTGGCTGCCAGCGGCCTATGTGATGACCAACGTGTCCATGAACCTGTTGCTGGTCAAGTTTCGCCAGCAATTTGGCTTGCGTGCCTTCACCGAAGTGTTCCTGGTGCTCTATGTCTTGGTGACCTTCGCTCACCTGCTGGTCAACGACCTCAACTCGGCCATTGCCGTGCGGGCCGCCCACGGCATGGTGGGCGCCGCGCTGACCTCGCTCGGCCTGTACTACATGATCCAGGCCTTTCCTGCGCAGTGGCGGCTCAAGGCCATGGTCCTGGGCCTTGGTGCTTCCCAGCTGGCCTTGCCGCTGGCACGGATATTTTCAGAAGACCTGCTACTGATCGCCGAATGGCGGGGGCTTTACTTGTTCGAACTGGGGCTGGCGCTGACAGCCCTGGGCTGCGTACTTCTGCTCAAACTGCCACCTGGTGACCGCTTCAAGACCTTCGAGCCCTTGGATTTTCTTACCTTCGCCCTGATGGCCAGCGGCACGGCGCTGCTTTGCGCTGCCTTGTCGCTTGGTCGCATCGACTGGTGGCTGGATGCGCCATGGATCGGCATGGCGCTGGCAGGCTCGATCGTCCTGATCCTCAGTGGACTGGCGATCGAGCACAACCGCGAGAACCCCTTGCTGATGACGCGGTGGCTGGGCAGCGGCGCCATCATCCGCCTGGGGCTGTGCGTGATCCTCATCCGTATGGTCACCTCCGAACAATCCACCGGCGCAGTCGGCTTTCTGCAGATGCTCAACATGTCCAGCGAACAGATGCGTTCGCTGTACTGGATCATGCTGCTCGGCGCGGTCGCCGGGCTGGCGACCAGCGCCCTGACCATCAATCCCAACCACCTGATCCTACCGTTGCTGATCTCCCTGCTGGCCATGGCGATAGGGGCCTTCATGGACAGCAGGTCGAGCAACCTGACCCGCCCTGCGCAGATGTACTTGAGCCAGTTTCTATTGGCGTTCGGCAGTACGTTCTTCCTGGGCCCCTCCATGGCCCTGGGCATCGGCCATGTCCGGGCCAATCCGCAGAACCTGGTGAGCTTCTCGGTGCTGTTCGGCATCTGCAACAACCTCGGTGGCCTGATCGGCGCAGCGCTGCTGGGCACGTTCCAGATCTGGCGGGAAAAATTTCACTCAAGCCACCTCATGGACCACTTGGGCAGCGTGGAACCGCTGGTCACCGCCCGGGTTCAAAGTGGTAGTGCAAGCGTCGGGCGCCTGATCGCCGACCCTGCCCTGCGTACTGAAGTGGGCATGCGCCAACTGGCCAGCGCGGCCACCCGAGAAGCCAATGTGCTGGCCTACAACGATGTCTTCATGCTCATTGGCGCTATCGCTATTCTCACCATGATCTGGATCTGCATACGCGGCACCTGGCTCTGGTACAGCAAACGTCAGGCCCGCCTGACCGACCCATCCCTTGGCGCACCGACACGATGACCGAAGAATCCCGCACCACCACCACGACCGCCATCGCCGAAGCGCCGGAAGGCACACCGCCACCCAGCGAGCCGACCTCACCTGGACGCACCCGCAAGGTGCGCATACTGTCTGCCATCACATTCGGCTGTGTTGCCTTGGTCGGCGTGCTGGTGGTGCTTTATGCCTGGCGCCTGCCCCCTTTCAGCAGCGCCATCGAAAGTACCGAAAACGCCATGGTGCGCGGGCAGGTCACGATCATAGGTCCGCAGTTGAGCGGCTATATCGTCGAGGTGCCCGTACAGGATTTTCAGTACGTCAAGGCAGGCCAGTTGCTGGTCAGGCTCGATGATCGCATCTACACCCAGCGTCTGGCCCAGGCGATTGCCCAGCAGCAGCAACAGGAAGCGGCGCTGGCCAACAATGCCCAGCAGCGCAAGAGCGCCGAAGCGACCATCGCCCAGCGCCAGGCTGCCATCAATGACGCCGCCGCGCAGTTGACCAAAGCCAAGGCCGATCTGTCGCGTAACCAGGCGCTGGTCAGCGATGGGTCAGTGTCACGACGCGAACTGGATGTTACCCGCGCCAGCGAAGCGGCAGCGGCGGCGAGCCTTGCGCAGGCCAAGGCCGCGCTTGAGATCGCTCGGCAGGATCGTGAGTCGGTGATCGTCAACCGCGCGGCGCTGCTGGCTGCGGTCGAGAATGCCAAGGCAGCCGTGGCCCTGGCCCGTATCGACTTGGACAACACCCGCGTCACTGCGCCCAGGGACGGGCAGCTGGGGCAGATCGGCACGCGCCTGGGCGCCTATGTCAACTCAGGTGCCCAGCTGATGGCGCTGGTGCCCGATACGTTGTGGATCATCGCCAACATGAAAGAAACGCAGATGGCCGACGTGCGCATCGGTCAGCCGGCCAGTTTCACGGTGGATGCCTTGAACCATTTGAAGCTGTACGGGCACATCGAACAGATCTCCCCTGCTACGGGTTCGGAGTTTGCGTTGCTTCAGGCGGACAACGCGACCGGCAACTTCGTCAAGATCGCCCAGCGGATACCGGTGCGTATCACGGTGGATGCGGGGCAGCCAGAAGCTGCGCGGCTGCGGCCGGGTATGTCGGTGGTGGTCAGCATCGATACGGGGGAGCAGCGGTCCTGTGTTGGATCTGGGTGCTAGCGGATTGATGGAGGGACGTCTTTCAGGTGGGTCACCTATTGGCGAGAATGGAAATTGGGTATCACGTTGCACCTTATAGATCAGTCTCTTTCATAGTGGTGTAGCTGCGTTCAAAAAACTTTAAACTACCTACCATTTCTTGTAAGAGCGGCCTGGCCGGAGCGCCGGACCGGCCGCGATGGGGCGCGCTGTGGCCCGAGTTTGGAGTTTGTTTGTTGTGATTTAAATACTGGGGCCGCTGCGCGGCCCATCGCGGCACTAGGCCGCTCCTACACCGGATATGTACATAAACGAAATGGCAAACAACAGCCAGCAATAAAACTCATACTCGATCTTAATCTTAATCTTGATCTTGATCTTGATCTTGATCTTGCTTTGGCTTTTGATCTTGCTTTTGATCTTCGCGACTTCAGGAGGCCGAACGCAGGTCTTGCGGAGGGAGGTGACAGGCATGGATGCCTGTCAAGCGCTGGGCCCCAGGATGGGGCCTACAGCGCGGTCCTCCCGGGAGCAAGACCGGAGTGAGGGAACCCCGAAGCGTAGCGTAGGGGCCGTATGAATGGAGCACAGCGTTTTTTGGTTACTTTTTGTCGCGTTTGACAAAAAGTGACTCGCCGTAATGGCGAAAAGGTGACTAAGCGTGGCCATCGCAAATGGAATGTGCTCTCTTTCAATACCCACGCCAACGCAATCAAACTTGAAGCCTGAAACTTCAAACTTCAAACTTCAAAGTGTGGGCGCATACGGCAAGTTGGTATTCATTGGCGCGGGTGGCGCACAGTCACCTTTGCGCCCTTACGGCGGCTCACTTTTTGTCTTGTCAAAAAGTGAGCAAAAACCGCCTGCTCCTATCACCCGGCCCCTGCGCTGCGCTCCGGGGTCCTCTCGCTCCGGGCTTGCTCCCGGGAGGACCGCGCTGCAGGCCCCATCCTGGAGCCCAGCGCTTGACAGGCATCCATGCCTGTCACCTCCCTCCGCAAGCCCTGCGCTCGGCCTCCTGAAGTCGCGATCTGCGGCGCCTGAGCTATTGCGCGCTTAGAAGCAAAAGCAGAAAGCACGTGGCGGTAAGGACGCGGACAAGGACGACGGTAATCGCTTGGCCATCGCCGAGTTACAGGCGGGCTGGACATGGGTTGCAAGCAACCCAATCCCGCTCGCCCTCCCCCAGATCAGTCCGCCAACCGCCAGGTCGTCCCACCCTTGCTGTCTTCAAGCACCACACCCATGGCCGTCAACTGGTCACGAATGCGATCGGACTCTCCCCAGTTCTTGTCCGCCCGCGCCTGCAAGCGCGCCTGGATCAAACCCTCGACCTGGGCCGCGTCCACCTTCCCCTCAGCGCCTGCACGCAGGAAGTCATCGGCCTCCAGCTGCAACACACCCAGCACGTCACCCAGCTCACGCAAACGCCCCGCCAAGCCAGCCGCGGCCGACACGTCGCTCTCGCGCAGGCGGTTGATTTCGCGGACCAGATCGAACAACACGGCGCAGGCTTCAGGCGTGCCGAAGTCGTCGTTCATCGCAGCAGTGAAACGCTCGACAAAGGCCTCCCCGCCGCTGGCCGGTACACGAGGCAAGCCACGCAAAGCATGGTAGAACCGCTCCAGTGCACCCTTGGCGTCGCGAAGGCTATCCTCTGAATAGTTGATCGCGCTGCGGTAGTGGCTGGCCACCAGCAGATAGCGCACCACTTCGGGGTGATACTTTTCCAGCACGTCGCGAATGGTGAAGAAGTTATTCAGCGACTTGGACATCTTCTCGCCGTTGATGCGGATCATGCCGCAGTGCATCCAGGCGTTGGCGTACGGTTTGCCGGTGGCAGCTTCGCTCTGGGCAATTTCGTTCTCGTGATGCGGGAACTCAAGGTCGCTGCCACCGCCATGGATATCGAAACTCTCACCCAGGCAGCACGTGGACATCACCGAGCATTCGATGTGCCAGCCAGGGCGGCCAGGCCCCCAAGGCGACTCCCAGCTGGGCTCGCCCGGTTTGACGCCTTTCCACAGGACGAAGTCCAGCGGATCCTGCTTGGCCTCGCCGACTTCGATTCGCGCACCAATACGCAAGTCTTCGATCTTCTTGCGCGAGAGCTTGCCGTAACCCACAAACTTGCCGACGCGGTAGTACACGTCGCCGTTGCCAGGCGCATACGCATAACCTTTGTCGATCAAGGTCTGGATCATGGCATGCATGCCGGCAATGTGATCGGTGGCGCGCGGTTCCTGGTCCGGAGGCAGGATGTTGAGGCGGCGTTCGTCCTCGTGCATCGCATCGATCATGCGGGCGGTGAGTGCATCGAAGGTTTCGCCGTTCTCGTTGGCCCGGTTGATGATCTTGTCATCGATGTCGGTGATGTTGCGCACGTACGTCAGGTTGTAGCCGCTCTTGCGCAACCAGCGGGTGGCCAGGTCGAAAGCCACCATGCTGCGACCATGGCCCAGGTGGCAGTAGTCATAGACGGTCATGCCGCAGACATACATGCGCACGTTGTTGCCGTCCAACGGCTTGAACGGCTCCTTGGTCTTGGTCAGGGTGTTGTAGATCGTGAGCACGGTGGTTCCTCAGCTGCCCCAGGAGTCACGCAGGGTGACGGTGCGGTTGAATACCGGGCGGCCCGGCTGGCTGTCCTTGAGGTCAGCACAGAAGTAGCCTTCGCGTTCGAACTGGAAGCGATCTTCCGGCTGCGCCTGGGCCAGCGAGGGCTCGGCACGGCAGCCGCTGAGCACTTGCAGCGAATCAGGGTTGATGTTGTCGAGGAAAGTGCCACCCTCCTCGGTCTTCTCAGGGTTTGCCGAGCGGAACAGACGGTCGTACAACCGGACTTCGCATTCCACACTGCCCTCGGCCGGCACCCAGTGGATCACCCCCTTGACCTTGCGGCCTTCGGGGTTCTTGCCCAGGGTGTCCGGATCGTAGGAGCAGCGCAGCTCGACGATGGTGCCCTCGGCGTCCCTGATCGCCTCATCGGCGCGGATGACGTAGCTACCGCGCAGGCGCACTTCGCCGTTAGGCTCCAGACGTTTGTAGCCCTTGGGCGGCGCTTCCATGAAGTCGTCGCGGTCGATGTACAGCTCACGTGCGAATGGCAGCACGCGCACGCCCATGTCTTCCTTGGGATGGCGCGGGAGTTCGAGCTGCTCGGTCTGGCCTTCGGGATAGTTGGTGATCACCACCTTCAATGGGCGCAGCACGCACATCGCGCGGGGTGCAGTGCGGTCCAGATCGTCGCGGATGCAGAACTCCAGCATGGACATATCGACCACACCGTCCGAGCGGTTGGTACCGATCATTTCGCAGAAGTTGCGGATCGACGCCGGGGTGTAGCCACGGCGGCGGAAGCCCGACAAGGTGGACATGCGCGGGTCGTCCCAGCCCTCGACGTGTTGCTCGTCCACCAGTTGCTTGAGCTTGCGCTTGGAGGTGATGGTGTAGTTGAGGTTAAGACGGCTGAACTCGTACTGGCGCGGATGCGCAGGCACCGGCAGGTTGTCCAGGAACCACTCGTACAGCGGCCGGTGTCCTTCGAACTCCAGCGTGCAGATGGAATGGGTGATGCCTTCGATGGCATCCGACTGGCCGTGAGTGAAGTCGTAGTTCGGGTAGATGCACCAGGTATCGCCCGTCTGGTGGTGGTGGGCATGGCGAATCCGGTAGAGGATCGGGTCACGCAGGTTCATGTTGGGCGAAGCCATGTCGATCTTGGCGCGCAGCACGCGCTCACCGTCCTTGAACTCACCGGCCTTCATGCGGGCGAACAGGTCGAGGTTCTCCTCCACGCTGCGCTCGCGGTACGGGCTGTTCTTGCCTGGTTCCTTGAGGTTGCCGCGGTACTCCTTGGCCTGCTCCGGCGTGAGATCGCACACGTAGGCCTTGCCCTGCTTGATCAGCTCGACGGCCCAGGCGTGCAGTTGGTCGAAGTAGCTCGAGGCGTAGCGAACGTCGCCGGCCCAGTCGAAGCCCAGCCACTTTACATCGCGCTGGATGGCATCGATGTACTCCTGGTCTTCCTTGGCAGGGTTGGTGTCGTCAAAGCGCAGGTGACAGACACCTCCAAACTCCTTGGCCAGGCCGAAATTGACGCAGATCGACTTTGCATGGCCGATGTGCAGGTAGCCATTGGGCTCGGGCGGGAAGCGGGTAACGATGCTGGCGTGCTTGCCCGAGTCCAGGTCGGCCTGGATGATCGGCCGCAGGAAGTTCGCAGGGACAGCGGGGGCGCCTTTGGCAGCGGCGTTGGGCGCGTTGTCGGCAGTGGGCTTGCTCATAGGATCCTTGAATGCACGTAGCCGGCCTGGGTAGGCCGAATGAATCAAAGGGCCTATCATAGCCGAAGCAGTCAAGCTGCCGACAGTCGGGCTCCGCCAAACTCGCGTGATTTCTCACGCCTTTTTGCCGCAGCCTTGGCAAAATGGCGCAAGCGCGCCATGTGTCCCCAACGCCTGACGCCGCGTCTGGTAGTAATCAGCGCCCAGCGCTTCCTATTTTCGATTGCCTTGAAAAAGCGAGTTTCTGCATGTCCAAAGTCAAACTGAGCACCAACCACGGCGACATCGTCCTGCAGCTGGACGCCGAGAAAGCGCCGCAGACGACCGAAAACTTCGTTCAGTACGTCAAGGACGGCCACTACGACGGCACCGTTTTCCACCGTGTCATCAAGGGCTTCATGATTCAGGGCGGCGGCTTTGAAGCTGGCATGTCCCAGAAGAAAACCCGCGCCAGCATCCAGAACGAAGCCGACAACGGCCTGAAGAACACGAAGTACAGCATCGCCATGGCCCGCACCATGGACCCGCACTCTGCCTCGGCACAATTCTTCATCAACGCGTCTGACAACGATTTCCTCAATCACAGCGGCAAAAACACCCAGGGCTGGGGCTACGCCGTGTTCGGTGAAGTGATCGAAGGCCGTGAAGTCGTCGACGCCATCGAAAAAGTTGCCACCGGCTCGAAGGCTGGCCACCAGGACGTACCAAAGGACGACGTAATCATCGAGAAAGCCGAGATCATTGAGTGATACTGCTGATCTCCGATCTGCACTTGCAAGAAGAACGCCCGGACATTACCCGGGCGTTTCTTGATCTGCTCGAAGGTCGGGCTCGCCAGGCCAAGGCGCTTTACATACTGGGCGATTTTTTCGAAGCGTGGATCGGCGACGATGCCATGACCGCCTTTGAGCAGTCGATCTGCCAAGCCATGCGACGGCTCAGCGACAGCGGCACTGCGCTCTACCTGATGCACGGCAACCGCGACTTCCTGATCGGCCAGGCCTTTTGCGAGGCCGCAGGTTGCACCCTGCTGAGCGATCCTTGTGTGGTGGAGCTGGAAGCAGAACGGGTGCTGCTGATGCACGGCGACACCTTGTGCACCCGAGACGTGGGCTACATGAAAATGCGGCGATTGCTGCGCAATCCCCTGAGCCTTTGGTTGCTTAGGCACCTTCCCTTGTCAGTTCGGCTGAAATTGGCACGCAAGCTGCGCAGCGAAAGCCGCGCCCAGACGCGAATGAAATCCACGGAGATCGTTGACGTTACGCCCGAAGAAGTGCCCAAGGTCATGGCGGCGCACGACGTGCGCACACTGGTGCACGGCCATACCCATCGCCCGGCGATTCACAAGCTGATGGTGGACGGGGAGCCTGCCCGGCGCATTGTGCTGGGCGACTGGGACAAGCGTGCCTGGGCCTTGCAAGTGGACGCGCAAGGGTTTCAGCTGGCGCCGTTCGAATTTCCCTGAGCGCTTGAGCGCTATTTGCTCGATAGTGGCTAGCCAGCCTGAGCGCAACATTCAGGCGTCGGGCTGATACTTATGCGGGAGACGAGCAAGGCTTGTCTCCCATTCCGATACTCACCGAGCGCCTAGCCGCTCATCTCGCTCACGGATAATCACCTCCCGGTACGCCGGATCGGCCTTTATCTGCTTCTCTGTGAACGGCATATCATGCAACTGACCGGCAGCGAACGCCTTGGTCTGATCACTGGCATGGGGCGAGGCCGCCTCGCTCGATTGGGAGAACGCCAGCAGACCGCGTGCCTTGGGGCCTTCATCGGTGAAGCTGACCAGCTGTAGGTAGCTGGTGCCGCTGACAACCAAGCGCTTGCCCTGCCCCATCGGCACACTGTACATGGCGTTGTACACGCCAAGCGCCTGGGGCCCGCCCGGCACTGGCGTGCCATCATGGGCCTGTTGTACCTGCCCCCAGTGCGCCTTCGGGTCGATGCCCTCCTCGGCCACTTGCCGGAGTGAGGCAAGGGCCGCCTGATGAACCACCTTGCTCACCGATGCCTGCTCAACCGCCAGACCACGCGGGGTATGCACAGGATCGTTGCGATCGAACGCCACTCGCCATACCTGCGGTTGTTGCTCGATTGCGTTGTAGATGTTTTCAAAGTGCACCAGCCCCATGTTGCTCTGCTGGTTGGCCTTGCCGTTCCAGCTGGCCAGGCTGCGGCACACGGGCTCGACATCAGTGGGGGCACGCTTGCACCAGCTCAGCAGATCCGGCAGCAGCAAACGCGCAAGGTAGACTTTGTCATCGGTCACCAAGCGCTGCAGATCTTCCACACCAAGCAGCGCCCTGCCTTGCAGACGTTCCAACGCGAAGCGCCCACGCATGCCCAGAGGCTGATCGCTGCGGCTGACCAAGGGCGAGTAGCCTGTCATCGGCTGCGCAGGGTTGGTCATCCAGGCTGGATCGTTGGAGTTCTGCACGAAATCATCGCGCTCCAGACGGGGCATCAGCTGCGCCGGAACCGTACCGGGTTGGGCAGCGCGGCTGTCGACTTTCCAGTTGCACAGGCTGCGGGAACCATCGAGCACTACCAGCGGGCCTGTCTGTTCGCCACCGCAGGCATCGAGCAATGCCTGGTCGACGTAAGGCACCACTGACTGGTTCAGGTAGGTCGTCTTGCCACGTTCATCCACGGCGACGGTGTTGACCCAAGGAATACCATGCAGCTGCTCAATGGAACGCGTCAGCGCCGCCACGCTGTCGGCACGATTGATCTGGTACCACTGTTGCAGCACGCGGGCGTTATCGCTGTTGGCATCACGCAGGCTGTAGGCCGTATGCCTGTCCCAGTCCAACCGCCCAGGCCACTGAACGACCGGACCAAATGACGAGCTATACAGAACACGCTCGACTTTTTGCAGTCGGCCATCGGCGGCCTTGACCATGATGCTGACGCTTTGGCGGGTCAGCGGCAGGGACTTGCCGTCGAGCACGTAGCGGGTTGGGTCCTTGGGGTCGAGTTGCAGGCGAAACAAGGTGAAATGCCTGGAGGTGTCGACGGTATGGGTCCACGCCAGGTGGCGATTAAAGCCGATGTTGATCATCGGCAAGCCAGGTAATGCTGCACCCATCACATCGAGTTCACCGGGGATGGTCAATTGCATCTGGTAGAACCGCATGCCTCCCACCCATGGGAAATGCGGGTTGGCCAACAGCAAACCACGCCCATTGACCGAACGCTGGGCACCCACTGCAATGGCGTTGCTGCCACGCTGGGTGGCAAACCGTTGCTGCTGTTCCAGCGCTTTCCCGTAAGCGACGGCGGGCCGCCGGACATCGTTCTCGGGCGGCTGCGCGCCGGCCAGGGCTTCGACGAACTGCCCGACCCCACCTTCTGCAAGTAACCGCCGTGTAAGCTTGACCAGGTCCTGGCTGGTGATGGCGCGCACCCACTCCCCCCCTCCACATTCCTGTGGCAGGCCCTGCTGACGACGCTCAGCCAGTGCTCGATTGAACCCACTGGCATAACCCGCCAAGAGAGCCTGGATGGCAGCGGGCTGCGCGTCCAGAAACGCCTGCACCTGTGTCGGCCCGTTGAGCCAGGTGAAGAAGACATCGCTGGCCAGGTTCTCGCGCTGGTCCACGGTCTGGCCTTGACCACCAAAATAGCGCGAGCGCTCACCGCTGACCGTCAGGACCTGGTCAGCCAGCAAACAAAGATTGTCCTGGGCATAGGCATAGCCAATGCCATAACCGAGTCCTCTTTCATCCTTGGCCACGATATGTGGCACGCCATAGGTAGTGCGACGGATCTGGGCGCTGGCATCTGGCGCTACGGGACGAGCGTGTGCGGTTAAGGCCGCAACCATGAGCGCTGCGGCCAGACCGGCACAACGGCTTGAGCGGATAAATGGGGACACGGACACTCCTCGAATACGGTTCATGCCGGTGAAACGAACGAACGCAAGAAGAGTTTAGGCGGCCTTTACGCTCAGGCCTGACGCTCGTGTACAGGGACCAGGCGTGACGGTAAAAGAAGCCGCCTGATCTGAGCCCACAACAACTGATGAAGGTTTTTTCGCTTTGCATTGCAGATTACAGGCGCTCATTCGTCTTATTCAAAGAGGCACCCATCGTTCGGTTCGTCCAAGAAAAGGAGCATTCACATGTACAACCCGCCAACTCCAGTGCAAGCCAACACGGCGCAGGCCAACACCCCGACTGGGCAGGACGCGCAGGTCGACGAACGAACCGGCAACGAGCAGATACGGGAGTTGCTGCGCAGCTTCGGGCTGCGTACGAGCCTGATACGGCTGAAAGTGATAGACGCCCTGCACGCGGCAGAGCGAAATGGAAGAAGCATTGGCGTGCGGGGTGTGCATGCGCAACTGGAGCAGTTGGACATACCGTTGTCATTTCTCAGCGTACGAGAAGTGCTCAAACGGTTATGTGCCGAAGGCGTGATTCAGCTAGGTGCTGACAAATGCTACAGCCTTGATCCGCAGGCACGTGCCCTGCTGGAGCGACCCACCTCAGCCTGAGTAGCTGGGTTGGCCACTGGACCGACAAACGTCATCGCCTGACTTTACGTCGCAGTATGCCGTTGATCACGACCACAACCACGGCAATGGCGATAGCCAGCATCTGAAAGGTCTGCTCGCTGATCGTACCCGCTTTTTGCAAATGGGAAAGGCCGATCATTAGCCCAAGGACCACCAGAATGATCAGGAGGGAATATTTGAGGCGCTGCACGTGTGTCATCGACGGTTCCTTGCTACATCCGGGACAGATGGCTTAGCTCAAGCCGCGCAGATGATACAACGTTCGCACGCCCCGGCGCTGCATTTCCTGCTGCCTGGTAGCACCCCAACCTGAAAACATTCGGCTTCATCACACGTGTGGGGAGCCCCATGAACAAACGCCTGTTAACACTCATGCTGTGCCTGACCGCCACGCCACTGCATGCTTTCAATACAACTGAGGTGCCTTGCGCAAGACTGCTCGATCTTGGTTACACGCTGAGCCAGCAAGCAGGGAGCAGCCAGTGGCAACAGTTGTGGCAACGGGTTCGAAAGGCTGGCTATCTGAATCCTGGCAACACTTCGTTGCGATTCGAGGTGCCCTCCGCTGTATTGCCAACACTTGCGCAGCAGACCCTGGCGCGCGCCGACCAAGTCCGGCCGGTGTCCGAGACCCACGCGATCTACCGCAGGACCTTCGATGACCGGATTATCGGATCCCGTAACGGGCAGCCTCTGCACGCGCTCTGCGTGCAGGTGGACTGGAGGTCCGTGCCATCCGGGCCGAGAAGTCTTCAAGACGCACACGTGGGCAGTGCCAGTCTACTCAGTGCCTACCCCTGCGACTGAGGTGCTAATACCCAAAGTGCCATACGTTGCGCACATCCCTTCGGGAACATTCGTTTTTCAAGCGCTTGCATGTTTTTTTCCTACACCGTGAGACTGCGCTGCCTGCATAAGCTAGTAACCGAAACTACAGCCCTCACCCCTAATGGCGCCTAGCGGGTCCCGCCGGCTATCACAGAGAATTTAGCCACACCTCGACGTTATGCCGCTGGTGACCCCTACCATTTTCGAAGGAGCGTCATATGGAAACGCCAGACTTGAGCCACATCGACGTTAGCCAATTGCCGCAATCGCTACAGGCACTGATTGAGTGCATAGGCATAGAAAACGCGTACCAGCTGACCTGCGCATTTGGCGGTAGGCCTAAGTACATTCCAAAACACCGCGATCGAACCAAACTTGCTGACGTGTTACCGGCTGAGGCACTCGACGCCCTGATCAAGCGCTTTGCAGGTGTCGCGCTTGAGATTCCCAAGGCTGATCATTTTATCCGTCAATTGCGCAACCACCAGATTCAGAAAGAAAGCGCCAGCGGATTCTCGCGCAGCTTGTTGGCCGACAAGTACGGCCTGAGCCTGCGCCAGATCGGCAACATCCGCCGTCAGGATTTGCCGTTGCGATGAGCTAAGCCTCCTCAACCCGTACACACCCTTAACCTGAAATTTAAAAGAGAACCCAGCATGTCCATAGACAACAGCCTCATAGGGTCCGTCATCAATGCCTTGCCCATGGACCGCATGATTGCGGGCCCGTTGCAGGCCATGGTCCAGGCCCAGGTCACCGCCAGCAAATCCTACGCAGACTTCCTCATGCAAGTCTGCGTACAGGACGGCAAGGCGGTCGCCATCCAGTTCGACTATGACGAGACCATCGTCGACGAGCAGGGCCAACCACAAGGCGTGGTCAAAAAGACGCTGCAAGTGCCGCTAATGGCGGCGATCACCCACCCCAACATCGCCATCGAAAACGGCACCGTCGAATTCGAGCTGGTCGTCAATCAGATGTCCGAAGCCACTTCGGCCAGGGACATGAACGCAGAAGGCGCCGCCTCCTTGGGCTGGGGCCCCTTCAAGCTCAACGTCAAGGGCAGCGTGAGCCATAAGTCCTCGCAAACGCGCAAGACCGACACCCGGGCACGCTACGCCTTCAACACGACCCTCAAGCGACAGGACCCACCAGAGGCAATGATGAGGGTGATCGACTTCCTCACGGAGGCGGCTACCAAGCCCATTATTGCAAAGGATGTCACGCAGCAATCGCCAGCCTTGAGTGCGCCACCTCAGGCTCAGGAAGAGCTCGATAGCCCAACGGCATGACTACTGCCAGCGCAGTCACGGCGCGGCGCGAACTGTCCCCCTGAAGGCTCTTCAGGGGACCCACTTGGCCCAATGAGTCGAACCCATGGACAAGAGCCCTGTCCCTATGACCTCCATTGACCTGCGCGAAATCACTCGCGGCCTGCAGGAAGCTGCGAGCGCCGCCAACAGCATGATCGCGCAACAGTACATTGAACTGTTCGATCGTTTTTTCGACTGCAATCACGAGGAGCTGGGCGCGCCGATGACCGCGAAGATGGTCGAGGTGGCCATGGATGGGCAGCACCTGATGCGCGTGCCCCTTTTCGCGCTAGTGTCGCCTAAAGGGTTGGCACTGGAACGGATGCAGGTCGACCTGTCGGTTCGCGTCCAGAATACCGAAGCACAACGAGCATTAACCCCAGCCGACGCAAGCCGCTCGGCCAGTTTCAAGGTAACCATCGGTGGCCAGGGGCGCCAAGGAGATAGCCGCGACCCCGACGAGGTGCAGATCCGGATGCAGTTCCAGGCAAGCGAACCGCCCGAGGCCTTGAACCGGCTGATCGAGGAATACACCAACTTGATCATCCCAGTTCGCGCCCCGGCTCCGGCTCCGGCTCCGGCTCCGGCTCCGGCTCCGGCTCCAGCTCCAGCGCCACCACCCTCGCCCACCAACGAATTCATCGAGGCGGCGACGGTACGTTGATTCCCAAACCACCTGCTTAACCCGACTCTCGGTCGGACCAAGCCGGCAACCTTCGGTGGCGACTAGAAGTCGCGTTTGTAGAAGACGTCCAGGGAGCTTGCCACGCCACTGGCAGCCTCGACATACACCTTCTTGCTGAGCTTGTAGCGCAGGGCGATGGTGTTGGCCGGCTCGAACACGCCCACTCCATAGCGCAGGCTGAGTTTCTCGGTCAGGTTGCCACTGGCCACCACACTGGTGGTGTTGCCTGAGCCCTCGGTATCGAGCTGGAAGTCATCGATACCCAGGCGGGATGCCACATTACCCGTGATCCCTGCGCTGCCGGCCAACCCCAGTCCCAAGGCAGCCTCGGCCAGCATGTTGTTGTCTTCACCCGATGCCCCCAACGGACGGCCAAGCACCAGGTAGGACAACGCTTGTTCCTGGCTCATGGCAGGCTCGGAAAACACCGTACTGGTCGGCTGCTCGGCGTTGCCGCTCAAGCGGATGCCGGCGATCACGTCATCGACTTGGCGGATCGCTTCGATGTCCAGGTAGGGCTGGTCGATCGGCCCGGCAAACAGCAGCCGGGCGCGGCGGATGGTCAACCGCTGGCCGTAGGCGCGGTAGCGACCATCGGCCAGGCTCAACTCGCCACGCGTATCGAGGTTGTCACCGATATGCACGTGCCCCAACAGGTTGGCAGTCAGGCCGAAACCACTGAACGACAGTTTGCCTCGGCCTACCTCGACATCGATATCCATGGCCATGGCCATCGGCGGCTTGCCCTCCTCGGTCTGGTTGCCGACGATGACCGTGTCGTCGGAAACCTTAACCGTGGAAGGGGGCAGCTCGCGCACCGTGATCTTGCCGTTGGGCACCTGCACCTTGCCTGTGACTGCCAACTTGTCGTCGATCAGTTCCAGGGTAAGGTCCGGCGCTACCTCCAGCGTGGCATAGGGTTCGACCGTGACAGGCAACTGCTGCCCTTGCACGCGGATGTTCATCCCCAGCGCCTGGCCCCAGGTCAGGTTGCCATCGACCTGGCCGCGACCTGCAGTGCCGCTGCGCCAGGTGCCGGCAAGCTGCACCTGTTCACCCGCGATCCGGGCCTGAAGGCCGAGGTCCTGGAACTGAATCGGCAGTTCGGCACCGGTGATCTGGCCGCCGCTCAAATTCATGCTGCCGTTGACTTGCGGCGCCAACAGCGTGCCAGACAGCTGTCCGCTCCCCTTGAGCTCCCCAGCCAGGTGCTCAACCATCGGCACGAAGGGACGGGCCACCGAGAGGTCGAGACCGGCCAGGTTGAAGTCGCCGGACAACGGCTTGTCCTTGCCCAGTGGATCGATACGCGCCGTGAGATTCAGCTGCCCCAGGCGCTCCCCCAGGAATGCAAGACGCGTATCGATACGCCGCGGCGCCAAGGTGCTATCCAGCCGCAGGGTCTGGTAGGGGAAATCGACCCAGCGGTTACCGTCATTGACACGCAATGTGCCGCCACTGGCGTCAACCACCACGGTGCCCTTTGGGCCGCTGGCGGGCAGGTCCAGGTTGATGTCGGCATTGAGCAGGCCCTGCCATGCGAAATCCTTGGGCATCCACTGCGCCAGGCTGTCCAGCGGGAAGCGCTTGAGGTGGTACCGCAGGCGCGGCTCAGGCGCCAACCGTTGATCATCACCACACAGACTGGCCTGCCCGGAACGCCAGCAGTGGGCGCCGAAATCCAGCTGACCGCTGGCCAGGCGCTGCAGTTTGGCAGGCGCCTGCAATTGCCAGTCTTGCCCGCCAGCCTGTACCCGCCCAGTGGCTAGGCGGCCGCGCCAGTCACCGTTATCCAGTTGCCCGTCCAGACCCACGTCCAGCTTCAGTTGCGGGCCGTTCAACGCCAGCGTCAATGCCTGTCGTCGCATGTCACCATTGCCGACCGCCTGCAGCGTACCGAGGGCGGTGTCACCCGCCTGGATACCCGTGACTTTCAAGTCGATATTGGCCCGTTGCCGGTCGTCCAGACGGGCCGAGAGATTCAGTTGCTGCAAGCGATTCTCGGCCTGTGCCAACCCGGTACCGCGCAATGCCAGCGTGCCTTGCGGCGCCTGCAGGGTACCGGCCACGTCCAGTTGCCCCTTGACCTGGCCCTGCAGCTCGGGCCACAGCTGCCCCAGCCGTGGCAGATCGATGTCCACCTTGCCGGCCAGGCGCTGTTGCAGGCTGCCACTTCCGTTTATACGATTGTCACCCAGTTGCACGCGCAAGGCTGCCAGTGTCCAGCGCTGCCCTGCCCCGTCCGCCTGAACGTTGAGCACAGCGGGTTGGCCGCGCAGGCGCCCCTTGAGGTCGAGCTGAGCGTCGAGCGACAGGTCATCGCCCTGCAGCTGGCCTTTGCTACGCAACGGCCCGGCCAATGTTCCAGGTAGCTCCGCCACCCAATAGGCCGGGTTCAGCGCCGACAACTGCAGGTCCACGTCCCAGGCGAGCGCTTGCGCGAAGCGTACGGCCACACGGCCTGTCGCCTTGCCTTGTCCCGCAGTAAGCGCCAGCGTTGGCAAAGTGACCTGCTCCAGATCCCCTTCGAAAGGGCTTGCCACCTTGAAGGCGCCGGCAGGCCCGTCCAGATCGCCATCAAAGCTGCCCTCGTAGCGACCGTCGCGATAGCGAACCTGCGCGTTCAGGCGTTTGAGCGTCACCTCAGGCGGTGTATCCAGCGGGTACAGGCGCAGCCAGGGAAAGTCCTGCCAAGCCAATTGGGCGTCCGCTGCCAGGCCGTCCTGCCAGTCGACCTTGGCTTGCAGCTTCACCTGCTGGCTATCGCCTGCGTTGAGATCAAGGCCCTTGACCACGGCACCTTTGCTGTCGACCATCCCGGACAAAGCCAGGGCGATGGGCGACTGCTGGGCTGGCAAGTTGGCAGACCCGGTCAATGCATAGCCCGTCTCAAGGTTCCCATCGGCTAACAGCACCAGGTCATCGAGCTGCAGGGTGTCGGGCAGTGCCTCGGATGGCTTGAACGCCTTGGTCTGAATGCTCAGGCTGGCCGGCAGGTGTTCAGCCAATGCCTGGACCTTGCCCGCAAGGGTGGCATCCAGATACCCATTGCTCGTCCCGGTCAGGTCAAGCGAGCGTTGCAGTTCACCCGTGGCTTGCAATGCCAGTTGCCATGGCTTGTCCCCCACGGCGGGGAGCTGCACCTGGGCCTGCAACTGCACAGGCCAATCGCCTTGAGGCTTCACATCACCTTGCAGGCCCAACTGCAGATCGTCGCGGGTCAGGTGCAGGCTGTCGATGCGCATGCCTTCACCGGTCCAGTGCGCAGCCAGTTGCAGATCACCGAGCAGGTCGCTGCCATCCAGGCGCAGTTGCCCTATCTTCACCTCGCCCAGTTCGATGGCAAGCGGCAAGTCCAATGTGGGCAGTTGCAGCGGGCCGTCGTCGCTGACGTCAGTCGAGGGGGCGAACGCCATGTCGATTCGTTCTGCGTGCAACTGCTCGATGCACAAAGCCCCACGCAGCAGGCATGCCGGGGACCAGTTCAGCAACGGCGCCTGCGTCTGGACTTGGGTCTGCCCATCGACGTAGGAAAGACGAGTGGCTTGCCAAGTGCCCGCCAAGCGTCCTGCGAAACCCTCCACGGTCAGCCCGGGAACCTTGCCCAGCGCCCAACGGCTGCCGCCCTCGGTGCCGATCACCAACGCGATGGTCAGCGTCAGGACGGCCACGAGCCCAAACAGGCCCAGCAGCATGTATTTGATGACAGATTTCAAAGCTCAGGCCCCATGGAAAAGTGCAGGCGGATGCCGCCGTCGTCGTCCAAGGCCTTGGCCAAGTCCAAGCGTAGCGGCCCTACCGGTGAAACCCAGCGTACGCCGAAGCCGACCCCCGTCTTCAGGTTGGGCAACTCGAAGTTGTTGAACGCGTTGCCCTGGTCGACGAAGGTCGCCAGGCGCCATTTGTCCGTCAGGGAATACTGGTATTCGACGCTGCCCGCCACCAGGTAACGGCCACCGATGCGATCCCCGTCGCTGTTTTTCGGCGACAGGGTCTGGTAGTCGTAGCCGCGCACGCTCTGGTCGCCACCAGCGAAGAACCGCAGCGAAGGCGGAACGCTGTTCTGGAAACCGTTGGTGGCGCTGCCGCCGAACTGAACGCGGCCCAGCAGCCGGTGGTTCTGACCTACCGTGGTGAGCCCTTTGAGCAGCACGTTGCCGCGCAGCAGGTTCGTATCGGAACCCAGGCCTTCCTTTGCCACTTGCGCTTCGAACTGCACGCGATAGCCATTATGGGGGTCAATGCGGTTGTCGCTGCGCAGGAATGAATAGCTGATACCGGGCATGAGCAGGTTGCTAAGGCCCGCATCGTCCCCCAGCCGGTACTCTTCGCGCTGGTACTTGAGCGATATGACCCGCTGCCAGCCGCTGGGCAGCTTGCTGTGCCATTCAGGGCCTACCGTCAAGAGCTTGCTGAGGGTGTCGGTGCCCGCCAGTTCTTCGTTCTGGTACCCCCCGGCAAATCGCAGTTTGTCGGTCAACGGCGGGTCCAACGGGATGTCGTACCACAGCCCCACGTTTTGACGCGGCGCCGACAGCTCCGCTTCCCAGCCATAGCTGTGCCCCTGGGGATTGACCCAATGGCGCGTCCAGTTGGCCTTGCCGCGCGGGCCAACGTCGGTGGAATACCCAAGGCCCAAGCCCAATGTGCGAGGCTTGCGGGTTTCCAGGCGTACATCGACCGGAATATTCTGAGCGACTGCGGCCGTGGGCGCGGCGTCTACGCGCACACCCTCGAAGTAGCCGCTGGACTGCAAGTCGCTGTTGAGTTCGGCAATCAGCTCCGAATCGTAGGGCGTACCGGGTTTGAACGAGACCATCCGCTGCAGCAAATCGTCGTCCAACGGCGTATCGCCACTGAAGGTGACCGCGCCCAGTCGGTACCGCGGCCCACTTTGGTAGACCAGGTCGATATCGGCCACCCCGGCGCGGGGATCGACGGCCAGGCGCTGCTGGCTGAAGCGACCTGCGAAGAAGCCATAGCGTGAGGCCTGGTTCTGAATGACACGCTTGGCATCCTCATAGACACCATGGTTCAGTTGCTCGCCAGTGCGAAGCGCGCCCCCGGAAGGCACTCTGAACGCGGTCATGTCACTGGCCGGCCCCTCGACACGCACGGTCACGTTGCGCAGGCGTATCGGCTCGCCGGGCACGATGTTGACCACCAGTCGTGGTGAACCGTCATCGTCGCGGGGCGGCTTGACGTCGGTACTTATCTGGGCCTGGTAGTAGCCCAGCGCCTGGGCCGCTTTGCGCGCCTGCTCCTCGGCCCCGCGACTGAAACGCAGCAGCGCTTGCTCGTCGCGGTCGCCCAAGCTACCGATATAGCCCTCGACATTGGCCTTGAGCGCCTTGTTGGCCGGCTTGACCGTCACCACCAATTCGCTCTGGCCCCATGCAGCAAAGCTGACGGCCCAGATCACCAGGCCCCAGCGAACTCTTCCTGAATATGTCATCCCGCGCATGCTACCAGACCAAGGGTGTAAAAGAAGCCAACCGAAACGCCATTCACGCCAAGGGTTCACTGACCTGAGCGCTGTCATACATCAGAACGCGTTGGCGCACTGTCCCAATGGCGACCTCGCCAACCTCGACAAAGCCTTGCGTGTGATAAAACGCCACGTGTTCATCATTGCCCGTGTCGACGACGATCCCTTCGACCTGCCCATTCTTCATACACCATTGTTGTACCGCATGTAACAACTGGGTCGGATACACCTGGCCTTGCAGCGCCGGCAACACCCCCAGTAGCGGCAGCACGTGCACTTGATCGGTAGGCCGACATGTCGAGACAGCCGCCTGGTACGCCATGAAGCGCCGGGTGGCGCGCACCCCCGCGCCAACCATCATGCGCAGGCGCCAGGCCCAACTGTCAGCCACACCCAGACGCCGCAGTGGCGGCACAATCAGCGCGACGCCTACCAAGCGATCGTCCAGCAGCAGGCCAACGGCGGGCAGTTGCAGGTAGAAATGCTGGCGTACCCACTCGCGTAGCAGCGTACGCAGGCGGCGCTCATAACCAGGGCGATGCGCTTCGAGCAGATAAGCGAAGGTAGGGTCGTTCCGGTAGACGGTGTACAGCAGTGCCCGGGTTTCGCGGCGATAACCGGAGTCGAGCAGGCAAACGCGGGCCTCGGCGGCAGGGGCTTGAGACATGGAGGGGAACCTTCTGGGCTGGCTGATAGGCCTTGGAGGCACAATGCCGCCCATCGTTCACCTTCGCGCCATGTCAGCCGCGCCTAAGCGCCCTCATGCTGGTGATCAACGCCGATGTCGGCTAGCATCGCGACTTTTTACCGGGATCGGCTCTGCATGAAGATCGTCTGCTTCAACATCAATGGCCTGCGGGCGCGCCCACACCAGTTGGCCGCCTTGGTCGAAAAGCACCAGCCGGACATCATCGGCCTGCAGGAAACCAAGGTCAGCGACGATCAGTTTCCACTGGCCGAGGTCCAGGCTCTGGGCTACCACGTGCATTACCACGGGCAAAAGGGCCACTACGGTGTCGCCTTGCTGTCACGCCAGGCACCTTTGAGCTTGCACAAAGGGTTTTCAACGGACGAAGAAGACGCCCAGCGGCGCTTCATCTGGGGCACCTTCGCCGACCACCACGGCAACCCCGTCACCGTCATGAACGGCTATTTCCCCCAGGGCGAAAGCCGCGACCACCCCACCAAGTTTCCCGCCAAGCAGCGTTTCTACGCGGACCTGCAAGCGCTGCTCGAAAGCCAGTTTCGCAGTGACCAGCCCGTGTTGGTCATGGGCGACATGAACATATCCCCAGAGGATTGCGACATCGGTATCGGCCCAGACAATACCAAGCGCTGGCTCAGGACCGGCAAATGCAGCTTCCTGCCAGAGGAGCGGGAGTGGATGGAGCGCTTGAAAGGCTGGGGGCTGGTGGACAGCTTCCGGCATCTGCACCCGGGTGTCGACGACCGTTTCAGCTGGTTCGACTACCGCAGCCGCGGCTTCGAGGACGAGCCCAAGCGTGGCCTGCGCATCGACCTGATCATGGCCTCGGCAAGCCTGGTTCCGAGGATCAAGGCTGCAGGCGTGGATTACGAACTGCGCGCGATGGAAAAACCGTCGGATCATGCGCCCATCTGGCTAGAGCTCAGCTAAGCCAGCCTAGGGCGCAGGAGGCCTTGTACGGCTCACAACGTCGTGCGCAAGGCCTCGCCGATACCCACACCGCGACCATCATCGGCAGCACTGACCAGGGCGAAATTGTAGGCGCCATGGGACCAGTATCGGGCCTGGAGCTGACCATCGATTCGCTGCCCTTGCGGCATGCGCCGGAAGTGCTCGCCGGGTGAGCGCAGGAACAGGCTGATACGGCGCCCCGCCCCGTCCTGGAACACCACCAGCGCCGCCGGCCCTTGCTCGTTACTGAGCAGCCGGGCGCCCACCGGGGCGAACCCGTAGCCTGCCAAATCAGGCAGTTGGCCCACCTGGTGAAAGTGCGCTTGCAGCCAGGTGCGCAATTGATCGGGGTCACGCGCCTGAATATCCAGCGCTTGGCTGTCGGCGAACAATCGGTGGGCCTGCACGGCATCAGCCATGGGCTTTGCGTCGGCAAAGCTGGCATCGCGCGCCTGCCACCCGCCAAGTCCCCCAACGCCTAAGGCTAGGACGATCGCTGCAGCACTTGCCCAGCGACGCTTCAGGCGGTGTCGCGCCTGTTGGCGCAGCTGATCGCGGTCAACCCGCGGGCCCGCCAGCGGCTGCGCAAGGCCCGCCAGGCTCGTGCGCAACTGGCGCGCATCGGCGCGCCAGCCTTCCACACGTTGCGCAGCCTTTGGATGATTGGCCAGCCAGGCCTGGACTTCGGCACGGCGCACCGGGTCCAGGCGGTCATCGACGTAGGCGTGAAGCTCTTCTTCGCTAGGAATAAGACGGGTCATTTCAATCTCCGCAAGGCCGGTGGTCGAGGGCTGTCCTCGGTCAATGCACGCAGGGCATCGCGCGCCCGCGACAGCCGTGACATGACAGTACCGATTGGAATACCCAACGTCTGGGCAGCCTCCTTGTAACTCAGGCCCTCAACGCTCACTAGCAACAGCAACGCGCGCTGCTCGGTCTTGAGCCGGCCAAATGCCTGCAAATCCGCCTGCGCCAGCACGATGTCCTCAAGGTTATCGCCGGCCGTTTCTTCGGCAGCGCTACTGCTGGCGAACCAGGACAGCCAGCGGGCATGCAACCGTTCTCGCCGTTTGCCATCCAGAAACAATCGATAAAGGATGGTGAACAGCCAGGCGCGCAGGGCATCGGGATCCTGATGCTGCTGACGCCGGCTCAAGGCACGTTCGACCGTGGCCTGCACGAGGTCATCCGCACTTCCCGCCTCGCGGGTCAGCCAGAGGGCGAAGCGACGTAGTCGGGCCAGTAGCGCTCGCCATTGTTGGTCGTCCAAGTCCTGCATGGAAAATATCCGGTCGATGATGGGGCAGTGTAGAGAACAGACGCGTTGGAGAAAAAGTTATTCCCGCTCGGGGAATAACTTTTCCAGGGCAGCGTCGTACTGGCACTTTTCGTGAAATCAACGGGACTGACCATGAACCAACCTTTGCACGGCCGGGCCAAGGCCTGGCGGCTTGCCGCAATCGGCGCGGTGATGCTGGCTGCCGGTGCGGGCTTCGCCTACAGCGCCGGCTGGCTTGGCCAATCCGCGCTCACACCACAGCGCATCATCGACACGTTCGAGGCCCAGGCTGAGCACTACCCGGGTTATCGCAAGAACCACGCTAAAGGCCTGTGCGTGAGCGGC
Source organism: Pseudomonas sp. DE0157 (assembly GCF_007678615.1). Taxonomy (NCBI): domain Bacteria; kingdom Pseudomonadati; phylum Pseudomonadota; class Gammaproteobacteria; order Pseudomonadales; family Pseudomonadaceae; genus Pseudomonas; species Pseudomonas sp. DE0157. The sequence continues at coordinate 236,977 of NZ_VEJN01000003.1, forward strand.
TATTTCCAGGCCAGCGGGCAAGCGGCAAGCTTGTCGACGGCACGGGCATTCACCCAGGCGCATGTGCCGGTCACAGGCCGCCTGGCCATTGGTGGTGCCAACCCGTTTGCGCCTGACACCGGCATCCCCGTGCGCAGCCTGGCAATCGAACTCGCCACCGACGATGGGCAAGTCTGGAGGACCGGCATGAACAACCCGCCCGTTCTGGCGGTAAGTACGGCCGAGGCGTTCTACGAGCAGGTGCTGGCCAACACCCCGGACCCGGCCACGCGCAAGCCCGACCCTGCCAAGGTACAGGCCTTCTTTGCAGCCCACCCCGAGAGCGCCGCGTTCAGGCAATGGGCAGCCAGCTACAAGCCCAGCGACAGCTTCGCCAACACCCAGTACCACAGCATCAATGCATTCAAGTTGATCGATCACGACGGCCATGCCCATCCGGTGCGCTGGCAGCTTGAACCGCTCACGCCGTATACGGCCTTACCGGCGAAGGTGGACGACCCTCTGTTCCTGCAACATGACCTGCGACGACGGCTGGCGCTGGGGCCGTTGCGCTGGACCCTGCGCCTGGTACTGGCCGAACCGGACGACGCTATCGACGACCCTGCCAAGCCTTGGCCAGCGAGCCGGCGCAGCGTCAACGCAGGCACCCTGGTGCTTGAGCAGGTCGACGCACCGGAACAGGGTGCCTGCCGCGACCTCAACTTTGACCCCTTGATACTGCCCCACGGCATCGAACCCTCCGCCGACCCTATACTCGCGGCCCGGTCAGCGGCCTATTCGGAATCATTCAACCGTCGTAGCCGCGAGTCCTTGAGCACGGGAGCCCGACCATGAAACCCACCACCTTTCATCCCGTCGCCCGCCTGCTGCACTGGTCGATGGCGTTCCTGATCCTGGCCATGCTCTTGATCGGCGTGAGCATGGTCACGGACCTGTCGGTCCGTCACCCCGTACTGGTCAGCTTGCACAAGATCACGGGGCTTGCGCTGCTGGTGCTGATCGTAGCGCGCATCATCGTGCGCCTGAGCATTCCCCATCCACCTCTGCCCCAGGACCTACCAGCCTTCCAGCGCCTGGCTGCCGGCGCTTCGCACCTGCTGCTGTACGGCCTCATGCTAGCCATGCCCTTGCTGGGGTGGGCCATGCTCTCGGCCGGCGGGTACCCTCGCCCGTTTGGCCTGCCGGCGATCGTGCCCCATGATTTGCAGCTGTATGCCATGCTGCGCCAGGCGCACGGCTGGGGAGGCTACCTGTTGTTCGCCACGGTACTGGTACACGTGGGCGCTGCGCTGATGCACGCCTGGGTTCGCCGTGATGGGGTGCTGCGCAGCATGTGGCCAGGATCAAAGGCGGACTGAGGGCGCCGCATCTTGCCTGGCGATGGCCCGTCCGGCCTCGCTGGCAGCGGGCACCTGCAAACCGCAGCGCGCAAGCCTTGAGAGTGTGTTTTAATGCGCCTCGCTCATTATTCTTGACACCTCTTATTACAAGGCGGCTATGGACACGGGGACGCGACTCAAACTAGTGCGTGAACGCAACAACCTCTCCCAGCGAGAGTTGGCGCGCCGCAGCGGGCTCACCAACTCGACCATTTCGCAGATCGAGCAGAACCGCGTCAGCCCATCGGTCAGTTCCTTGAAAAAGCTGCTGGAGGGCATTCCGATGAGCCTGGCAGAGTTTTTCAGCTTCGATGAACCCGTGCGTGAGGAGCGTTTCGTGTTCCGGGCGGGCGAGCAGCCCGACTTGGGTCGCAACGGATTGCGCATGCTGCTGGTAGGTGCCAGCGTCGAGGGCCGGCAAATGCGCATGCTGCGCGAGCTTTACGCCCCAGGTGCCGACTCGGGCGAGCCCATCGTGCATGCCGAGGGCGAAGAGTGCGGGCTCGTCACGCGAGGCACCGTCGAGCTGTGGGTCGATGGCCAGGTCAGCGTGCTCAATGCGGGAGATGGCTACTACATCCCTACCACCCTGCCCCACAGTTTCAAGAATATTGGCCAGGACGAAGCAGAGATCATCAGCGCCAATACCCCCGCGAACTTCTGACCCAGGCGACGTGATGGTTGCAGACCACGTGAGCTGCAACCATCACCGGGTCATCGCACCGTCGGCACCTCGATATCATCCTGCTCGCGGCTCGCATAGTGTTGGGCCAGCACAGCGCAGACCATCAGCTGGATCTGGTGGAACAGCATCAATGGCAGGATCATTGCGCCGATGCCGCTTCCGACGAACAGCACCTGCGCCATCGGCACACCGGTTGCCAGGCTCTTCTTCGAGCCTGCGAACAGGATGGTGATCCGGTCTTCGAGGTTGAAACCAAGCACTTTGCCCAACAGGCTGGTCCCCACCAACACCACGGTCAGCAGGATGCCGCAAACGGCGAACAGGCCTGCCAGGTGCTGCGGCGAAACAGTGTGCCACAAGCCCGTGACCACCGCCTCGCTGAAGGCGGTGTAGACCACCAGCAGAATCGAGCCCTGGTCGACGATCTTCAGCCAGCGCGCATTGCGTTTAACCCAGGCACCGATCCAGCGGCGGGCCAGTTGCCCGGCCACGAATGGCACCAGCAACTGCAGGGTGATCTTGAGCACTGCGTCCAGACCCGAGCCGGTGTCGCCGCTGGCGCCCAGCAACAGCATCACCAGAACCGGGGTCAGGAATATGCCCAGCAGGCTGGATGCGGCTGCGCTGCAGATGGCCGCTGGCACATTACCCCGCGCCAGCGAGGTGAACGCGATGGCCGACTGGACGGTGGCAGGCAGGGCGCAAAGGTACAGCACCCCCAAGTAGAGCTCGTCTCCTACCAGTGGCAGGAACAGCGGCTTGAACGCCATGCCCAGCAGCGGAAACAGCACGAACGTGCAGGAAAACACCAGCAGGTGCAGGCGCCAATGCCCCGCTCCAGCGATGATTGCCTCCCGCGAGAGCTTGGCCCCGTGCAGGAAGAACAACAAACCGATCGCCAGGTTGGTGAGCCAGCCGAAATACACCGCCCCTTGTCCTGAGCAAGGCAACACGGTGGCGATCGCTACCACTGCCAGCAAGGCAAGGGTGAAGTTGTCGAACAGCATGCGCAGGTACTTCATCACAGCTCCGTCTTGTCTTTGGGCAAGGACGGAGGATAAGGTCTAGCGCCCCCAGACGCTAACGCCGGAACCCCTTCTGGTATCGCGCAACGGACAGTCAGCCAAGGAATCTTCATGATCTGCTCCCGCTCCGTGGCCCTTGCGGTCGCCCTCACACTCGGCGCCCCCTGGTTACCCGCCTACGCCAATGACCCGCTGCGAATCAAAGTCGACACCGTCATCGGTCCCCTGATGCAGGCCCAGGGCATCAGCGGCATGGCGGTCGCGCTGTATGCGAATGGCCACGCTCATTACTTCAGCTACGGCGTCGCCAGCCGCGACAGCGGCGTGCCCGTTAGCCGCGACACCCTCTTCGAAATTGGCTCGCTGAGCAAGACATTCACCGCCACGTTGGTGGCAGTGGCCAATGCCGAAGGCCAGCTTGCCCTGGACGCCCCTGCCAAACGCTATCACCCGGCCCTGGCTGGCACTCCCCTGGGCGACGCCACCGTGCTGGACCTGGGCACCTACAGTGCCGATTGCCTGCCCTTGCAGTTTCCCGACACCGTGGAAACACCCCAGCAAGTGGTGACGTTTTTGCGCCAATGGCAGGCCAAAGGCACGCCAGGTGCCCAACGGTGTTACTCCAACCCGAGCCTGGGCCTGTTCGGCGACCTGGCCGCCCGCGCCCAACACCAACCGTTTGCCACCTTGCTTGAGCACAACGTGCTGGAGCCCATGGGCCTGCACAGTACCTACCTGGAGGTGCCCAGTGATGCACGTAGCCTGTATGCCCAAGGCTACGATGCCAGCGACAAGCCAGTGCGCGTAAACCCTGGCCCTTATGCGCAGCAAGCCTACGGCATCAAGACCAGTGCCAGCGATCTGCTGCGTTATGTGCGCTTGAACATGCAGCCCGACGGTCTGCCTGCGCCCTTGGCCCGCGCCACCCTCATCACCCGTAGCGGCTACGCCCAGATCGGTGAAATGACACAAGGCTTAGGCTGGGAGCGTTATGCGTACCCCGTTGCACTGCGCACCCTCATCGCCGGCAATGGCCCGCAGATGATACGAGGCCCCCAGCCGGCACAACGGCTGCAGCCGCCTGCCGCCCCATTGGCGGGAGCCTGGTACAACAAGACAGGCTCCACCAATGGTTTCGGTGCCTACGCAGCGTTCGTCCCGTCTGAGGGGTTGGCCATCGTGCTTCTAGCCAACCGCAACTACCCCAACGAAGCCCGCGTGCGCGCGGCATACGAGATTCTTTCACGGCTTTGAAATCGAGGATTGTCGAACAACTCTACGAAAATGTAGTGAGCAGAAAATATCACTACAAAATGGTTGACGCCGTTCATCGCGCTTGTGCATGATGAGGCCGTCTCCCTGATCGGGAGCCGTGGCAAGGGTGTTCCAGGCCGCCTGCGCGGTAACGCAGGCGGTCCGTGGAGAGGGAACTGTCCAAAAGGCAGCGTGAGAAAGCCCCTGTTGCAAAGCTGCAGTAGCAGCCTTGGAAACGCGCTACATCGCGATAGCGCCAACTGTGAAAATCACCTGAAACTGGGTAATGGGGGCTTTATGATGAACTTGAACGACAATCCGACCATCGATCAATTGGCCAAGCTGTTCGCCACGCGCAAGGACAGCCTTGATGACCATCTGTTGTGGGTGAGCCAAAGCGGCGAAGTGCGCCTGGACCGCTTGCCACCCAACACGATCGAAGATGAATTCCAGGAGCACCTGCCAAGCATGCGTGCGCGATTCAAGGCCTATCGCCGAGGCCAGGGCTATGTGGGCAAGAAGGCGGCTGCCGATACCGAGTTCGTCGGCCGTGTCTTGCAAACCCTGCAACAGCAATGGCCAGAGGCACGTACGCAACGTGCCGTGAAAGTGATCGAAGCGCAGTACTGACCGTCACGCTGTATCAAGCCCGGCCACCGCGCCGGGCTTTTTCATGCGCGCCTTTTGGCGTTTTTAGGTAATGGCATGGCACCTGTGGCCAACGCCCGAGCGCGCTCAACACCCCAAACCAGCGCCCGGGTCATGGTTTCCCCAGAGCGCGCAGGATAATACTCCTCCACCAGAGCCTGACCATTGCGTGCGTAAAGGCCGAGAAACAGTTGAGTTGCGCCTTGCCTGGACAGGCGCACCTGCACATCCAGGGTGGTGCCATCGCTCAGCACTTCGTCGTGGCAGCGGCTGTGCAGTTGTGCATCGGCCCACTGCCAATAGGTTTCGTCCCTGACTCGCATCGTTTGCGGTCCTCCTTACAAAAAACGCAACCAAGGAACCATATCCGTGCCTGATAGGCGACCGTAACTGACCGACATCATGAGCTTGGTCAATCAACGCTTAAAAAAAGACAGGTAGCACTCGTAATTACTCAGGCCCTCGCAGCCTTGAGTCGCTGTCCGAGTCGGGCGCCGAACACGTTCACCAACAAGCCACTCATAACCAGCAAGGCACCCCAACCCTGGGTTTCGGTCAGGCGCTCGCCCAGCAGCAGCGCTGATGAACTCAGGCCTATGACAGGTACCAGCAGCGAAAAAGGCGCGACCTTTCCGGCCGGATGGCGCGACAACAGCGTGCTCCAGAGGCTGTAGCCCAGAATGGTGGCCACGAATGCAAGGTATGCCAGCGCGGCAATCGAGTGCCAGCCGATGTGCGTGAGCGCCTGGCTGATGCGTTCAGGCCCCTCCAACCAGCCAGAGAGCAGCAGAAAAGGCAGCGGAGGGATCAAGCCGCCCCAGATGACCAATGCCACCAAGTCTATCGACCCGAAGCGACGAGTGATGATGTTGCCCAAGCCCCACATCGCCCCGCCACACAAGGTCAGTACCAGCGCGAGCATGGGGACATGGCTACCGTCTTCGCTGCCGATCAGCGCCAGCCCACCGGCGGCCACCAGCAGCCCGAGCACGCTGGCCACGCGCAAGCGCTCGCCCAGAAACAGCGCAGCGAAGCCCAAGGTGAAGAAGGCCTGGGACTGCAGGACCAATGAAGCGAGCCCCGGTGGCATGCCGCTGGCCATGGCCTGGAACAGAAATGCAAACTGCCCCAGCGAGATGGTCGCACCGTAGGCGATCAACCAACGCCACGGCAGGTTCGGCCGCTTGATGAAGAACACCGCGGGAAAAGCCACAAGCAGAAAACGCAGCGCCCCCAGCAACATGGGTGGCAACCCATCGAGCCCGACCTTGATCACGACGAAGTTGACGCCCCAGGCGATGATTACCACCAGAGCGATGAGCAGGTCCTTGAGCGGCATTGCGGCTTCCTTCTTCAGCACTTATACATATTTCGTTACAGCATAAGGCTATTCCTCAATGAACCACCATTACAGTTGCGCCCTAGCGTTGCGCAACAGTGAGCTGTGCGGCCATCAGCAACATGCGGTTGGTACGCCCATGAAAAAGGGCCGCCTAGGCGACCCTCAACTTGCGCTCTGTCTCCACTGCCTTCATGCCACGGCGAACAGATCGTTCTCGATGTGCGCCTGGGCCGCAGCAATCGCTTGGGTGCGCTGCTCCGGGCCATAAGCCAGGCCATGAGCCCGAACCACTTGCAGGTCGCTAATACCGATGAAGCCCAGGAACACCTTGAGGAAGTCTTCGTGGCCGACCCCTGTTGGTTGATCGGCGTGCATTCCCCCTGCCGTGGAAACCAGCACCACTTTCTTGTCACCGCACAGGCCTTCTGGACCAGCCTCGGTATAACGGAAGGTCTTGCCGGCGACGGCGATGCGGTCGATCCAAGCTTTGAGTTGGGTCGGCACGCTGAAGTTGTACATTGGCGCGCCGATGACCACTGCGTCGGCGGCCAGGAACTCTTCGAGGGTCTCGGCACTGAGCTTGGCCTCGAAGGCCTGGGCCGCATCGCGCAGCTCTTCACCGGTGCCGGCAGCCATCAGGGTTGCGGCCGAGAAGTGAGCGATGGCATCGGCTGCCAGGTCGCGATAAACCACTTCAACGTTCGGCTCAGCGGCCTGCCACGCGGCGACGACTTCACGGCTCAATTGGCGCGAGGCCGAGTTGTCACCCAGGATGCTCGAATCGATGTGCAGCAGTTTCATGGGGTACTCCTGTGAAAGGGGGTAAGGCTGAATATATTCGATGAAAAGGATGTTACCTAAGTGTGTAATGGATGATAAGTGCGCCCAATCGCGCTAGTTTGTCCTACCCCTGGAACAATGAGCCGTGCCATGCAGGATTTGAACGACCTGTTTTACTTTGCCCGTGTCGTCGAAGCAGGCGGGTTCGCCGCCGCTGGACGCCAGCTCGGCATTCCGAAATCAAGGCTATCCCGCCGTATCGCCGAACTGGAGGATCGCTTGGGCATGCGCCTGCTACAGCGCACCACGCGGCAAGTGAAACTGACAGCCGTGGGCGAACGCTACCTGCATCACTGCCAAGCCATGCTCCTCGAAGCTGAAGCCGCTGAAGAGGCAGTAGCCAGCATGAGCAGTGAACCACGCGGCAGGCTACGCGTGTCCTGCCCGGTGGCCTTGGGTCATGCGTTCTTGCCGGACGTGGTAACCCGGTTTCTGCAACAGTATCCGCTCGTGCAGCTGGATCTGGTCTTGCTCAACCGTAGAGTGGACCTGATCTCTGAAGGAATAGATGTAGCGCTGCGAGTGCGCGACTTGGGCGATGAAGACCCTACGCTGGTGACCAGGCGACTGTGTCAGGCACAGATGCAACTGGTAGCCGCGCCCGGTTTCGCCCCCCAGGTGCGCACGCCTGAGCAGCTGGCCGACCTGCCGGTGCTGGGTGCACCCGAGGCCGACCGCCTGGTACACCTGAGGCTGCAGGGGCCAGGGGGCCAACAACGCGCCTTGGCGCTCGAACCCAGGCTGTCAGTGGACGATTTCGTGGTACGTAATGCAGCTGTACGCGCTGGGCTGGGCTTCACCGCCCTGCCCAGCCTGTTTTGTGAAGAGCAGCTCCAACGCGGTGAACTCGTTAGATTACTTCCGGACTGGTCCTTGCCAGGCGGCTACCTGCAGGCGGTTTACCCGCACCGACGCGGTGTCACGCCTGCGGTGCGGGTATGGATCGACCATTTGGCCGCCTCATTCGAAACGTGCGGGGAACGTTACGTCTGACACATCACAGAGCCCAACCCGAGTGGCCGGGACTTCAATAGGGGGCGCTCGCCCCCATTCGTGATACAGCGGCTTCACCCCAACGCTGCAGCTCGCCCTTGAAAGAACAGCCAATACGCCCAGGCGGCCTGGTGCACGACCACGATGGCCCAGAACTTGACCTGGTAAGGCACCTTGCGTGTCTTGTGCCGGAACACCTGCTGCGCCAGCAGAGCCCCAGGCCAACCACCGAACAGTTCTACACCATGCAGCAGCTTCTCCGGGGTGCGTCGCGCTTGGCTGCGGGCCTGGGACTTGTCGCGCCAATAGAGCAACACAGTGAGCAGACTCATCACCGGGTACACCACCAGCGGCCACCACGCCTGCGCGTCGTAGGCCAGGCACGCGACGCCCAACACCGGCAGCACACACAGCAGCCCCAGCAGCACTCCCTTGAACTTGGCATTGCGTATCCGTGTCGGGCGCTGGCGGTCTGACTGCTCATCCATGAGCGACGGTCCAGTCGACCCAGCCAAACAGCCAGCTCGCCAGGATCAGCATGCCGAAGACGATCCGATACCAGGCAAAGGCTGCATAACTGTGGTTGGCGATGAATTTCAGCAGACCGCGTACGGCGATCATCGCGAAGATGAACGAGGTGACGAAGCCCAGCGCAAAGACCGGCAGATCATCGGGCTGGAACAGATGACGGTACTTGTAACCCGAATACACGGCAGCCCCCACCATCGTCGGCATCGCCAGAAAGAAGGAAAACTCCGTCGCGGCAGTACGCGACAGGCCAAACAGCAGGCCGCCGATGATGGTCGAGCCGGAACGCGAGGTACCCGGGATCATGGCCAGACACTGCACGAAACCGATTTTAAGCGCGTGGCTCCAGTGCATCTCGTCGACATGAGTCACCTGAACCCTGTGTTGGCGTCGCTCGGCCCAGAGCATGACCACCCCACCCAGTACCAGCGCAGCTGCCACGGTGACAGCGTTGAACAAGTACTCATGAATCAGGTCGGCGAACAATACACCCAATACCAACGCCGGCAGGAAGGCCAACAGCAAGTTGCCGGTGAAGCGCTGCGCCCTGGGCTGATTCGGCAACCCACGGACCACATCGAATATTTTGCCGCGAAACTCCCACATCACCGCCAGGATGGCGGCCAGCTGAATGATGATGTTGAAGGCCATCGCCCGCTCACCTGTGAAACCGATGAGGTCGGCAACGATGATCTGGTGGCCAGTACTGGAAATCGGCAGGAACTCCGTCAGCCCTTCCACCACGCCCAGTATGATTGCCTGAAAGGCCGTCCAAAAATCCATCATTCCCCCGATGGAGCCTGCTCGTGGCAAGCTCCTTGTTCTTGATTTGCCTGAATATTGCCGCACGCGGCCCGGCAGTTTTACAGCGTCTGTTGGTCGCAAAGCCAGTGGAAAAGTTCACGGTTACTAAAGGTTTCATCTTGCGCGGCCGAAATGCTGGCAGAGCTCCTTTGCACTGTCATGACGTGGCAGGCAACAGACTCCACGGCACATGGCACTTAGCCATTGGTCGAGTGGGTCCATGGCCGCAGGCGTGCTTGGATGCAGGTGAGAACAAGAACAAATGGAGCATGCGCAATGAAGACGCTAAGATCGATGTCGATCAGCAGCCGTTTATGGCTGATCCTGATAGTGGCCATAGCCATGCTGTTGGTGCTTGGTCTGCTGATGCTGCGCCAGATCCACGGCGACTTGTACCAAGCCAAGGCAGAGAAAACCCGGCATGTGGTGGAAACGGCCACAGGTGTACTGGCGCATTTCCAACAGCTGGAGGCCGCCGGTACCTTGAGCCGTGACGCGGCCCAGCAACAAGCCCTGCAAGTGGTAAGGGCGTTGCGCTATGACCATGACGACTACTTCTGGATCAACGACCTGACCCCGCGCATGATCATGCATCCGGCCAATCCCAAGCTCGACGGCCAGGACCTTTCGGGCATTCGCGATCCGGATGGCTTTGCCGTATTCAACGAAATGGTCGCGCTGGCGCGCCAGCAGGAGGCTGGGCCCGTGAATTACCGCTGGCCCAAGCCAGGGGCTAGCGAACCTGTTGCCAAGACATCCTACATCCAGCTGTTCAAGCCCTGGGGCTGGATCATCGGCTCTGGGGTCTACGTTGACGACGTACAGACCGAGTTCGCTCGCCAGCTGCGTGACGCTTCGCTGCTGGGCATGGCGATCGCGCTGCTGATGGGCCTGATGGTCTGGGTGATCGCACGCAGCATTGCCCGCCCGCTACAGGAAGCCGTGCAGGCCATGGGCAATATCGCCAGCGGCGAAAGCGACCTGACCCGGCGCCTGGACACCCACGGGCGCGATGAACTCAGTCAGCTGGGCGAGCACTTCAACCGCTTCAACGGCAAGTTGCAAGGGGTGATCGGGCAATTACAAAGTGCGGCGCATGCGCTGGCCAGATCAGCCGACCATGTAGGCGACAATGCCGGTGCGGCGCAACAGCAAAGCGCCCAACAATCCCTGCAGATGGACCAGGTGGCAACGGCCGTGAACGAGGTGACCTACGCCGTGCAGGATGTAGCCAAGACCGCCGAGCAGGCCGCCGGGGAAATGCACTGCGCTCAGCAACAGGTCGCCCATGGGCAGCAGGCGATCCATGGCAGCCTGGCCCAGATCGATCGGTTGTCCATCACCATCGAACAGGCGGTGCAAGTAATCCGTGACCTGGCCGGGCACAGTACCCGTATTGGCGGCGTGCTGGACGTGATCCGCTCGATTGCAGAACAAACCAATCTGCTGGCGCTTAACGCGGCGATCGAAGCCGCTCGCGCAGGCGAACAAGGCAGGGGTTTTGCCGTGGTAGCCGATGAGGTGCGCCTGCTGGCGCAGCGCACGGCCCAGTCCACGGCCGAGATCCACATCATGATCGAACACTTGCAGAGCCAGTCCGATGCCGCCGTCAAGGCGATCGACACCAGCAGCGAGGCCTCACGGCAAACCGTCACGCAAGCCCGCGAAGCAGGCGCCAGCCTGGATGCGATCAACCAGGCTCTGCACACCCTGACAGCGTTGAATGCCTCTATTGCCAGCGCCACCCTGCAGCAGTCCCACGTGGTCGAAGACATCAACCGCAACGTGCTGGACACGGCAGGCCTCTCGCAGCAGGCGGCCGAGGCGGCACGCCAGTCCAGTGAGGCCGGCGTGGCGCTGGGCCGCCTCAGCCAGGACCTGGAACAACTGCTGCGCCAGTTCAGGGTCTGAAGCCGACACCGGCTCAGGGCTGCTAGACGGCCCTGATCCCGGCAACGCTCTACACCTTCCTTGAGCTAACCGCTACAATCGCGCCCCTCCCTGAAATCTCCAAGGATCGCCGATGTCCGGCCTTGAACTCATCGCCGCCGTCCTCGGCGTCATCGCTGTGTGGCTCACGGTCAAGCAGAACGCCTGGTGCTGGCCCCTCGGCCTGATCATGGTGCTGATCTATGCCTGGCTATTTTATGAGGTCAAGCTCTATTCGGGGATGCTGCTCCAAGTTGCCTATGCGCTGTTACAACTGTATGGCTGGTGGCAGTGGAAGCGCCCTGAACGGCAAGACGCGGCACGCCAAGTATCGAGCTTACGGCCCGGCGCGCTGGTCATCCACCTGGGCCTGGGCGTACTGCTTAGCGCAGCATTGGGTACTGCCATGGCCACCTGGACCGATGCCGCCCTGCCCTGGCTGGATGCCAGCCTGACCGGCTTTAGCTTGGTGGCCCAGCTGTGGATGGCGCAAAAGCGCTTGCAATGCTGGCCCCTGTGGGTCGTGGTGGACATCATCTATGTCGGGCAGTACCTGCACCAGCACTTGTATTTCACCGCGGCGCTGTTTGCGGTGCTCACCCTCATTGCCCTGCGCGGATGGCTGGAATGGCACCGGGACCCGGCGTTGGTGAAGCCATGAGCGCTGTCACGAGCACCCAGGTTGTGGTGCTGTGCGGCCCCGAATCCAGTGGCAAGAGCTGGCTCAGCGGCCAGATCCAGGCGCGTTTCGGAGGGCTGGTGGTGGGTGAGTACGTGCGTCATTTCATCGACCAGCACTGCCGCGACACGTGCTACGCCGACATCCCCAGCATCGCCCGTGGGCAGTTGGCCTGGGAAGACGCTGCACGCGCAGCCTCGCCGTCGCTGTTGATTCTGGACACCCACCTGCTCAGCAACATGCTCTGGAGCCAGACCTTGTTCGGCGATTGCCCACCTTGGCTGGAGCAGGCTCTGCTCGATCGTCACTACGACCTGCACCTGCTTCTCAGCCCAGAGGGCGTACCCTGGGTTGCCGATGGCCAGCGCACCCAACCAGATGTGCGAGAGCGCCAGCAGTTTTTCGAGGCAAGCCTGCACTGGCTGCAAGACCACGATCAGCCTTATCGCATCATCGAAGGTGACTGGGCGACACGTCAGGACCTGGCGCTGGAACTGGTCGCCTCGATGCTGCGGGGCTCTGACCCGGTGTAAAGCCTCTGACACACCCCGGCTGTTGCCAACCCCGCAAGCATGCGGCTTACGCGGTGAGCTCCGATAAGTGTCACGCCACCGATACACTGCCTGTCATTCCAATCAAACCCAGCCCTAGAGGTGACCGCTTGGTCATCAGTCAATAGTCGTTGTATCAGCACTGACACAACGCAGCCCTACACGACAGCTTTCATCGCGCTAACCCCCTGAAATACAACGACTTCTCAAAAGCGGCACGGCTTCTGCTCTTGCTAGCGCAACGCTGAACAAGGCCAGCGGCTGAAGAAGGAATTGCCGTCGTGAGGAACATCGACAAACGCCTGGGTTACCTGTTGCTGCTGGGGTGCGCGATCAACTCGCTCAGCGCGACCGCCCAAGCCGACAATGGCACCATCGTCATTACCCGCGACGTGCAGACACGCAATGCCGTGATTCCCCCACTGCGTCCGGACCCCACACCCACCACCGTCAATGCCAACCCGGTCAATCATGTGCTGCGCCAGACCAACGAGTTGAGCGATGGCGACTTCGCCAGCATCAGCAGCGGCTCAGGCATCAACGTCCTGATCACACAACACACCGATCACCTGGGCAGCAACCTTGGCCACCAGAGCCAGTTGCCCAACCTCTCTGGCGGGCGTGGAGCAGGGTCGGGCAACGGGATCTCCAACATGGTCAATTCGAGCGTGCAGAAAGGCCTCGCGCCCCTGCAGATCCTGACGGGGGGCAAATGACATGAAGCCTGCCCTGCTCGTCATCACCCTGCTGTGCAGCGCCTCTGCCATGGCCCAGCCACCGACTGCCATCAGCAACAGCGCCACCATCGACGACGCCGGCCGTGCCTATCAGGGCAACATGACGGTTAACCAGGCCGCCGGGGACATGCAGCAGCAGGCCAATGCCCGGGCCTTCGCCCTTGGCCACGGCGCCAGTGCCACGACCCAGATCCGGCAACGGCTCAATACGCCTGCGCACGCTCCCATGGATACCCAAGCCCGCATTGGCGGCGCCTCGTTCAGCCACGGTAATGGCGCGCTTGGCGTCAACCAGAGCGCCGGTGCCGGCACCCAGCAGGCCAACGCCCTGCGCATCAGCGTCGGAACACAACCGCAAAGCATCGACGACAGCGTCCTCCTGCAACAGAACGTGACGCTGCTCAACACCTTTGACTCAGCTGCTACCCCGACAGGTCATCGCCAGGTCACCACCAGTGACCAGGCGTTCACCGGTGGCCGTGGCGTGGTTCAGCTGAATCAGAGTGCCGGGGTGGGAAACCGCATGGCCAACACCTTGAGCATACGAGTCGCCGACTGACCGTTTGAGTCATGAACGACACTTAACCTTTAGAGTACGGAGAATCACCATGAAACCTTCGATGGCACTCAAGCCTCTGGTTTTCGCAATTGCTGCGGTCATGGCCGTTGCTGTACAAGCCGATCAGAACCGTCGCAGCTACAACGGCAACAGCACCACCTGGCTGCCTATCTCGGCCAAGGCCGATGCGCTGGACACCCAGCGTAGCACCGGCAACACCATCACCAACCAGGGCACCGTGAACGAAGCTGAAATGAGCAGCTCGGCAACTGGCGCCAGTGGCAACGTGGGTGTCAACGTGGCGTCTGGTAACGGTAACCAGCAGGGCAACGCGTCGGCCATCGCCAACGCCGCTGCCGACTCTACCCTGGACAACAGTTTCGTCTTCGGCACCGCGCAAGCCAATGCTGACGTCAGCCAGTACAGCAACAACAACCGTGTCGACAACTGGTCGACCCAGTCTTCGGCGGTGATGAGCGGCTCTGGCGAAGGCAGCTCGGGCAACGTAGGCATCAACATTGCCGGCGGCGACCTGAACCAGCAGAAAAACAGCATGGCCATCGCCAATACCAATGCCGGTATCGGCAACGCCACGGCTACGGCCAAGGCCGACCAGAACGGTCCTGGGCTTGTGGTCAACAATGGGGCCGACCGCACTTACCGTGTCGATACCCTGACCTTCACCACCTCGGCCACCGGTTCCAGCTCGCGTGAAGGTACGCTGAACTCGACCGATGACCGCAGTGCCTCGTCCAGCTTCAACCTGGCGGGCTCGCAAAGTGCCAGCTCCAGCGGCTCCAGCGGCTGGAATGCGAGTGGTTCGAGTGCCAATAACGCCAGCGGCTCCAACAGTGCCAGTGCCAGTGGCTCCAACAGCTGGGGCATGAACGGTTCGGCCAGCGGCAGCGCCAGCGCTTCGAACAGCGCCAGCCTCAGTGCCAGCCTGGCAGCGGCTGCCGATGCCACGCGTACCCTGACCCTGACCAACGGTGATCGCGAGCGCACCCGCACCAGCAGCGTCGACGGTTCACTCAATGCATCCCTGGATGCCTCGGTAAACACCTCGCAGCAAAGTGCCTACGACTCTTCGTTCGAGAAAGCCTTCGACTCCAACTACGACAAGTCGAGCGAGTCGGCCTATAACCATTCGCGGGACTCGTCGTACACCAAGTCCCATGACTCGTCCTACGAGAACGCTTCGGCTTCGGCGTTTGAAAAGTCTGGCGAAACCTCCAGTCAGTCCTCCAACGACGTGGCCAAGAGCTACAGCGAAAGCAGCGCTTACGACTTGAGCAATACCGTGTCCTTCCAAGTGCTGACCCCGACCGGCTGGGCCAACCCTGTGACCAACACTGCAACCCTTAGCGGTTCGGTCAA
This sequence comes from Pseudomonas sp. DE0157, assembly GCF_007678615.1. Lineage (NCBI taxonomy): Bacteria > Pseudomonadati > Pseudomonadota > Gammaproteobacteria > Pseudomonadales > Pseudomonadaceae > Pseudomonas > Pseudomonas sp. DE0157. The sequence continues at coordinate 252,307 of NZ_VEJN01000003.1, forward strand.
TGGCGGCAGCGGCAACCTGGGCGTGAACGTGGCGGCCGGTGTCGGCAACCAGCAGAGCAACTCGCTGGCTATCTCCAATACCTCGTTCTGATGCCAGACCCAAGGCCCCCTTTCAGGGGGCCTATCTTCAACGCATCCAAAGGCGTCGATCATGCGCGTATTCGCCCTGGCGTTCCTGCTGTGCCTGGCCAGCATGGGTCAAGCAGCCCAGATGCCCCTGTCCGTCCTGCCCGGCGGTGCGGTGGTGTTCAAGCCCATCCAGAGCATGCGCGAACGCAAGTTCGCCGACTTGGTGCAACAGAAGACCGACTTCAGCTGCGGCGCTGCCGCGCTGGCAACCATCCTGCGTCAGGCCTACTGGCTGGACGTGGACGAACACCAGATCATCGAAGGCATGCTGACCCATGCCGACCAGGACCTGGTCCGCACCCAAGGGTTTTCGATGCTCGACATGAAGCGCTACGTGGAAAGCCTGGGCATGCGCGCCCGGGGATACCGGGTGACACCCGAGACCCTTAACAGCGTACGAATCCCGGTGGTGGTGCTGATGGACATCCGCGGCTACAAGCATTTTGTGGTCATGCAGAAGGTCGACCGCGGCTGGGTCTACATCGGCGATCCGGTGTTGGGGCACAAGCGCTACAGAACCGAGGACTTCCTCAAGGGCTGGAACGGCATCATCTTCGCGGTGATCGGCCAGGGCTACGACAAGCACAACGCCCTGCTCGACCCTCCGTTGCCGCTGACGGCCAAAGGCCGCCTGGACGGCTTCACGCCGGTCAAGGATGCCGATCTGCTGGACTACGGCTTCATTCGAAGCGATTTCTTCTAACGCCTCTTCCAAGAACAAGGTGCATGATGCGCCGGGGAGCATTGCATGAAGACCCCTACCTGGTTGGTGCTGGCCTGCATGACGGCCTGCCTGCCTGTCCACGCTGAAGTGCTGCACCCCATCGAGCTCAAGGACCAGGAGCTGGCGAGCTTGCGTGGGCGCTACGTGATGCCGGGCCGAATCGTGAGTTTTGGCATCGTCATGAGCAGCACCTGGCAGAACGCGCGCGGTGAAGTGATAGGCGCCAGCAGCACCTTGCAGGTGCAAGAGGCCACGATCAAGCCGCAGTTCTATGTCTCGCTGATCGATGAGCACGGCGCGCCGACGGCCCAGGGAGGCGCCCAGCCGGTCGCCCAAGGCAGCGGCACGGTGAGCGGCGGTGCCGGGCTCGGCACCACCCAGGGGGTGACCCAGGTGGTCCGCGCGGCCGGCGACGACAACAGTGCGTACAACACTGTAAACGTCAACGTGACCAAGGCCGATCAGGCCCCCGCCGTGCAGCCCCATGGCCAGGTCTTGGCCGCTGGGCAGACGCTGATGGCCGAGAACGGTGCCGGCGCGCTGAGCGTATCGTCCACAGGCGTGGGCGTACAAATGAACATAGACGCCAACGCCAACCAGGGCAGCAGCGTGCAGCGCCTGGCCCAGGGCGGGTTGATGCAGAACACCACCGTGCTTGGCAATGGCAACCTGGTGAACAACGTCACCTCCCTGAACGTGGTCATGCGCCAGAACCTGCCGACTGCCGCTTCGCTAAATGGCAGCCTGGACCAGCTCAAAGGGCTTCGCTCTGTCGGATACTGATCTACGCTCAGTCTCATCACAGCAGTCGGAAGGGACGGCATCTTCATGCAACGATCGTTAGCACTCAAAGCGGTTGTGTGTTTGACAACCTTGGCACCCGCCACATCGCTGTACGCCGCTGTAGATCCGCAAGTAGAAGCACTCAAACAGGAACTGACCGAACTCAAGCGCCGCTATGAAGCCCAGCAGCAGGCGCTGATGGTGCTGGAGCAGCGGGTTCGCCAGGTCGAAGAAACCCCGGCCGCGCCCCCGCCAAAACGCCTGGTGCGATCGCCCAGCGAACGGGTCAAGGGGGCCCAGACCGTCGCTGCCGGGGCGCCTGGGACCACCGGCAGTTCGTATGGACAGGCGCTGGCCGCAGACTCCGAGCCTGCGCAAAGCGTCTCCAACCTGTACGACGAGGCCAGCGGGTTCTTCGGGGGTGGCAAGTTCAGCCTCGAAACCGGCTTGACCTACACCCACTACGACACCCGCGCCCTGACCCTCAACGGCTTCCTGGCGCTGGATTCGATCTTCCTGGGCAATATCAACCTGGACCGGATCAAGGCCGACAACTGGACCTTGGACCTGACGGCACGCTACAACCTGGACCAGCGCTGGCAGTTCGACATCAACGTCCCGGTCATCTACCGCGAGTCCACCTATTCGTCTGGCGGCGCAGGCGGTGCCGGGCCGAGCACCTCGGACGCCACGGTCACGCGGGACCCGGAAATCGGCGATATCAACGTAGGTGTCGCCTACAAGTTCCTGGACGAATCCGAGACCTGGCCAGACGCCGTGGCCACCCTGCGGGTCAAGGCGCCGACCGGCAAGGACCCCTATGGGATCAAGCTGCGCGAAGTGGCGGGCAACGACAATCTTTCCGTGCCCGAGAGCCTGCCGACCGGCAATGGGGTCTGGTCCATCACGCCGGGTATCTCGCTGGTCAAGACGTTCGATCCGGCCGTGCTGTTCGGCAGCTTGTCCTACACATACAACCTGCAAGACTCCTTCAGCGACATCAGCCCGCAGGTCAACAGCAAGGTCCCAGGTGACGTGAAGCTGGGCGACTCGTGGCAGATCGGTGCGGGTATTGCCTTCGCGCTGAACGAGAAGATGAGCATGTCGTTCTCGGTCTCCGACCAGTTCGGACGCAAGAGCAAGATCAAGCCCGACGGTGGTGACTGGCAATCGGTCTCCAACAGCGACTACAACGCGGCCAACTTCAACGTCGGCATGACGTTTGCGGCGACCAACAACCTCACGATCGTGCCCAACCTGTCCATTGGGCTGACAGATGATGCGCCCGATTTCTCGTTCAGCCTCAAATTCCCTTACTACTTCTGATGAACGACGCACCGGGCCCGCTTACGCGGGCCTCCTTTTGTGTGCCCGCGCTTTGCACGCCCGCCTTGCCCGGCCTCGGCCTGTTATCATCAGCCACAGTTTGATGACGATTTAATGGCAAAGGAAAGATTTTTGTGAAGAGCCTTTCAGACCCCTCACACCAGCGGCTCGCCGCCTTGGCCGTGTTGGTGCTGGTGCTACCTCTGGGCGCACGTGCCGTGTTGGGCTGGTCCAACCCGCTTGGCTATCTCTCCGACCTGGCCTTGGGCGGCGCACTGGTGCTGCTTTTGCACCGCCGGCCTTGGTGGCTGGCGCTGCCGGTGCTGTTGGCGTGGGTCCTCCTCTGGGTCGCCTCGGCCGAACTGGTCAGCGCGGTGGGACGGTTGCCCACCAGCGCAGACCTCGCCTATCTGGTCGACCCGCAGTTTATGGAGAACTCCACCGGGGGCGGTCTGGCCCACGCCTGGCTGCCTTGGTCCTTGGGTGCCGGGCTGCTGGCCTGGCTGGCCTGGGCGTGGAAGACGCGTACACAGCCTGGCCGATCGCTGCCACGCAAGGCGTGGATGGCGGTCCTGGCGTTGTTCGGCGTGCATTGGGCCAGCCAACACCTGGCACCCTCCGATGCCGAACAGTGGCGTCAATACAACCTGGGCCATCAGCTCGTCTCTGCGGCGGTGGGCGATGTGCAGCGCCAGGTGCAACGCTGGAGCGGCCAGGCGACGCCGTTCACCCCCCTGCCGAGCGCCGGCCTCACCCAGTCGGACCTCAACGGCCAACGCCTGCTCAATGGCCCAGGCAGCGCACGCAACCTGCTGGTCATCACGCTCGAGGGCATACCGGGTGCCTACCTGCGCCCCAATCGCGAGGCGCTGCACAGCCGCTTCGACGAAGACCTGATGCCGCGTCTGAGCCAATGGGCAGCGCGGGGCATGAACACCCCGGACTATGTCCTGCACAGCCATCAGACCATACGCGGCTTGTATGCAATGCTCTGTGGCGACTACGACAAGCTGGCCAACGGTACGCCCAAGGGCGTGGAGTTGCTGACCCAGGCCGAGCGCAACCAGGCCTGCCTGCCGGCACAGTTGCGCCAGGCTGGTTTTACCACCCATTACCTGCAGGGCGCTGGGCTGCGTTTCATGGCCAAGGACCGCATCATGCCCCACATAGGTTTTGATTCGGTACATGGCGTGGAGTGGTTCGCCAACCGCAATTACCTGGACTTCCCGTGGGGCAAGGATGACCGAGCCTTTTTCGAGGGCGCACTGAATTACGTCGGGCAACTGCGCAAGCAAGACAAACCGTGGATGCTCACCCTGCTCACCGTCGGCACCCACCAGCCCTACTCCGCCCCTGCCGATTACCTGGCGCGCTTCGACACGCCCAAGCAGGCCGCCGTGGCCTATCTGGACGATGCCCTGGGGGCCTTCCTGGATAACCTGGAGCGCCGGGGCGTGCTCAAGGACACCTTGGTGGTAATCACCTCGGATGAATCCCACGGCATCGATGGGGTGCGTCTGGCCTCTTCCTGGGGCTTCAACCTGACCCTCGCACCCGATCAGGCCCAGTTACCTCACCTCAAGGGCGGCACCTACGGGCATGTCGACCTGGCCACTTCGCTGCTGGACTATTTCGCGCTGCCCATCCCGCTGGCCCTTGGCGGGCGGTCGATGTACCGAGACTACGACACCGGTCGTGAAATGATCTCGTTCACCAATGGCATGCTCCGCTACCACAACGGCAAGGGCGTGTTTACCGAGTGCGATTTCCAGCAGCGCTGTCGCCGTTACGCCAGCGAATGTTTCATTGCCGATCAGGCCCGCTACCTGGACCAGGGCGACAGCGCACTGGGCCAGCAGATGGGGGCATTGGCCGGCGTACTGGACCAGTCGCTGATGCAAAGCCCCCTCAACCTGCGCTATCAATTTGGCGGGCCTTCACCCATCCAGTTGCGCAAGCGCATCCATGACGATTGGGCCGATAACCTGATCGGCGCGCAGTACCTGGAAATGCCCGAGGGCTCGCGCACGCGGGTCAGGGTCAAGGTGCGTGCGCTGGACGCCAGGCACGCCGCGTATATCCAGCTCAAGGCCAAGCAACTGGAGCAGGATGTGCCGCTAGGCTTGCCCGAGGAAGTCAGGGTCACCGCTGACGAGCCGCTGGAGATGGAGTTCGGTTTCGACAACCCGGTGGAGCGCAAGGCCTTCTCCTTCCACCTGCTGGGCTATGGCGGTGGGCAGGTCGAGGTGAGTGACTTCAGCGTGATCACCGCATTGCCTGGCGAGGAGGATTTCCAGGATGAGCTGACGCCGGAGCACGTCGCGCACTCAGGCTGATGCGCTGCCGGGTCGCGTCTACCCAGCCTGGCATGCCCGCCTGGCTGGGTATTGCCCATCAAGCGGGGGTCAGGTTCGCACGCCCAGCATGCCCCGCTCGATGATGAAGTCGATCACCGCCTGCAACCCCTCCCCCTTTTTCAGATTGCTGAACGTCCAGGGCCGCTCGGGCCGCATCCGTTGGGTGTCACGCTCCATTACTTCGAGTGAAGCCCCAACGTACGGTGCCAGGTCGGTCTTGTTGATGACCAGGAAATCCGACTTGGTGATGCCGGGTCCACCCTTGCGCGGAATCTTCTCGCCTTCGGCTACGTCGATCACGTAGATAGTGAGGTCGGCCAGCTCGGGGCTGAACGTCGCACTCAGGTTATCGCCGCCACTTTCGACAAAGATGACTTCAAGGTTGCCAAACTTGCGTGCCAGCTCCTCGACGGCTGCGAGGTTCATCGACGCATCTTCACGGATGGCCGTGTGCGGGCAGCCGCCGGTTTCGACGCCTACGATGCGCTCAGGCTCAAGTGCACCGGCTTCGGTCAGGATGCGCTGGTCTTCCTTGGTATAGATGTCATTGGTCACCACCGCGATCTGGTAATGGTCGCGCATGGCCTTGCACAGCGCTTCGAGCAATGCGGTCTTGCCGGAGCCCACGGGGCCACCCACACCGACACGCAGGGGTTGTTGATAGCTTTGCATTCAGGCAGTCCTCAAGAACGGAACAAACGGGTGTATTGGGTTTCATGACGCGATGAAGCGATGGCCAGCAGTGGCAAGCCGCCGCCAAGCTGGTCGTCGCCAAGGGTCAGGGCGTGGTCGAATGCCTCGGGCAAGTCATTGCTCAGCGCGTGCAGCAGGGTCTGGGCAGCCTGTTGGCCGAACGGCACCAGCTTGACACCGGCCATTACCGCCCCTTCAAGCCAGGCGAAACCGTAGCCCATGGCCAGTTGCCGCAAGGGGATCGCCCAATGCACGGCCAGCCAGGCCATGCCACCCAGCTGGGTGAGCCCCAGGCTGTCACGCCAAGCCGGAACCTGGGCCAGCTGCCAACCGTCGAGCAGTCGCGCCAGGGCGGCCCCACGCTGTTGCTCTTCCAGGCGCAGCTCTGCCGTTTCGCGATTGGCCAGCAAGAACTGGCACCAATGGGCGTAGGCCTGGGCATCGCTGGCCAGGCAGGCGTTGTACAGGCGGACAAGCACGGGCCAGTCCAGGTACGCCAAGGTGTCCTGGATCTGTTCGCGCTGCCAGGCGGCAAAACCATCTGTGTCCTTGACCCACCCTGCCTCGACTGCCCATTCCAGGCCTTGCGAATAGGTGAAGCCCCCGACCGGCAAGCCGGGGCTTGCCAGCTGCAGCAACCGCAGCAACGCCAGATCGGTGCTCATCAACCGGCCAGCACCAGTGCTGCGCCGGCCAGCAGCCCACCGCCGAACGCTTTCTGCAGCCGTGCATGGCGGCGCAGCAGCAAGCCTGCTGCGTAGCCACAGGCCAGTAACAGCCCGCTCACTGCAACGAAGCCTGCGCTGAATTGCCAGAACGCGCTGGGCGTCGCCTCTACCCCATGCGCCCAGCCATGGAACAGCGCAAACACCGGCATGGCCAGCGCCAGCAGCAGTTGCCGTGCTGGCAGCAGCATGGCCGCACCGGCCACCACCAGCGAGCCTGCAATCAGGGTTTCCATGCCCAGTACATTGCCGAACAAGTGTCCCCCTACAGCACCGGCGAACATCGCCGCCAATGTCGCCAAGGGCAGCAGCAACGTGCGGCCAGTGAGCGCCGCCAACACGCCAGTGCCCAGCAGCATCAACAGGTGATCCAGCCCGGTCAACGGGTGCAACAGCCCGTCCTGTAGCGGGTGGGTATCGTGACCAGGGTGGGCGAAAGCGGGCAACGCCAGCATCAGTAACAACAGCGCGAACGTCTTTTTCATAGGTAGCTCCAGTAGGGTCAGGAATGAGCAGGCAGGCGCACGAAGGGGTGACCATGGCCATGGGTATGGGGTGTGCTCTGGTAGGCACCGGCCTCAGGCTCGAAAGGCGCTTGTTCGGCCTCCACGGTCAGGCCCAGGCCGCGCAGCATGTCATCGAGCACATGGTCATGCTGAAAGCGCAGCAGGCCAGGCTCGATCTGCAGAGGTACGTGTCGATTCCCCAGGTGGTAGGCGGCGCGTGCCAGCAGGTGCGGGTCTGCACACCGCACGGTCGAGACTGCTTCGGCCGCGGCCTGCACCCGGATCAACTGGCTGCCGGTAGCATCCGTCAGCAGTTCTCCGCCGCGCAGCAAGTGCCCCCGTTCGAGCATCAGGCCCGCTTCGCGGCCATCGTCAAGGGTTACCCGCAAACGGCTCTTGATGCGGCTGTCCACATCCAGGGTGACAGTGCCGGTTACGGCATGGGTGCCGGGGTCGGTGATACGACGGGACAGAACTAACATCGGGGCTCCTTCAGAACAGGAAATAGCGCTGCGCCAACGGCAGCTCGGTGGCCGGTTCGCACACCAGCAGTTCACCGTCGGCCCTGACCTGATAGGTCTGGGCATCGACTTCGATCACCGGTTGCAGGGTGTTGTGGATCATGTCGGCCTTGCGCACCCGTCGGCAGCCGTGGGCCACCCCGATCAGGCTGCGCAGGTTCAACGCCTGGTGCAGGCCATCGTCGATTGCGGCTTGCGGCAGGAAGGTCATGCGGGTGGCATGGCGGGCCGCGCCCAGGGCGCCGAACATCGGTCGGTAGTGCACCGGTTGCGGCGTTGGAATCGAGCCGTTGACGTCGCCCATCGGCGCAGTGACGATCATTCCGCCCTTGATCACCAACGCCGGCTTGACCGCGAAAAACGCCGGAGACCACAACACCAGGTCTGCCAGTTTGCCCGGCTCGACCGAGCCGACCTCATGGGCGATGCCGTGGGTGACTGCAGGGTTGATGGTGTATTTGGCGATGTACCGCTTGACCCGGAAGTTGTCGCTGTACGCCGTGTCGGGCGCCAGGGGCCCGCGCCGCTTTTTCATCTGGTGCGCCACCTGCCAGGTGCGCAGCACGACTTCTCCGACCCGGCCCATGGCCTGGGAATCGGAAGATGTCATGGCGAAGGCGCCCATGTCGTGCAGGATATCCTCGGCCGCGATGGTCTCGCGCCGGATACGCGACTCGGCGAAGGCGACGTCTTCGGCAATGCTCGGGTCCAGGTGGTGGCAGACCATCAGCATGTCCAGGTGCTCATCCACGGTATTGACCGTGTAAGGCAACGTGGGGTTGGTCGAGGACGGCAGTACATTGGCCTGCCCCGCTGCCCGAATGATGTCCGGCGCATGGCCCCCGCCAGCCCCTTCGGTGTGAAAGGTATGGATGGTGCGCTCGCCAATGGCGGCCAGGGTGTCTTCGATGCAGCCGGACTCATTAAGAGTGTCGGTATGGATGGCCACCTGGATGTCCATCTCCTCGGCCACCCCCAGGCAACAGTCGATGGCCGCTGGGGTCGAGCCCCAGTCCTCGTGCAGCTTGAGTCCCACGGCGCCGGCGGCGATCTGCTCGCGCAGTGCCTCGGGACGCGATGCATTGCCTTTGCCCAGCAGCCCTATGTTGATGGGCAAGCTGTCGGCTGCCTGGAGCATGCGCGCCAAGTACCAGGGGCCTGGGGTGCAGGTGGTGGCATTGGTGCCGGTGGCGGGCCCGGTACCACCGCCAATGAAGGTCGTCACGCCGCTGTTGAGCGCTTCATCCACCTGTTGGGGGCAGATGAAATGGATGTGCGAATCGATGCCGCCAGCTGTGACGATCTTGCCTTCGGCCGCAATCACCTCGGTGCCAGGGCCGATCGGCAAGGTGACGCCTGGCTGGACGTCAGGGTTGCCGGCCTTGCCAATGCCGGCGATGCGGCCATGCTTGATGCCAATGTCAGCTTTGACGATGCCCCAGTGGTCGATGATCAGCGCATTGGTAAAGACCAGATCCATGGCCTCGGCGGCCAGCATCTGCCCTTGGCCCATGCCGTCACGGATGACCTTGCCGCCGCCGAACTTCACCTCTTCACCGTACAGGGTGTAATCCTTTTCGACGGCCACCCACAGCTCGGTGTCGGCCAGGCGTACCCGGTCCCCTACCGTGGGCCCGAACATGTCGGCATAGGCCTGGCGAGACAGTCGGCTCATGCTTCACGCTCCAAAGGCCCCATGACCTTGCCCTGAAACCCATACACCTCGCGCTTGCCGGCATAGGCGACCAACTGCACGGTACGGGCCTGGCCTGGTTCGAAACGCACGGCGGTACCTGCCGGGATGTCCAGGCGAAACCCGCGGGTGGGGCCACGCTCGAAGACCAGGGCCGCGTTGACCTCGTAGAAATGGTAATGCGACCCGACCTGCACGGGGCGGTCGCCGTGGTTGGCAACGCTCACGCTGACGGTGGCACGGCCGCTGTTGAGCTCGATGTCGCCAAGGGCGACCTGGATTTCACCTGGAATCATCAGGGGCTCCGGTGGGATTTCAGACAATGGGGTCATGCACCGTCACAAGCTTGGTGCCATCGGGAAACGTTGCTTCTACCTGCACGTCGTGCAGCATCTCGGCGATGCCGGGCATAACCTGCTCGCGGGTCAGTACTTCACGGCCAAGGCTCATCAACTCGGCGACCGTACGCCCGTCACGTGCCCCTTCGAGCACCGCCGCGCTGATCAGCGCCACCGCCTCGGGGTAGTTGAGCTTAAGGCCACGGGCCAGGCGCCGTTCGGCCAGCAATGCGGCGGTGAACAGCAACAGTTTGTCTTTCTCTCTAGGGGTCAGCTCCATTGGTACTCTCTTCAGGTGGCCCAGATTCGTGGCGGGCAGGCGGACAACCCCAGGATGGCCGGACGCAGCACCTGCCAAAGGCGTTGCAGGGTGTGTTGCAGGTGTTGGTTGTCGTGATCGAGCAGGCGGATCACCAGCAGCGAGCCGAGCAGCGTCGGGCCTGCCGGGATACCCAGCGCGTCCAGATGCGGGCGTATGGCCTCAAGCGTGCCTTGATTGGCGGGCGCAGCGCAGAACGTTGCCAGCAACGGATGACCACCGAGCTTCTCCAGACGTCCACCGCGCACCCGCAAGCGTTCGTGCAGGCCGATTTGGTCTGCAAGCTCGATGCTCAGCAGGCTGTCGAGCGCGCCTTGCTCAAAGCGCTCTTGCATGACCGGCCTACCCAGACACAAGGTTTCCCAGGCCAGTAGTCGAGCGCCGGCTTCGAGGGTGAAGCGGCTCTCGAGCGTTGCCTTGGCACCATTGAAAAAGATGCTGTCCTGAGGCAGCCACTCCAGTGTGCTGCCCGCTGCCAGGTGAAAGCGCTGGGTCAGGCGCGCCGTCGGGCCCACGCTGCGGTAGAACTTGCTCGCCCCCGGCATGGTAAGCAGCGCGTGACTACCGGGCCCCAGGCTGATGTCCAACTCTAGCCGGTCACCGGCGACGATGCCGCCTGGCGGGTGCAGGACATAGACGTGGCATGGCGCGCCTTCCGGATAGAAAGGCCGCTGCACCAAAAGAGGTCCGAAATGCCGGCGCGCACCAAGGCGGGTCACATCCTCGCGTACGACAAAACGCAATTGCAGACAAGCGCTCCACCCGGTCGGGTCGTCCAATGCTTTTAGCGGCTCTGCGAGCATCATCCTGCAGCCCTTGTAGTGCGTGGCCTGATGGCCGTTGCGAGGGGACCGGGCGGGGACGACTACGCGTTCCTGCCTGACCACTCGATCAAATTCTCGAGGTGGACATAGCAGGGAATGGGCCAATTCGGCAGCTCAGCGGTAGATGCTTGAATCAAAGCGCTGCGCCCGCATTGGGCAGCTGGTTGGTGCGCGCACTAGCCGAGGGCATGCACGAGCGCCATTGAGGTGCTCGTGGGCCTAGGCATGGGGTGGGCTGTCTTGCGACAAGGGACAGGCGTGTTCAGTAGTCGAAACGGTCCACGGCACGCCGACGTTCGTTGTCATCGCGCCGGTCATAGATGGCCGTGGTCTGGATGTTGGCGTGGTGCGCCAGCTTCTGAGCGATGGACAGGTCATGCTCTTCGATGACCCGCGTGATGAAGGCGCGACGAAAATCGTGCGGCATGATCTTCACACCGACCTGCGCACCGCGTTGGCGGGCAATGTAGTAGATCGCATGCTTGGTGATGCGAGCCCGGGTGATGTGGTTGCCCCGCCGAATTCGGTTGAACAGGAACGGATCGTCCTCTGCGCCGGCAGGCAAGCCAGCGCGCCGCAGGTCAAGCCAGGCCTGCAGTTTTTCGAAGGCCCAGGGCGGTGCGTACTTGATCAGCTGGTGATTGCCCTTACCCACCACCTGCAAACTGCGCGCCTCGAAATCCACTTGATTCAGGTCGATGTCCACCGATTCCGACTTGCGCATGCCGGTGCCGTACAACAGGGCGATGATGGCCGCATCACGAACGCCCTGCGGGCGCGGGTCAGCGGCGCAGACGTCCATCAGTTCCCGAATCAGGCTGCGCCGCAGGTTGCGACCAGGCGGTAGTCGCGAGCCAGTGGCAGGTTTGACCTCGCGCATGCGCAGCAGGTGCTCGTGGTCGATCAGGCCCTGTCGCCAGGCCTCGTTCATCACGCCGCGGATGGCGTTGACGTACAGCGACGAGCTATTGGGCGCAAAACCATCGCTGCGCAGCGCGGCGACCAGCCCTATCACATGACCAGGCTCGAGCTGATGCCACGGCACATCGACCAGGTTGCAGTCCACGAACCCTAGCCGGTCGGCAGCGTCCTGGAGGATATAGCGCATGGTCTGCTGGCTGGAGGGCGCCAGCCGGTCCATGTACTGCAAGAGCGGGTTTTTCGAAAGTTCGGACAAAACATAAATCCTGTAGCCGTGTTGCAGCGCAGGCGGACGATGAGTGCAAGCTACTCATTCTCAGGCCTCGGAGACAGCGCACGGGCCAAGCCACTGCGAACCTGACACGCTCAACCGCCCTCAAATACAACGGATTGTGGAACGGTGTGGCCGCTGATCTTACCGCAAAGGGCCCACCAGAACGAACGCAGGGCCTTAAAGCTGCCTTTTCATCAGTAGCGGCAAAGGGCCCGCGCTGCAGTGTCAAGCAATCGCTGGCGGCCACCAGCCTGGAAACATCTGCTGAACACGGGGTTCGGCAAAGCGCTCGTCGATAAGTACCAGTACCCCGCGGTCCTGGTCGCCCCGGATGACCCTCCCTGCTGCCTGGATGACTTTGCGCACACCTGGATACAGGTAGGCATAGTCGAACCCAGCGCCGAACTGGCGACCAAGCCGCTGCTTGAACTGCTCGTTGATCGGGTTGACCTGGGGCAGGCCCAAAGTGGCCACGAACGCGCCGATCAAGCGCGTCCCCGGCAGATCGACCCCTTCACCGAAGGCCCCGCCCAACACCGCAAACCCTACGCCGCGGCCGCCCTCGACGAAACGGTCGAGAAACGCCTGACGCTCGCCCTCGTCCATCCCTCGGGCTTGCGACCAGAGGGGGATTTGCCCGTGCTGGCGCGCCAGCAGCTCGGCCACCTGATCCAGATATTCGAAGCTGCTGAAGAAAGCAAGGTAGTTACCCGGAAGGCGCTGGTATTGCTGCGCAATCAGCTCGACGATCGGCGCCAACGAGGCGCTGCGCTGCTGATAACGCGTGGAAACCTGACTTGCGATGCGCACTTCCAGCTGCTCGGCGCGAAACGGCGCGGCTACCTCGAGCCAAGCGGTGTCCGCCGGCATGCCCAGCAGGTCGTGGTAGAAGCGCCGGGGGCTCAGGGTGGCTGAAAACAAGGTCACGCTGCGGGCCGCCTGCATACGGGGCGCGAGCAGCCGCGCCGGGTTGACGTTACGCAGGCACAAGGTGGAATAGCGCTTATTGCGTGGGCCGTTGCGCACGCTGATGTCGAAAAGAAAATGCTCGTCGAACAGTTCAGCCACCCGGTTGAACTGCACCGCGTTGAAGAAAAACTGCAGCAGGTGCGGATCGGTATGCGCCGGGGATTGGTTCATCTGCTCCTGGATCAGGCTGGTGCACTGCTGGAGCGCGCGTAGCAGCGCTTGGGGCAACGCGTCACTGGCCTGGTACGGCGCGCGCTGTTCCTTGTGCAGCGCATTCCACTGCCGATTCAAACGGTCCAGCGCCGTGGTCAGCCCGGCCGGCTTACGTTGACGTAATGCCTGCAACTGGCCCTGATCGAGGCTGGCGCTGTACATGCTGCGGCCGCGCTCGACCAGGTTGTGGGCTTCATCCACCAAAACGGCAGTACGCCATTGGTTGGCCTGGGCCAGGCCGAAGAGCAAGGCGTGGGCATCGAAGTAGTAGTTGTAGTCGGCAATCAGCACATCGACCCAGCGCGCCATTTCCTGCCCCAGGTAATAAGGGCATACCTGATGGGCCAACGCCACTGCGCGCAGGCTGCTGCGGTCGAGCATGGGCTGGGCAGCGGCGGCTTCGCGTGCGGCAGGCAGCCTGTCGTAGAAGCCCGCCGCCAACGGACATGACTCCCCGTGGCAGGCCTTGTCCGGGTGTTCGCAGGCCTTGTCGCGGGCGATCAGCTCCAGCGTGCGCAAGCCGGGCTGGGCCTGGGTATCGGTCAGTTGGCGAAGGGCATCCAGGGCCAGCGCGCGCCCCGGTGTCTTGGCTGTCAGGAAGAACAGCTTGTCCAACTGCTGCGGCACCATGGCCTTGAGCAAGGGAAACAGCGTGCCAAGCGTCTTGCCGATGCCGGTACTGGCCTGGGCCATCAGGCAGCGGCCAGTGCTCACGGCCTTGTACAGGGTCTCAGACAGCTGCCGCTGCCCTTGCCGAAACTGCGGATAGGGAAAGCGCAGCGCCAGTAGCCCTTGGTCGCGCTGCGCAAGGCGTCGTTGCTGACGGTGAGCCCAGGCCAGAAACCGTTGGCACTGGTCGTCGAAGAAGGCCTGCAGATCAGTCGCCGTGCAGTGCTGGGTGATCAGCGTCTGCCCGTCACTGTCGACGTCCAGATACACCAGGGCCACATCAAGGGCTGACAGGCCACGCGCCTGACACAGCAGCCAGCCATAGACCTTGGCCTGAGCCCAATGCAATTGGCGATGATTGTCAGGCTGGCGGGCCAGGTCACCGCGGTGGGTCTTGATTTCTTCGAGGCGGTTGCAGGCCGGGTCATAGCCGTCGGCGCGTCCGCGAACACGCAGGGTTTCAAACTGCCCTTCAAGGGCGATTTCCGACTCATAGCCCGCCCCCCGGCGGGCGACCACGCGCCGATGGCCTTCAATGCCTTCCTGGGCTGTGGGCGACGGCGTGAAGCGCAGGTCCAGGTCACCCACCTTGGCGCTGAACTCACACAACGCCCGTACGGCTACGCTGTAGCTCACGCCGCCTCGCTCCAGCGCACATGACACACCGCGACCGGCAGGCCATGCAGGCGGCAGAATTCCAGCCACCGCAGCTGGTTGTCCTGCAGGCGATCACCTGGCCCCTTGACCTCCACCATGCGGTAGCGGCCTTGCTCCGGCCAGAACTGGATCAGGTCCGGCATACCGGTGCGGTTGTTGCGAATGTCCTGCAGCAACCTCAAAAAGCACTGCTTCAGATGGGCGCCCGGCAAGCAGCCCAAGGCTTGGTCCAGCAGGGTTTCACTGAGCATGCCCCAGAACACGAAAGGCGATTGCAGGCCGCGCTTGGTGGCATAGCAGTCCAGAATGGCCTGCCGATGTGTCCCGTCGTCCAGCCGGCTCAGGCAACGCTCGAACACTTGGCTGCGCCGATGCTGGAAGTCGCTGTCGTGCAGGTCTTGTGGCGCCGACTGGAACGGGTTGAAGAAGGCTCCTGGGACCGGGGCGAACACGGCCTCCCAGCACAGCAGGCCGAACAAGCTGTTGAACAGAGTGTTTTCCACATAGTGAACCTCCCCACCCGCCGCAGCCAGATGCTGTCGCACCGCTTCCTCGACGCCAAGCTCGGCGTGGGCTCTGGGCAGTTCCAGCTCCATCACTTCGACGGGCTTGAGGCGCTGGCGACGCTGAGGTGGCCCGCCGAGCTTGCGCGCCAGGCGCGGCAACATGCGCTCCAGCGCCTGTACCTCGAGCGCATTGGCCGGCGCTGCTGCCAGTTGCAGAGCCAGGGCATGGGCCTGCTCCCAGGACTGTGTGCGCTCCAGTACGCGTACTTGACGAATGCGCGCCTGGGGGTGGGCGCACTGGGCGTACACCGCCATGGCCTGATCCCACTCGCCCCTGCGTTCGCACTGCTGGCCCAGCGCGAACAGCAACCGCGCCCGGCGCCTGGCTAGCCATGCATTGCCACTGTGCAAGCCTTGCAGTGTCGCCAGGATCGAAGCGGTATCGGCGCCCTCCTCAAGACGCTCGGCGCACTGGTGCAGCGCCAGGGCCAGATCAACCTCCGAGCGCTGGTGCAAGGCCCGCGAGTCAGCGCTGAACGCTACTTGCTCGAAGCGCAGCACCCCCAGGTCGGCGAGCACGAAGTCCGACCAGTCTTGATAAAGATTGCCGAAAAACAGCAGCCGAATTCGGTCACAGACCGGCTGTCGACACCACTGCACGATACGCAGCTCACTGTCGGCGAACCATTGGCGCAGCGACCGCGGAGCCAGTTCCAATGCTTGCAACTCGGCCAGCAGCTCATGCTTGGCCGCCCGCGGCCGGCTGAGCTGCGCTGCAAAGCACTGCGCCAGTTCATCCTTGCGCAAGAGCGTGAACAACTGCTCGAGGGTCAAGTGCTCGGGCTCGCACACCCAGCCGAGGCCGATCAGAGGTGCCAAAGCCTGCCCGGTATCACCGACTTCGGCATACTGCAGGCGATCATCGCGAAACAGCTCACCCTTGCGCATGACCATGCGCACCATGATCGCTTGTGCAGGAGGATCCAACTCGGCGAACGCAGCGATGAACGCCTGCTCGCTCAGATCGAGCAGGTCTGCATAGCGCTGCCCCACCCAGCACAGGACCTGGCGGAAGTTATGCAGGTAATACAGGGGATCTTCGACAGAATGGGCAATCACGGAAATCGGTCGGACGGCAGCTTTACGGGGTACTGGTTATACATACAGATTGGCCCATGTGACAAGTGCCGCGGGTCGGGCCGTGCACCTTCGCACCGTGGCAGCACGGCCGATGCCGGCTGGTAAGGTCATCAGGGATGCCCGGCGATCCGAGCCAGTCGATCGACGGCAATCTGTAGCTCTACCGGGTCATCGCCGGTCCAGCCCAGGGCCAGGTGGTGCTGAAAGCGGCTTTGCAAGCTGAAGTGCTTGCCAGGCATGGCATGCAGCGACGTGCCTGCCAGCGCCTTGCTGATGGACTCCCAATGCACAGGCTGGCGCAACCTTGCCCAGATCAAGCCGCCGCCGTCGGGCAAACGCAGTTGCAGCTGTGGCCCGAAGCGTAACGCGAGCACGCGTGCCAATGTTCGGGTACGGCGTTGCAGCGCCTGGCGAAGCCAGGCCCATTGTGCGTCCACCTCCCCTTTGTCCAACATGCAGGCCAGCGCTTGCATGCGTAAGGGTGGCAAGCGGAAAGCCCGTTCGCCAAAGCCTCTGGTCAGTGCACCGGTTGGTCCGAGTACGTAGGCATACGGGGCCTCGGGCCCAAGCACTGCCTCGAACCCACCCACCACCAACAGTTGCCTGACATCCACCCAGTCTCGCTGGCGTATGACAGGCGGGCCTGCGTGACAGAGCTCGCTGTCCAGGTCGCTTTCCAGCACCCATACCCGATAGCGTGAAAGCAGATGGCCCAACTGCTGCTGGCCCGCCGAGGACACTAACCGCCCTTGTGGCGTGCTCAGACATGAGGGCAACACCACAAGCCCCACTGGCTCGCTTTCCAACAGACAGGTCAGCGCATACAGATTCAGATCACCCCGAGTATCCACTGGCACCTCCAGCACGGGCACCCCGGTCCGGGCGAGCGCCTGCAGTAGCTGCCAGCAGCACGGTGAATGAACCAGTACTGTCGCATGCCGAAGTTCGAGCGCTGCCCACACCGTATCGAGCAACGCAGTGAGGTCCGGCGCCACGTGCACATCCTTGGCGCACCAGTAACGGCTGCTGGAATGGGTGTAGCGCTCTGCAAGCGCCTGACGCAATCTCACGCTCCCCGGATCCTGCCCCCTGCCCACGGCTCGCAGCCGCTGACGCGCCAGCCGGCGTTCATGGTTGTGCAAGTTCAGCTCGAACAGCGATGGCTCGAATACCGGCAGCTGCCGGGGCACGATGGCCAGCTCGCTGCTTGACGCACCGTGCACGAAGTAGCCCGATCTGGGCAGGCGCTGAACACGGCCGGCTTCCTCCAGCAGGTTGTAGGCATGCTGAACAGTGCCCAACGACACCCGCAGCCTCGAAGCCAGGCCACGCAGCGAGGGCAAACGCTGTCGTTGGCCGGGCGGCGATTGATCGATGAGTGCTTCGATGTACCGGTAGACCTTGCGGTAGGCAAACTCGCGATGCGGGGCCTGCGGCATCACGACCACTCCACGTCACTGCCCTGCGCCGGCAATGGCGCCTGACACAGCAGACGCAGGTTGATGTCACGCCTGGCCAGGTGCCTCAACACGCGCATGGCCGAGGCAGGCAAGCTGGTTTCATACACGGCCCGCAGCTGTGCAACAGGCAAGCCACTGACATTGACGAGCCAAGCCTTCACGGCCTGTGGACAAGGCTCGCCGCGTAAGGCGTAGTGCAAATAGGGCAATGCCACCAGCATGTCGGTATGCCGGCACTTGAGGTAGCGCTCCAAATGCTCACCCCTGCGAGCGAAAGGTGCAAACAGCAGGCAAATCAACTGATCGTGACTCAAACCCAGCACGCCGCCCGCCTGCGCGGCGCGGCCCCGGCCCGGTTTGTCTACCTGATTTTTGAGCGACAATGCAGGCCTGCACCCCAGGGTTTGCTCAGCGCGGCCCTGCAATTGACGCACCTGCGCCAACGCCTCAGGCTCCACGAAAGCCCCCAATGGATAGGCATCCTCTGGCACTGCACACGCATTGCCGAGCATCGATTCGAGTTTCTGCCCTTCAAGCAAGTCAGCCAGAAGCTCATCGATCGCCATGACTCGCAGTGGTGTACGTGCCTGCACCTCCCGGCCTGCCGGCATGGTTTCCTGGCCGCCAGCACCCTCCAGCCGCCGTGACAGTTGACTGAGGCCGTCAGCCAACGCAGCCAGGCAATGCTGCGCCTCGGGCAAGCCAATTTCGCCTGCAAGGTGCAGGATGCGCCGGAACCAGGCCAGAAAACGATGCCGCTCTCGCGCCGGTATTGCCGTGATCATCACGTCGACAGGTGTTTGGGACTGCACGGCCTCACTGAATGTGGTTGCCAGGTCCAGATAAAGCCAAGCGCCTAGCACCCCCTCGGGCCTGGTCCGTGCCAGATGCCCCAACATCAGCATGGCAGTACTGGCCGCAGGGGCGTCGTCTCTGCTGGGCACCCAGTCTCGCGAAAAGGGTCTGACCGCCCGGCCTTGGACCATAAGCAACTCAACGCGTGGATCATCCTGCAGGAACAAGGCATTGAACGCACGCTCGTGAGCTATCAGGGTGTTGAAACTGGGAGCGGGTTGACTGATCACCAACACGCGCAACTGGAAGGTGACCGGCCCGCGTGCGGCGATGCTCAATTGCGCAGCCCGAAGCATGGCCAGTAACCTTGCACTACGGCGGTCGTTGCCATGCAGGACCAATACACGGAATGTCCCGATATATTCAGCACCTCCGGCAGCTATTAGCAATCGCTGAATCAACAACTGCAAGGACGCACGTTGTGATTGGGACATATGATTCAACAAGCGCTCCAGCACTTGCCGATAGATATGATGCATAGCCTGATCGTGAATAGCCGTCACGATATTACCTCGTCCAGTTCATGCGGTCAGTCGATGCACAAAGCACTTGGCATCCACCGGCCCGGGGTACTCCGAAAGGTCGTTACAGTTCACGCACAACGAAGTTCACCTTCACTGTCGACACACATCGGAAACCCTCACCGCATGCCCATGGCACACCGGACCTTCACGCCATTGCCCAGCCAGCTCAGCCCTGCTCATATCACGCTCCTTGCGTAAACTGTCATTGCGCCATTATCGATATGCAACAGAAGAATTAAAGATACAGATCAGGGGAAAAAAAGTAGTCAGCAGTGATGAAACGACAGCTTGACGTTGAAACTTAAAGACTTCAATCAAAGATAAGAGGCGAAATATTTCTGCAACTCGAGAACACTGAAACTTTATGTAGTATCAGTCTTCGTCCATTGTAGGACTTATCCTTTTATAAATTCATGCACAGGCCCCCGGCCACGGGTCGAAGCGAGTAAACAACCAGGAACAGTCAGCCGTCGCCGGGGATCACGCCGGCGACGGCTGACTGTTGGGAGGAGTATGTGCGGGTAAAGCCAGATGTGGCCGGCAGCGACCTGTAGATGCCCACCCAGTGAAGCGAGCCATCAGCAAGTGGCTTGTCAGGCTGGCGTGAGGTCCAGAACCACGCGCCCGCCGCAAGGGCACTGGTCCATGTACCGATGGGCGTCGACCACTTGCTCGAACGGATACACCTTGATGATCTGCGGCGTGAGCAGCTTATCGGCCGTGAACTGGTTGATGTCGCGCAATGCCCTGTGCAAGGCCACCTGGTCCTGGCTGATGCCCAATTCAGGCTTGCCTGTGAAATTACCAATACAGTGCACGTAGAACTGAATGTTCTTCTGGAATGCAGCACAGGCCGGGAATGGGGTCTGGTTGCCGCCTTGCAGGCCATACAGCACCAGGCTGCCACGCGGGGCCAAGACATCACCGAGCAACGACATCTGTGGCCCACCCAGGCCATCGAGCACCATGTCTACACCGCGACCTTCGGTGTACTTGCCTACCTGCATCACCAGGTCCTGCTCCTCGGTGACGATCACTTTGTCAGCGCCCAGGCCGAGCAGATAGTCACGCTGCTCGCCATCCTTAGTCGCGGCAAACACCGTCAGCCCAAGCGCCTTGCCCAGCTGCACGAACGCCGGGCCCGCGCAATGACTGGCATCGGTGACCAGTGCCGTCTGCCCACTTTTTGCACGGGCCAGATCGACGTACGCAAAATAGGCGATCAGCAGCGGCGTATAGTGCACGCTCGCTTCGATCGGTGTCAGCACCTCGGGATAGCGGGTGATGGCTGAACGGGGCAAGAGGATGACGTCACCGTACACCGGGTGATCGTTGGCACTGGTGGCCGGGAAGCTCGCGACCCTGTCACCGACCACGATGTCGTCGACCGCCTCGCCCACCGCCGTCACCACGCCGGCCATTTCATGACCTATACCGGCTGGCAGCCGTGCACGGGAGGACGCCAGGTTCTGGCGCCAGAGCACGTCGTACCAGCTGACACCGATCGCCTCGACGCGGATTTGCACCTCACCGGCGGCGGGCATCGGCTCGGCCTGCTCCTCGCAACGGAGCACATCCGCAGCGCCGAACTTGTGGAACCGAATCATGCGGGACATCGCCTACCTCGCCTCGTGAAACATCAATTACCACTGACTCTATCCGGGCTTTACCCATCAGACCAGCCGCGGTCATTAATAGTCGACATGCCTGTCATCGATTGGGCCCTGCATTTTCCCTGCAATTGGCCCCCTGGATGGGTGCAGGTTACCAGCCTTTGGCCTTAATATTCACCCCTGCTCCTTTTCTGGCGAAGCGCCCCGATGAATCGAAACGACTTGCGTCGCGTAGACCTCAACCTGCTGATCGTGTTCGAAACGCTCATGCACGAGCGAAGCGTGACCCGTGCAGCGGAAAAGCTGTTCCTCGGCCAACCCGCCATCAGCGCCGCCCTGTCGCGCCTGCGCAACCTGTTCGATGATCCGCTTTTTGTGCGCACCGGCCGCAGCATGGAGCCTTCGGCCCGCGCCAACGAAATCTTCGCCCTGCTTTCGCCTGCGCTGGATTCGATTTCCACGGCCGTCAGCCGAGCGGCCGAGTTCGATCCAGCCACCAGCAACGCCGTGTTTCGCATCGGCCTGTCGGACGATGCCGAATTCGGCCTGCTGCCCCAGTTGCTCAAGCGCGTACGCGCCGAAGCGCCAGGTATCGTGCTGGTGATACGGCGCGTCAATTACCTGCTGATGCCCACCTTGCTGGCCTCCGGTGAAATTTCGGTCGGCGTCAGCTACACCAGCGAACTGCCCGCCAATGCCAAACGCAAGGTGCTGCGCCGCAGCCGGCCGAAGCTGCTGCGGGCCGACAGCGTACCGGGCAGCATCAGCCTCGATGATTTTTGCGCAAGGCCCCATGCCCTGGTGTCGTTCGCCGGGGACCTGTCGGGCTTCATCGACGAAGCCCTGCAGGCGCTTGGACGCAAGCGCCACGTGGTCCTGGCCGTGCCGCAGTTCAATGGCCTGGGCAGCCTGCTGGCCGGCACCGACATCGTGGCCACCGTGCCCGATTACACGGCCGATGCCCTGACAGCGGCCGGTGGGTTGCGGGCTGAAGAGCTGCCGCTGGAGGTGCGCAGTTTTGAATTGCACATGGCCTGGCGTGGGGCGCAGGACAATGATCCGGCGGAGCGGTGGTTGAGGTCTAGGATTCAGATGTTTTTTGGGGATCCTGAGAGTCTCTAGTCGCCGCCGGATAGGCTGTTCGGCTGATCATTCCTGCCTTTCCACAAACCATGGAGCTCTATTTACTTCCAGTGGATTGCTACATTGGGAGGCATATTTGAGGGCATGCTATGAATGGTTTGAAAAGGATGCCCCCAGCCTGAGGCCAAGCAGGTTATAGATGGTGATGGGTGGACTGAGGGAGATATGAACCCGCGACCCTACCCCGCCTCAATGACCGAGCCGTAGCGAGCTCACCACCCGCCACACTGGACAAATGCGTGCAAATGTAAAAATTATGATGGCATAATGCCTCTTCAGCCGGCAAAATCCACATGCTCCCAACAGATTTGAAGGACCGGTTCCGATGACATGGCCAGTCACGCTGAAACTCGACAGTGCAGCCTACCCGCTCAGCGTGGTGCAACGCGCCGCTTATTCCCTGGCCGACACTGTCACGATCCAGGTCGGTATTGAAGCCAATCAGATAAGCCTCACGGCCCACCCCGCTGAAGCAAGGCTAACGCTTTCCTCGGAGCAAGCTCACTCGTTGATCCTCCAGCATCTGAACGACTTCGCCCTACGCGACCATATCAACCGCGAAACAGCAGGGTTGCGCGAAGTCCTGGCCCGAGCCGCGCTCGCTGGATGTGGGATTTCTCAGTGACACTGATCGCGACAGACGCCAAGCACTACCGCTTGCTACCTTTTCGATTCATGCGCATGAACACGGGAAATGACCGTGACATCCTGCTCACCTCCGATACCGGTGAGTACATGCACGTGAACGACGCGCAATTACGAGCCCTCAGTCAGTTCCACGTTAAAGCAAGTACACCTTTTTACAAGGACCTGCTGGCCCGCCACTTCATCTACGAACCAGGCCGCCACGACCCGTTCCCGGAAATGGCCGCGCAATATCGGAGCCGAAAGGACTTCCTCCTCCAGGGCCCTGCACTGCACTTGTTCGTAGTTACATTGCGCTGCAACCATACCTGCCAGTACTGCCAGGTATCGAGGGCCCCTCTGGGAGGATCCGGCCACGACCTGTCTGAAGCAGATGCACAGGCGGCGGTCGATCGCCTGTTCGAATCTAACGCTCCCGCTTTGACTGTGGAGTTCCAGGGTGGCGAGCCGCTTCTGGCCTTCGAGCGCGTCCGCCAGATTGTTGAATGGGTCGTTGAACGGAACGTGGTCGAACAAAGGGATATCCAGTTCGTCATCACCACCACGCTGCACCATCTGACGGACGAAATACTCGACTTCGCAGAACAAAACCGCATCCAGTTTTCGACCTCGCTCGATGGGCCGGCGCCTTTACACAATGCCAACCGCCCTACCCCGTCACGAGACTCCTACGAACGCACTGTAAAAGGTATCCAGTGGGTCCGTGAGCGCCTTGGCCATGATGCGGTTTCCGCGCTGACCACGCTGACTTCAAGAAGCCTCGAACAACCTGAAGCGATCATCGATGAGTATGTAAGTCAGGGCTTCTCCAGCGTCTCGCTTCGACCTCTGAGCCCTTATGGGTTTGCCACCAAGAGTGCACATCGACTTGATTACCCTATTGAACGATACCTGGCCTTCTACAAGAAGGCACTGGCCTATTTGCTGCATATCAACCAACAGGGTGTATATCTGTCAGAGAGTTATACGAGCCTGTTGCTGAAGAATATCCTGACACCCTTCTCCTCTGGCTATGTAGACCTGCGCTCCCCTGCTGGCGCAGGCACTGCGGCGCTGGTTTACAACTATGACGGTTATGTCTATCCCTCGGACGAAGCCCGAATGTTGCTGGAGATGGGTGAGGACGGCTTGAGGCTCGGCACCGTACAGCAACCCTTGTCTGAATTACTCGCATCGCCCGTCATGAATGCGTTGTTCGCCAGTGGCGTGGCAGAAGCGCTGCCGGGCTGTTCCGACTGCGCACTTGTCCCGTACTGTGGTGCTGACCCCGTCGAACACTATGCCCGCCAAGCTGACCCGATCGGACACCGAGTATTCAGTAGCTTCTGCAAGAAGAACATGGGACTGCTGAAGCATCTTTTCGGCCTGCTTTGCGATGGCGACGACAATGTGCATAGGGTGCTGCTGTCTTGGTTGAACAAGCGCTCTTACAACGATGTCCGGTTCCCGGGTTACAGGGGCTGATGGTGATGCTGCGTAAAGATACCCACTTTGAAATCCATCACCTGGATGAGCCGAAGCTACTCAAGGTCATCACTCTGGATGAGTTCATCGAACAAGGCCTGGCTGTTTGTGCCGGAAGCGCTGAGTTCGGTGACCTGCTGCTTTGGTTGCCAAACGAAGAACGGCTACGGAGCCCGCATCTGCTCTCATTACCAGTGGGTGGATTCCTGATCCCGGAGCCATTGATCGGCGACCTCGACAGCGCGCGGCCACATCTGCACACCCCCAAAGATGCTGATGTCGTGCAGCCCGGCGATGTCATTGCCATCACACCAGGTAACACGTTGGTGCGAGTGCTCTATCGACGAGGCTCAGACAGCAACCTGCTGTTTATGACCGATCGTTGCAACAGCTTCTGTCTGATGTGCTCGCAGCCCCCCAAAGATATCGATGACCGTTGGCATGTCGAAGAGAACCTACGGCTGATCGACCTGATGGACTCGAGCGAGGAAAATCTGGGAATCAGCGGCGGAGAACCAACGCTTTATCGCGACGGCCTGCTGGAAATCCTGGCCAAGTGCAAAGCCGTTTTGCCTCAGAAATCCATTCATGTGCTCAGCAACGGCCGTCTGTTCCAAGACCCGAGCTGGATCGCGGCGCTCTCAGCCATCGGCCACCCTCAGTTGAGCTGGGGCATCCCGCTGTATGCCGACAATGCCGAAGACCATGACCATGTGGTACAGGCTCCAGGCGCGTTCAGCGAAACCTTGCAAGGTCTTTACAACCTGGCACGCGCCAACCAGATCATCGAGGTACGCGTGGTGCTCAATCGCCTGACCACACCACGCTTGCCCGAACTCGCTCACTACGTGTTCAGGAACCTGCCCTTCGTGCGGCATGTTGCGCTGATGGGTATCGAAAGTACAGGCCTGGCCAGGAAGCACTACGAAGAATTGTGGATTGACCCGCTAGACTATCAAGAGTCGTTGAGCCAGGCCGTTTATTTCCTGTTCAACCGCGGCGTGCCGGTTTCGATCTACAACCTACCCCTGTGCCTGATTCCGGCCGACCTCTCGCGTTTCGCCCGTCAGAGCATCTCGGACTGGAAAAACCTGTTCATTGATACTTGCCAGCAATGCGCTGCCGTCAACCATTGCTCTGGCTTCTTCAAATCCCACACCGACCGCTGGCAAAGCCGCGGCGTACAATTACTATCGACCGAGGCCTTTAGCGCCTATGCAAGGAGTGCACAGTGAAACTGCTCGACCGCTGGAAAGTCCTGATTAGTGGGATCAGCTTGCTGCCAATGGCAGGTACCACCCTGGCCCAGGCGGGCCATCTGTCGCTCGCCGATGCGAACTGGCAACCCAACGACAAGCTACAGCCCCCGGTATTTGCCGATACGCTCAATGCGCCAGATACCGTGAACATCTATGCAGCACATCGCTCGCACAGTTCACACCGGTCCCACAGTTCGCACAGTTCTCACTACAGCGGCTCGGGTGGCTATAGCGCACCGCGCTACTACAGCCCACCCGCTACCCATACCCGAAGCTACAGCGCGCCGAGTGCTTCGAGCAGCAACTCAAGCAGCAACAGCCTTTATCAGTCGTCTGGCACCACCAGCGGGACAAATTCGAGCACTTCAAAGCGCCGCGCGACCAATGAGCAGAAAAGCAACCTGGTCACCCGTGTGCAGACCGCGCTGATGGTGCGTCAGTATTACCAAGGCGCCGTTGATGGGGTGATGGGCAAAGCGACACGCGGTGCGCTGATGGCCTTTCAGATGGACAGTGGGCTGACCGTGAATGGTCGGATGGATACGCCCTCGCTGAATGCGTTGGGGATCAAGATTCCATAAGTCGCTTTGAGGCTAGAGCTAGCGTCCGTTCAGCAACGAAGGAATTATCCCATGCAGCGCATCACTCAAGTCGACAACACTGTCTGGGCATTGGTCAGCCGCCCGCAAGGCAAGGAAATGCAAACACCGTCGCGTAGCGCCCGCTTCCGTGTCGCGACTGTTGATGCAAATCGCGTTGTGATTGAGACCGGATCGGAAGACTCGCAGTAGGCGCTGACTCGAGCAGCTTTCCAGCAAACGTTGGACTACCTCCCCGGTAACAATCATTTCGGCCAAGCACAAGCTGTGGAAATCAGCTCCAACCATTGTCTTCATGCGCAAGTTGCCGATCTCGGCGGAAAACGTCGAGTCACGCTTGTTGCTGGACGAAGAGATCGTGATGGCCCTGCCCGCCCAGCACCCGAAGGCAAAGGGAGGGCACATCGACTTGAGGGACTTTGCCGGGGAAGATTTCGTATTTACCCCTGAAGCGCTGGGCACTGGCTATCACAGCCAGCTGACCGCCTTGTGTGAAGCCGCCGGTTTTCACCCCAAGGTGGTGCAGGAGGCCGCGCAGATTCATACCTTGATGGGCCTGGTGGCCTGCGGTTTCGGCGTTGCTTTGGTGCCTGAGTCGATTGCCAATTCGATCATGCGCGACAAGGTAGTGTTCCGCCGTCTCTACCCCGTGACCGCCTCCCCCAACCCGGCCATCGGCCTGTACATGAGTTGGAACACCCACAACGAATCACCGTTGATGGACAGCTTCATTTCCATGCTCGACTTCAACGTCGCTCCTCAGCTCGAGGGGATGCTGGCCGCTCAGGTCAGTTAGAGCGCCAGCTGATAATTCTGGGACCAAGCGGCAAGAGACTATCCGGTTGATATTCGCGGATCGGTCGTCCAGTGAATGGCATCTACCGACCGTTACCTGCTTTCAGCCAACCCTGCACACCGCTCAACCCTTCCCTTTCTTCTTGATCTTCTTCAAGCGAGCAGCTGCTCTCTCGACCGTCGCCTTCTTCTCAGAGCGCTTCATGTTTCGCCAGCCTTTAATCTCCTCCTTGCTGCGCCCGCAGCCCGTGCACACTTCATGCTTGAGCTTGCAGCTCGACACGCAAGGGCTTTCAATCTCTTTGGCCATTGAAGAGTTCCTGATGATTGGCTGCACACGTCTGCGCGAGGGCGCGGTTCGCCAGATAGCGGTTGGACATCCAAAGCTCGCACATGATCGCATGCTCCAGTCACTGCCCCGCATCCCCCTCGCTGACGGTACGACCAAAGCCCTTGCCCGCCAGCCAGTGCAACACCGCACCCAGTCCCAACAGCGCCCCTGCCCTCAGCCAGTTTTCGAAGGGCTGCTGACCCAGGACCAGCAGGCACGACAGGATACCCAACACAGGCACCACCGGATGCACCGAGAAATGCTCGGCATCGACCTTGTCCTTCTTTAGCACCAACACGGCCACGTTCGTGCTCAAAAAAACGAACAACAGCAAAAGCACGACGGTTTCAGCCAGCACTTCCAGCGAGCCAGTAAAGGTCAGCACGATGGCCAGCAGCGTGGTCGCGGCTATCGCATAACCAGGGGTACCGCGGTTGGGTAGCACCTGGCCCAGCATGCGCGGCAGCATGCCATCGCGGGCCATGCCCCAGGTCAGACGGCTGGCCATGATCATGGTCAACATGGCGCCGTTGGCCACCGCCACCAGGGCGATGATGGCGAATACGCCGTGGGGCAGCCCAAGTTCTGCGTTGTGCACGATGTCCATCAAGGGCGTCTTGCCGTCGATCAGTGCTTGCACTGGCATCACCAACGCAGCGCCGGCGCCGACAGCCAGGTAAACCAGGCCGGCCACCAGCAAGGCCGCGAACAGCGCGCGCGGGTACGTCCGGCGTACGTCCTTGATCTCCTCGGCCAGGTTGGCGGAAGTCTCGAACCCCACGTACGAGTAGAACGCCAGCAAGGCGCCGCCCAGTATCGCAGTTGCCGGGCCCTGATCACCGAAGTCCAACAAGCGGGCAGGCTCGGCCTGCCCTTGGCCGCTCAACACCGCCACCGCGATGATCACCAGCACCAGGCCGTTGAGTTCGATCAGGGTCATGACCAGATTGGCGCTTAGCGACTCCTTGATACCCCGGGCGTTGAGCATGGCCATCAGCACCAGAAACAGGGGCGCCAGCACCGCCGAAGGCCAGTCGATGAATACGCGCAGGTATTCCCCTGCAAACGCCAACGCCAGCCCGGCAGCACTGGTGATGCCTGCCGCCAACATGGCGAACCCCACCAAGAAAGCCAGCAAGGGCGAGCCGAACGCACGCCGTGCAAACACGGCCGCACCGCCGGCCCGGGGGTATTTGCTGACCAGCTCGGCGTAGGACGCCGCCGTCAACAGGGCGAAGAACAGTGCCAGGGCCAGCGGGGCCCAGATGGCGCCACCGGCCCGGTCGGCGATGGCGCCTGCCAGCGCGTATACGCCAGCGCCCAATACGTCCCCGAGGATGAAGAACACCAGCAACGGTAGGGTGATCACGCGTTTGAGTGAGGCAGTTGCGTCACTGGCCATCATGGCGCTCCATTCGTCTGGGCAATGGCGCTGTGACTGAGTACCCGCGCGCAAGGTTCAGTGCCCTTGCCCAAATGGCGCGCCAACCCCACCGTCCCATGGACTTAAGTTCCCTGGCCTGCGCTGCCATTCGTCGACTAATCGAACATTCCAAAAAACCTTGCTAGCACGGGTTTCCTCTCACAGGTGATAGCCGAAACATCTGCCAACAAATATGGGACGCTCACATGGCCAGGGAACCGAAAACGGCAAGCCGACTGCTTTGGATAATGGCGCTGGGCACTGTGGCACTCCAGCTCTCGGGCTGCGACATGGTGTTATTCAACCCCAAGGGGCAGGTGGGGCTCGAGCAACGCAACCTGATCATCCTCGCCACCCTGCTCATGCTGATCGTGGTGGTACCGGTGATGATCATGGCGCTGGTGTTTTCGGTGCGCTATCGGGCCTCGAACGAAAAGGCCCGCTATACCCCCGACTGGGGCCACTCGCGGCTGATCGAAGCGGTGGTATGGGGCGTACCACTGGCCATCATCATCGTGCTGGGCGTCGTCACCTGGCGCTCGACCCATGCGCTGGACCCGTACCGGCCGCTGGCATCCGATACCCCGGCGCTCAAGGTCCAGGTCATCGCCATGGACTGGAAGTGGCTGTTCGTCTACCCCGAACTCGGCATTGCCTCGGTCAACGAGATGGCGATGCCTGTGGACACGCCCGTCGACTTCAGGGTGACTTCCGACGGGGCCATCACCTCGTTCTTCATCCCAGCCCTGGGCGGCCAGATCTACGCCATGGCCGGGATGCAGACACGGCTGCACCTGATCGCCAACCATGCAGGCGACTACACGGGGATCGCCGCCAACTACAACGGTCCGGGGTTCTCGGACATGCACTTCAGGGCGCTGGCCCTCGACCCGGCAGGCTTTGAAGAGTGGGTCAAACGCACACGCGCTGCCGGGCGCCAGCTCGATGGGGCTGCCTACACGCAGTTGGCCAAGCCCAGTATTGCCCACCCGGTAGAACATTATGGCCAGGTCGAGCCGCACCTGTTCCAGTCGCTGATCGACAAGTACCAGGGCGTCAACCGCTCCCGCGAGGTCGAGCGCCGGCTTGGCGATTCCCAGGGCGAGAGCACCCAAGGCAGCAAGGAGTAAGACCATGTTCGGAAAACT
This sequence comes from Pseudomonas sp. DE0157, assembly GCF_007678615.1. NCBI lineage: Bacteria > Pseudomonadati > Pseudomonadota > Gammaproteobacteria > Pseudomonadales > Pseudomonadaceae > Pseudomonas > Pseudomonas sp. DE0157. The sequence continues at coordinate 281,853 of NZ_VEJN01000003.1, forward strand.
GACCTGGGATGCCATTCCCCTCCACGAGCCGATCATCATGTACACGCTGGCCGTCGTCGGGCTGCTGGGCCTGGCGGTCGTGGGGGCCATTACCTACATGGGCAAATGGAAATACCTGTGGCAAGAATGGTTCACCACCGTGGACCACAAGCGCATCGGCGTGATGTACATCGTCGTCGCCTTGGTGATGCTGCTGCGCGGCTTCGCCGACGCGTTGATGATGCGCACCCAGCAGGCCATGGCCTCGGACGGCTCGCCCGGCTACCTGCCACCTGAGCACTACGACCAGATCTTCACCGCCCACGGGGTGATCATGATCTTCTTCATGGCCATGCCGTTCGTGGTCGGGCTGATGAACGTTGTGGTACCCCTGCAGATCGGCGCACGCGACGTGGCCTATCCATTCCTGAACGCCGTCAGCTTCTGGCTGTTCGTCTCCGGCGCTGTACTGGTGAACCTTTCGCTGGGCATTGGCGAATTTGCCCGCACAGGCTGGGTGGCCTATCCCCCGTTGTCGGGCATCGGGTACAGCCCCGGGGTGGGGGTGGACTACTACATCTGGGCGCTGCAGATATCCGGGGTCGGCACCCTGCTCACCGGGCTGAACTTTTTCGTCACCATCTTGAAGATGCGTACCACCGGCATGACGCTGTTTCGCATGCCAGTGTTCACCTGGACGGTATTGTGCACCTCGATCCTGATCCTGGCTGCCTTTCCCATCCTTACTGCCACCTTGTTCATGCTCACGCTCGATCGCTACTTGGGCATGCACTTCTTCACCAATGAACTGGGCGGCAACCCCATGATGTACGTGAACCTCATCTGGGCCTGGGGCCACCCCGAGGTGTACATCCTCATACTCCCAGCGTTCGGTATCTTCTCGGAGGTGGCCTCGACGTTCTCGCGCAAGAAGCTGTTCGGCTACTACTCCCTGGTGTGGGCGACCATCGTCATCACGGTGCTGTCGTTCATCGTCTGGGTGCACCACTTCTTCACCATGGGCGCCGGGCCCAACGTGAATGCGTTCTTCGGCATCATGACCATGATCATCGCCGTGCCCACCGGGGTGAAGATCTTTACCTGGTTGTTCACCATGTACCGGGGCCGAGTACGTTTCGAGACGCCGATGCTGTGGACGGTTGGCTTCATCGTCACCTTCAGCATCGGGGGCATGACCGGGGTCCTGCTGGCGGTGCCTGGGGCGGACTTCCTGTTGCACAACAGCCTGTTCCTCATTGCCCATTTCCACAACGTGATCATCGGCGGCGCGGTCTTCGGCTACCTCTGCGGCCTGACGTACTGGTTCCCCAAGGCCTTCGGTTTCAAGCTCTACGACCCCTTGGGGCGTGCTGCCTTCTGGTGCTGGTTGGCTGGATTTTACTTTGCCTTCATGCCGTCCTACTTCCTGGGGTTCATGGGCATGACCCGGCGCCTGAATCACTTCGACGTACCCGAGTGGCGGCCCTTGCTGCTGCTGGAAATGCTCGGGGTACTGATCATTCTGTGCGGCGTGGCCTGCCAGGTCATGCAACTGGTGGTGAGTATCCGCAAACGTCATGAGAACCGCGACACCACAGGCGACCCCTGGGACGGGCGTACGCTCGAATGGGCGACCGCTTCGCCGCCCCCGTTCTACAACTTCGCCGAACAACCGGTCGTGGGCGGCATCGACGCGTACTGGGGCATGAAGGAGAAAGGCGTGAAAACCCTGGCCGAGATGGATTTTCGCAAGATTCACATGCCTTGCAACACCAGCCTGGGCCTGGTGCTAGGCGTTCTGTCCACGGCGCTGGGCTTCGCGTTGATCTGGCACATCTGGTGGTTGGTCATCGCCAGTTCATTGACAGTCATCGCCACCCTGATCGTGCGCAGTTACGACCCCGATACCGACTACTACATCCCGGCCGAAGAGGTCGAACGGATGGAAACCGAGCGGCGCCAACGGCTGGCGGAGGCCTGAATCATGTCCCATGTCGTGCACAACGAAACGGCCCGCGAGCAGGAGCATGGCCACGAAGACGCAGGCTCCCTGAGCCTGTTCGGCTTCTGGGTCTACCTGATGACCGACTGCATTCTGTTCGCCACCCTGTTCGCTACCTACGCGGTGCTGGGCCAGTCTGTGGCAGGTGGGCCCAGCGCGGCGGACATCTTCGAACTGCCCTATGTGCTGGTGGAGACGTTCCTGCTGCTGTTGAGCAGCATCACCTACGGCTATGCGATGCTCGCCAACCACCGTCGGGACAAGCGCTGGGTATTGCGCTGGCTGGGCGTCACGTTTCTCCTCGGCCTGGGCTTCATCGCCATGGAGATCAACGAATTCCATCAGCTGATCAGCGAGGGCGCAGGCCCTGAACGCAGCGCGTTTCTGACGGCGTTCTTCACGTTGGTGGGCACTCACGGCCTGCATGTGCTGGTGGGATTGATCTGGATGGCCCTGTTGATGATGCAGGTCCATCAACGCGGCCTGACCTGTGCCAATGCCACACGCTTGAGCTGCCTGAGCCTGTTCTGGCATTTCCTGGACATCGTGTGGGTATGCGTGTTTACCGTCGTCTACCTGTTCGGGGTGATCTGATGAATCGTCAAAGCCATGTGCCTAGCAGTGCCGGCGCTAGCCAGAGCAGCCACCGTTCCTACAACACTGGGTTCGTCCTGGCCGCCCTGCTCACCCTGCTCCCCTTCGGGCTGGCCATGTACCCCAGCCTGCCGCGTCACCTGACCTTCATCGCTGTGCTGGTGTGCGCCCTGGTTCAGATCGTGGTGCACATGGTGTTTTTCCTGCACCTGACCACAGCACGAGAGCAGCGTTGGAACCTGGTCGCGCTGGTGTTCACGGTGGTGATCATCACGCTGTTGGTGGGGTTGTCGCTGTGGATCATGTACTACGTGCACTACAACATGCTCGGGTTATGACGTTCTTCCCATTCAGGCTGGTCTGCCAACAGCAGGCCAGCCCGGCGCGTTTATGCAGCCCGACGGTTGCGCCATGCACAAGTCCCCGCCACACCCAACAGCAACACTGCCCCGGCTGCACCCAAGGTAGCCGGGGCGCCAACCCGAGCAGCCAGCAGCCCGGCGGCCATTCCGCCCAGTGCCTCGAAGCCGAAGCGCATGGCGATGTAGAACGCAATGACACGTCCGCGCAAATGGCCTGGCGCTTGGCTCTGCAGCTGCATGTTGGTGCTCACGTTGCTCAGCGTGATGCCGAAACCCAGCACCACCAGGGCAAACAATGCCAGCTGCAACTGACCTGCCCAGCACAACCCCAGTAGTGCCAGGGCGCAAAGCCCTGCGCCCATTTCGATGAACTGGCGAAGGCGAGGCAAGGCTCCGCCCACCGCCAGCACCAGCGTGGCCACGAACGCGCCCGCGCCCGCCGCGCCCCAAAGCCAGCCCAGCACCCGTGCGTCACCGGCATACACACTCTTGGCCAGGATCGGCAAGAGCGCTGCATAGCAGGATGCCAGGAGGTTGACCATGATGACGTTGAACAGCAATTGCCTGACGCCTTGCTCGCGCCATAGATAAGCGAGGCCCTCACGGAACACTTGGGCGGTGGAACCTGTAGCCCGAGGGCTGGCTTTGGCTTGCACCTTCAGCAACCCAACGAGCAAGGCGGTGAAAGCAACGGCGGTCAAGGCAAAGCACGCCGCCTCCCCTGCCACGGCAATCAAGCCACCGGCCAATGGCGGGCCGACGAAGCGGGCCGCGTTGATGAGCATCGCGTTTAGCACCAGCGCATTGGGCAGGTCTGCCGGGTCATCCACGAAAGAAGCAATCAGGGCTTGGCGCAGTGGCGTTTCGACGGCGTTGAGCAAGCCCAGCAGCAACGCCATGGCGGCGATGAAAGGGCCATCTACCCAATGCGTCCAGGTGGCCAGCCCAAGCACGGCTGACTGCACCACCAGTATCGACTGGACGACGATCAGCAATCGGCGCTTGTCATGGCGATCGATCCAGGCGCCTGCCAGAGGACCGATGACCAGCTGCGGGGCGAGGGAAAGGAAGGTGATCAGCCCCAGCAATACGGCTGAACCGGTCAGGTGATAGGCCAGCCAGGACAGCGCGACTTGCTGGACCCACTTGCCCAGGGTGGAAACACCCTGGCCTGCGAAGTAAACCTGGAAGTTGCGGTGGCCCAATGCGCGTACCGCAGAGGGCCAACGGGTACGAGGGGGCGGCGTCAGGTCTGACAAGTGAGCAAGTCCTCAGGTGAGAAGCCGCCGCCATTGAAGGATCTTGCTCGTACCACGTGCGGGTCGATCCTCAGCCTGGCAGCAGGCAGCCTTTCTTTTTCAAGGATTCCAGGACCCAGGTGCGGTCATTGGTACCTTGAGCGATATGTTCCATTTGCGCCGTTTCGGCAGCGTGCTTGGCCGTGGCGCGTTGGTAAACCTCTGCGACATGGGCATAGGGTACGCACAGCAAGCCGTCATCGTCACCGATGATCAGGTCCCCAGGTTCGATCACCATGCCATCGATGGCGATTGGCACATTGATCTCACCCGGTCCGTCCTTGTAAGGGCCGCGGTGGGAAACACCGGCAGCGAAAAGGGGGAAGTCACCGGCCTTGATGCTTCCGGCATCGCGGATTGCACCGTTGATGACGATGCCGGCTACACCACGCTTTACAGCGTACGCCACCATCATCTCGCCGATCAGTGCATTGGTCAGGTCGCCGCCAGCATCGACCACGATCACATCCCCTGGCTCGGCGATGTCGATGGCGTAATGCAGCATCAGGTTGTCACCAGGGCGGGCCTTGACTGTCAGCGCCGCGCCGCACAGCACACCTTCCCGGTGCATGGGACGCAAACGCGCACCACCGGCCGTCATGCGATTCATCGAATCGCTGACGTTGGCCACCGGCACCTCACGGTAGCGCGATACCCATTCATCACCGATTTTGCGCGTGCGTTCAAGCACCTGGAAACCAATGCTCATGTGACCTTCCTCTCTTGGATTTATTGGGCGCGCCCCAGGTGAACCAGAACGCCATTTCAGAATGGCATTTCATTAAACGCATTTCAAGGATTTTGAATGCCGTTAATTACGGAATCTGATTGACGATAAACTGTTGTTGCAACGCCGTTTCATTATGCTAGGTTATTGGTGAGAGCACTCAGTGCAGTCCTACCGTCTTGAACAAAAACAAGGTATCGACGATGTCCCGTACCCTTCTGCTGACCGGTCCGGCGCTGGCCGACCAAGCGATGCGCCTGGCCGAACAACACGCCATCCGCGTCATCCCCACCACGCCCTATCTGCCCGAGCAAGAGCTCGAAGCGATCATTCGCGCAGAGCAACCCGATGGCATCATCGTGCGCCAAGGCAGCCTAACCCGCGCCATGATCGACGCCTCCAGCGCATTGAAGGTGGTGGCCAAGCATGGGGTTGGCTACAACACCATCGACATCCAGGCCGCCGCCGACCGTGGTATTCCTGTCTCCATCGCCGTTGGGGCCAACGCCCAATCAGTGGCCGAGCACGCTTTTGCGTTGATGTTCAGCGTCGCGCGCCAGACCGCCTTACTCGATGCGCGCATGCGCGAAGGCCACTGGGACAAGGCCACTGCCAACGGTATGGAATTGGCGGGCAAGACCCTGGGCTTGGTCGGCCTTGGCTCGATTGGCGCGATCCTGATGGACTTGGTGGCGCCGCTGCGCATGAAGGTCAAGGTTTACGACCCTTACCTACGGCAACTGCCCGTGCGTGACCACGTCGAGCGCGAAGAGGATTTCGATCGCTTGCTGGCCGATAGCGATATCATCAGCCTGCATTGCCCGCTCACGGACACCAACCGCAACCTCATCGGCGCCCAGCAACTTGAGCGCATGCGTCCCGGCTCCATCTTGATCAATACCGCACGTGGCGAGCTGGTCGATACCGATGCACTGGTGCATGCGTTGAGCGAACGCCGTATCGGGGGTGCCGGCCTGGACACCTTCCACCCCGAACCGCCTCCGGCCGACAGTCCGCTGTGGGGCCTGCCAACCCTGGTCGCCACACCTCACATCGGGGCCAACACCAGCGAAGCCCGGGACCGCGTAGGCCTGGTTGCCCTGCAGCAAGTCCTCGATGCCTGGGACGGCAAGGCGCTGGACCCGCGCTGTGTGGTGAACCGTCACCTGATCGATAACTGATTGCACCTGCGCCGGCTGGTCCGGCGGCACGGACCACTGCGTAACTCCAGAAAAAAAACAATTGGAGAGCACCATGAAACCAGCCTCAACCCCGCCCAGCGAGCTCGAACGCGCCACCATGCGCCGTGTTGCCTGGCGCCTACTGCCCTTTCTGATCATCTGCTACCTGATCGCGATCATCGATCGCGGCAACATCGGCATGGCATCGTTGCAAATGAACCAGGACCTGGAGTTGTCAGCCAAGGTCTTCGGTTTCGCCAGCAGCTTGTTCTTCTTCGCCTACTTTCTGGTGGAAGTACCCAGCAACCTGGCCATGCAGCGCTACGGTGCGCGCATCTGGATCGCGCGCATCATGATCACCTGGGGGCTCATCTCCGCCGGTACCGCCTTCGTGCAAGGCGCCAACTCGCTGTATGTGATGCGCTTTCTGCTGGGCGCAGCCGAGGCCGGGTTCTTCCCTGGGGTGTTGCTCTACCTCACCTACTGGCTGCCGTCGGCGTATCGCGCGCGCATGGTGGCGCTGTTCATGGTCGCCATTCCCGCCGCCAACTTCATCGGCTCGCCAATTTCGGGGCTGCTCTTGAGCCTGGACGGCTGGTTGGGCATGCGCGGCTGGCATTGGCTGTTCATCCTCGAGGGCATCCCGGCGGTGCTGCTGGGTATCGCCTGTCTGTTCGTACTCACCGATCGGCCTGAACAGGCCAAATGGCTGAACGACGAGCAACGCGGCTGGCTCACCGGGCGGCTGGCCGAGGAACGAGCGCGGAAGACCACCATCGGTCATATCTCGCTGTGGAAGCTGCTGCGCCACAAGGACATCTGGGTGCTTGCGCTGATCTACTCGGGCGCCTCGGCGGCCGGCAGCACCATGAGCGTCTGGGCGCCACAACTGCTCAAGACGTTCGGCCTGAGTTCCATGGAGATCGGGCTGGTGAACGCTATTCCGTACGGCGTTGCCTCGATCCTGATGGTCATTTGGGGTCGCAGCTCCGACCGCACCGGTGAACGTCGCTGGCACACCGCGATGACCATGTTGCTGATTGCGGCCGGCCTGCTGATGACCCTGTTCACCTCGTCGCTGCCGGCCACGGTGGTGATGCTGACCATGGTGCTGGTGGGGGCCTACTCCATGAAAGGCCCGTTCTGGGCACTGGTGTCGGGCTGGTTGTCCTCCTCCACTGCAGCGGCTGGGCTGGCTGCGGTCGGCGCCATGGCCAACCTGATCGGAGGTGGCTTGATGGTCAACGTGTACGGCGCCATCCATGACGCCACGGGCAGCTATGCCCTGGCGCTGATGCCACTGGCGGCGCTGTGCACGCTGGCCGGGGTCATGGTGTTGGTCATTGGCCGCAAGCGTCAGGTGGAACAGGCGCAGGCCGCAGGAACGTTGGCTACCAAGTAGAAGCCGCCTGGCGTTCGATTGGCGTCCATGGCACGCACGACGTGCCGTGGAGCCGGTGAAACCGGTGCCAAGTCAAAACACAACAAAATAGAGGCTGTAATGGCTTTATCACGTCGAAGATTTCTTCAGGCGACCGGTAGCCTGAGTGTCCTGGGTGCAATGGGCGCTGCGGCCAGCGTCCCGTACAGTCAGGGTGAAGACCGTCCGCGTCTGGTCCCGCCTTCCGGCAGCGTGGACTGCCACATGCACCTTTACGACAGCCGCGTCCCAGCGGCACCGGGTGCTACCTTGTTGCCGCCGGACGCGTCTTTGGACGACTACCGCCAATTGCAACGCCGACTGGGCCTGCGCCGCATGGTCATCGTCACGCCTTCGACCTACGGTACGGACAACCGTGTGATGCTCGAGGGACTGGCCCGCAGCGGTACAGATGCACGGGGCATAGCCGTCGTCGCCAGCACCGTCAGCGATGAGGAGCTTGCTCGCTTGCACGGGGCAGGCGTGCGGGGCATTCGCTTCAACCTCAGCACCGGTGGGCAAGCGCTCGACGGCATCGAGCTGCTCGCGGCGCGGGTGAATGAGTTGGGCTGGCACGTACAACTGGCCACAGGCCCGCTACTGGCCGATATCGCTCCACGGCTGGCTGCGCTGCCTGGCAAGGTAGTCATTGATCACATGGGGCACGTACCACAACCCGAGGGTGTTCTGTCGCCTGCCTTCAAGGCGCTGGATGGGCTCATGCAACAAGGTCGCACCTGGGTCAAACTTTCTGGTCCCTACCTGCGTTCCAAAACGGGCGCTCCCCATTTTGAGGACGTGGGCCTGGTGGCACGCAGGTTGATCTCACACTACCCTCAACGCCTGCTATGGGGCAGTGATTGGCCGCACCCCACCCAGTCCCTGCAGAACAAGCCTGATGATGCCGCATTACTGGATACCTTGCTTGACTGGGCACCGGATGACCAGGTTCGGCAGCTGATCCTGCGGGATAACCCCGTGGACCTGTACGGCTTCGCCTAGCGCTCGCGCTTAGCCTCGCACGACCCGGATCGCCTACACATCGATGCTCTACACACTGGCGCCGCCGCTGCTCAAGCGACGGCGCCAGTGAACTCAGAGCGATTCGCCGTCGTCCTCGATATCCATCTCAGCCTCAGCTGCCTCCGTGGCATCCGCGTCGTTGAGCGCAGGGGAAGTGGGTTTCAACGGATCGTTGATATACGGCACATCGCTTGGGCCTTTCTCTTCAGTGCCCGCGGTTTCTGGTTGCATGGCGTACTCTCCTCGACTTATAGGCTCGGCCCTTTGAAACCGGGCTCATGGATTGGGCAACCATTGTGCTGCCCACGAAAATTTGCCGACATTTCATAGGCCGGCTTGCGCACTCGCATCACGCCGCCCAACGGCCTGTGCGCCGCCAAGCCGTGCCAAGGGCTGAACGCCATGCCGTCGTCGATAAGGCGCACATTCTCTTCGCTCCACGCGGCTTGAGGCTTGACCTCCAAGGTGGCCACGCTCACATAAGGGCTAAGCGCTTCGGGCCACTGCTTGGATGCATCTTCGATCGGCATCTGATCTAGATCGGTGGCCAACTGCACCCGGACTTCCCAGACGCCACCCTGGCTTGCAAAAAACGCCTCCACCGCGTGGCGCAGCCCGTCTGTGTCGTCTTTGAGGTCCACGACCTGATCGGTCAGCGCAGTCAAGGCCGTCGACACGGGCACTACCGCAAGTTTTGCGTAGTAAGGGCCATAGAGCACAGGTACGACGGTGCTGAAGCTTTCGCCAAGAATGTGGGTTTGAGGATGCCCGCCAAGGCTTTTGAGGGTGCCGCTCTCGCCGCCAAACGCTTCGACCACCTTTTCTGCACCGCGCAGCACGGCGGACAATGCCTTTTTGGTACCCGGGGCTTTGTCAGTGGTCTTGGCGAGCAACTTCAACGTCTTGAGAAACGCCTTGGGGTCTGGCGCGGTGAAGGCTTTGGCATTCTGCATGACAAAGTCCTGCGTGACTTGCCCTTCACTGCCTGGCAACCGCGGCCCTTGCACGCCTACGATTTTGAGCGCCAGCCCCCGTGGGGTGGAAACCTTGTCGTCGAGGATGTCACCTGGGTTGGTGGAAAACCGCAGGTAGGCATCGAACTCACCGGGTGTGGCGAAGGCTCCCTGAGCGAGCTGCGCAGGCAGCCCCGGCGCCACCTTCAGTGTGCCGCGCAATAATCCATGTGCTTTGGCATGAACGCCCCGATTGGCGTGACCATTGTCATTGAAGGTGATCTCCATGATCTGACGCAGCGTATCCTGCAACGCCTGGCTGGTCTGTGCCTCATCCTCGGGAATCTGCTCAAAACCGGGCTCGAAAGGCAATGGCACTACCATCGCGGAGTCATCAGGCAGCTTGTTCATTACGGCGCTCCTGTCGTCTAGGGACGAACAATGGAATGGATTATCAACGTATAGCCTGCAAGGCCCTGCATGGCCCAACCTTCAAAGCGCTCAATTGATCTGATCGTGTGCCGGCACTGCCTTGCTCAGGTCATCAGCGGACGGCTCCACCTTGCGCAGCGTAACCGGCACGCATTTGGCGGCGGGCACCTTGCTTCGTTCAGCGTGATGCCACAGCGGGATCAGGGGATTGCACTCGGGGTAGTAAGCGCCGGCGCAGCCCTCCGGAATGTCATAGGCGATGATCTGCAAAGGACCCACTTCTCGCACCACCTTTGGCTCGACAGCGGTGCGTAGCAGCACCCAATCGCCTGCAGCCAAGCCCAACCGAACCACATCGCTGCGATTGAGGAACACGACGCTGCGGGTACCTTTTACGCCGCGGAAACGGTCGTCATAGCCATAGACGGTGGTGTTGAACTGATCATTGCTGCGCAGCGTCATCAATTGCAGCACATCATGCGCCGAAACAGTGGGCTGCAAGTCGTCGTCCTCATCAAGGCGCTGGGGCGCCACGAACTGGGCTTTGCCAGACGCGGTCTGCCACTCCCGCTTGGCCGCGGGCAAGGGCCTATGGAAGCCGCCGTGCTCCCACATGCGGGTCTCCATGTCGTGAAATATCTCGGGGTAGACCTGGCTAATCGCTTTGCGAATCAATGCATAGTCGTGTCGCCAAGCATCCCAGTCGATGGTAGTTCGCTGACCCAAGGTCGCTTCAGCCAACCCGGCAATGATCGCCACTTCGGAGCGCAGTTGCTCGCTGGCCGGCTCGTTGCGGCCCTGCCAGGCGCGGATGCAGCCGGTACTGTCCTCGGTGGTATAGACCTGCTCCACCCCGTCCTGACGATCCGCTTCGATGTGCCCCAGGCAGGGCAATAACCAGCCATGTCGTCCTGGGAACAGATGCGTGCGATTGAGCTTGGTGGCCACCTGGACGTTCAGCGTCAGCGTCTGCCAGGCCGCCTCCATGCGCTGGGTGTCGGGGATCGCCCGCAGGAAATTACCACCCAGGCCGATGAAGGCCTTGACCTTGCCCTCAACCAGCGCCTGGCAGCAGTCCACCGTGGCCATGCCCTTGTTCGGCGGGACCTGCACGCCAAACAGCGCTTGCAGTTTTTCAGCCGGAACCTTGCCCGGGTCTTCCGTGATACCGACCGTGCGCTGGCCCTGCACATTCGAGTGTCCGCGCACTGGACAGATGCCTGCGCCAGGCTTGCCAATGTTGCCGCGCAGCAGCAACAGGTTGACCAGCATCTGCACGTTGTCTACACCGCGTCGGTGCTGGGTCATGCCCATGCCGTAGACGATCATGACCTTGCTGCTGCGGGCATAGACGGTGGCTGCAGCTTCCATGGCAGCGCGCCCGAGACCGGACTGACGCTCCAGGGTCGCCCACTGATGGCCCTGAACGTCCTCTCGCAGCGCATCCAACCCGTCGGTGTGCGCCTGGATGAACGCATGGTCCAGAACGGCCGGCTTGCCCTGCTCATTTGCGTGCTGCTCCATCGCGAGCAGGGCCTTGATAATCCCCATCACTGCAGCCAGATCACCCCCGACCCTGACCTGGTGATATTGAGTGCTGATCACGGTCGAGTCAGGCCCCAGCATCTCACTGGGAGATTGTGGATTGACGAAGCGCTCGAGCCCCCTCTCACGCAGTGGGTTGAAGGTGATGATGGGCACATCGCGCTTGCGCGCTTCCTGCAGCGGGTGAAGCATTCGCGGGCTGTTGCTGCCCACGTTCTGGCCGAAGAAGAAAATGCAGTCGGTGTGTTCGAAGTCTTCCAGCGTGACGGTGCCGACAGGTACGCCGATACTCTCCTGCAGCCCGACCGATGTACTCTCATGGCACATGTTCGAGCTGTCCGGGAGGTTGTTGGTGCCATAGGCACGGGCGAACAGCTGGTACATGAACGAGGCTTCCAACGACGCCCTGCCCGAGGCGTAGAACACCGCTTCGTCAGGCGTCAGGGCTTGCAGCTGTTGGCCAATTTGCTGATATGCCTCTGCCCAGGTGGTGACTTGGTAGCGATCGCTGGTCGGGTCGTAGCGCATGGGATGGGTCAACCGGCCTTGCTGCTCCAAGGCGTAATCGGTCCATGTGCGCAGCGCTGACAGGGTATGGGTGGCGAAGAATTCCGGGCCGGTGCGGTGGCGGGTGAGTTCCCAGGCAGTGGCCTTGGCGCCGTTCTCGCAAAATTCCAGCGCGTGTGGGTTGCCAGGCTTGGCCCAAGCACAGCTGACGCAGGCGAAGCCGTTGGGTTTGTTCTGTCTGACCAGTGCCATGGGTGCCGTGGTGAAGGCTTGTTCACGCCAGAGTATGCTCATGACAGAACGCGCCGACCCCCAACCGCCTGATGCATCTTGGTAGGGCTTGTATCGCGCTTGAGGGTGGATAAGCGACATGGCCGCCTCGCTGTAGTTATGTCTGCATATTTCGAGGCGGAGTGGGAGATGGAAGTTCAAGCGTGCATGGTGTCTGCTGGCTAAGCGGCGGGAGGCGGGAGGCGGGAGGCGGGAGGCGGGAGGCGGGAGGCGGATGGGAGCTTATTACAGGGGTCCGCCGCAGGTTGGCCCTTTTTATGATATCTACCCAATAAATGCCGGGGGCCGCTGTGCGGCCCATCGCGGCCGGTCCGGCGCCCCGGCAAGACCGCTCCTACATTAGGAATGAGGCTATCTGCAAGCAATGCGCAATGTAGCGTTATGCAACTTAGACACGCTTAGAATCTATTCTTCTCAGATTATTGCCGTTGCCGTTGCCGTTGCCGTTGCCGTTGCTGTTGCTGTTGCTGTTGCTGTTGCTGTTGATCTTGATCTTGATCTTGATCTTGATCTTGATCTTGATCTTGATCTTGATCTTGATCTTGCTTTTGATCTTCGCGACTTCAGAAGGCCGAACGCAGGTCTTGCGGAGGGAGGTGACAGGCAT